>DATHRT010000165.1:0-35572 GCA_035464915.1 Candidatus Limnocylindria bacterium
CGCCGCGCTCGCCGCCATCCTGACGCTTGTTTTCCTTAGGAGCAAGATCGGGTACGCGTTGACGGCCGTCCGGGAGGATGAAGACGCCGCAAAGGTGATGGGGATCAACGTCACCAAATACAAGATCATCGCGTTCATCACGAGCGCCTCGCTGGCGGGGATGATCGGGGGGGTTTCGTGGGCCCTCAAGCTGACGTACGTGTTCCCCCCCGACGTGTTCGAGATTCACTACACCGTCGAGGCGATCATCATCGTCCTTCTCGGCGGGGCGGGGACGCTCCTCGGGCCGATCGTGGGGGGGCTCATCTACGGCCTTTCCAAATATTATCTTGCCGTCATCCTGCCCGGCTTCCAGCTCCTCATCTTCGCACCGATCATCATCATCATCATCGTCCTGTTCCCGGAAGGGACCGTCGGTGTGCTAAAGAAGAGGGTCCAGGGAACCTTTTTGGCCAGGATCATCGTATGAGGGAAGCGATGCCGCTGTTGAAACTGGAAAACGTGACGAAGCGGTTCGGGGGGCTGGTGGCCGTCGACGACGTGAGCCTGGAGGTCAAACACGGCGAAATCATCGCGATCGTGGGGCCGAACGGGGCGGGAAAAACGACCCTCTTCAACGTGATCAACGGTGTGTTCCCCCCCGACGCCGGGAAAATCCATTTCGAAGGGAAAGACATCACCAACCTTCCTGCCTTCAAGAGAGCCCCCCTGGGAATCGGAAGGACCTTCCAGATCCCCCGGCCTTTCGGGTCCGCCAGCGTGCGGGAAAACGTCGCCATCGGGGGGATGTTCGGGGCCCAGGGGAAAAAGATGAACGTCGATGCATGCATGGAGATGGCGGATCGCTACATCGACCTCATCGGCCTCAAGGGGCACAAAGACAAGCCCGCGGGCGGTCTCACCCCCACCGAGAAGAAGCTCGTCGAGATCGCAAGAGCCCTTGCGATGAAGCCGAAGCTCCTCCTGATGGACGAGGCGATGGCGGGGATGAACCCGAAGGATATCGACCATATGGTCGAGCTCATCAAACAGATACGGGAGACCGAAAAGATCGCCATCGTGTCGATGGTCGAGCACATCATGCGGGCGGTCGCAGGGCTCGCGGAACGGGTCATGGTCATGCACCAGGGAGCCAAGCTCGTCGATGAGCCGACAAAAGAGGCGCTCAGCGACCCGCGCGTCATCGAAGTGTATCTCGGCCGCCCCCCGGAGGGAAACGTTGCTGACCGTTGAACAACTCGAGTCCGGCTACGGCACGATGCAGATCCTGTGGCAGCCGTCCCTGAAAGTGGATCAGGGCACCATCACGTCCCTCCTCGGCCCGAACGGCGCAGGAAAATCCACATTGATATCGACAATTTTCGGCTCGGTACCTCCCTGGAAGGGAACAGTGGAGTTCGAGGGAACCGACATCACGTTTACGCCTACCCACAAGAAAGTGGACTTGGGGATCACCCTCGTGCCGGAGGGGAAACACCTTTTCAAAGGGATGACGGTCTACGAAAACCTGACGATGGGCGCATACCGGAAAGAAGCGCTGAAATCCCTCGAGGAATCCCTGGCGCTCGTCTACTCGCTCTTTCCGATTCTCGGGGAGAGGAAGGAGCAGATCGCAGGATCGCTCAGCGGCGGACAGCAGCAGATGGTGACGATCGGCAGGGCCCTGATGACAAAGCCCCGGCTGATCATGCTGGACGAACCGAGCCAGGGACTTGCCCCGAAGCTGGTGCTCGAGGTGTTCGATGCCATCTTGAAGCTGAAGGAAGAAGTGGGTCTCACCATCCTGCTCATCGAGCAGAACGCCGACGCAGCGCTAAACGCGGCGGATTACGTGTACATCATGCACGAAGGACGGATCAAGGCCGAGGGGAAGCCGGAAGAGATCAGGAAATCCGAGGATATCCGGGAAGCCTACCTCGGGATCTAATTTTTATACAGCGAACAGGTGACTTGCTAATCCCCAGAAACTGATCAGCACAAAAATAAATAACACGAGCAAGATTAACCTCTGAATCTCCGGCCGATACGTATCCGGGCTGAAATATTTTCCGCCGGACTTGTTGAATATCCGCATGGGATTGTTGCTGAGCAGGGAAAGCTTACCTACTATCTCCATGCTCATAGACTCGATTTTATTAAAGACAGCTTCCAGGTCTTCCAGGAAGATCCTTTCTACCCATCTCGCGGGTCTGCGGTAAAACCAGTCCACATCCAAAGTGATGCCGGCTTCCCCGGCAAGCTGCACGCGGTAAATCCAGAAGGCGGCAAACGTGAAGATCAGGATCTGCGAAGTCTCCACAAGGTGGGAGAACGTATAGGGTGCAAAATGCACCGCATAGGGCAGCATGTCGTATAACAGTCCGGGCGCCACACCGTGCAAAGTACAGAAAAAGGCCGCCGCCGCCATCCCCAGGTACATATTCCGGGGCGGGGGATGCGGGGATACCCCCCTGTCCTCGCCGTACCAGGTTCCGTAAGGCAACTTCAGGCCGGTATGGAGAAATGTGCCCACGGAAGCCAGCAACAGAAGAAGCATCACGACGCTGTGATGCGCCTCGCCCGCGGCAGCAATCACCATGGACTTGCTGACAAAGCCGTTGAAGAGCGGGAAGCCGGAGATGGAGAAGGCCCCGATCATGTAAAGCCACAAAATAGCGGGTTGTTTTCGCGCCAGCCCGCCGAGTTCCGTCAGTTTGCTTTTCCCCGTGGTTTGGAGCACCGCCCCGGCGCCCATGAAAAGGAGGGCCTTGTACAGGATGTGGCTGAAGGCATGGGCCGAGGCTCCGTTGATCGCCATTTCCGTGCCGATGCCGGCGCCGGTCACCATGTACCCGACCTGACTGATGATGTGATAGGCGAGGATCTCCCGAATGTCGTTGGCCAAAACGGCAAACACAACGCCGTACAAGGCCATCAGCACGCCCAGGTAGATCAGGATCTCCCAGCCGGGGAAGATCCTCAACAAGACATACACGGCGGTTTTTGTGGTCAAGGCGCTTAAGAATACCGCCCCCGTCACCGTTGCCTTCGGATAGGCGTCGGCAAGCCAGGCGTGCAAGGGGACAACGGCGGCATTGACGGCAACGCCCGCCAGAATCAGCCATGACGAAAGGGAACCGCGGTCCATGAGCTGTTCCACCAGGATGCTTCCCGTTTCCCCCGTGTGAACGAGGATGCCGGCGAACAGCAGGCCTCCGCCGAAGACATGAAACATCAAATAGCGCATCCCCGCCTTATCGGATTCACGAACACCTCTGGACCAGATCAGATAGGTCGAAGGCAGGCTCATCAGTTCCCAGAAAACGAACAGGGTGATCAGGTCGCCGGCAAATGTCACCCCCAGGGCGCCGGCGGCATACAGGAGGGCCGCACTCTGTTCCGCCGCCTTCTTGACATGGAAGGCAAAGAGGGAGCCGATGACCGTTATCAGGGCAAAGATCGTCCCGAAGAGCCGGCTCAACCGGTCGACCTTATATACGACAAGCTGGTAATCCATCAATTCCAGGGTCAGGGTAACGCCTGTCGGCGCCATCCGGACAAGGCCAAGGGCGAGCAGCGGAATGAAAAGCGAGAAAACAGGCCGGTAATTGCGGGGCAACAGGGGTAGCAAAAGTGCGCCCGCGAGCATGACCAGGGCGGGAGGAAATGTAGCGTCAATCGGCATCGTAGTACTCATCCCCCTTTCGCAAAAAGAGCTTCCCCAGGATCTTGGCAAAGAAAATGATCACGATGCATCCGACAAAACCGTAGAGGGCAAAGAACACGGGGATGCGGTTCCACCAGGCATCGTGCGCAGGGTCATGGGGTGCCGCAAACCCTCCCCACAGGGAAACGATCGCCGCAATCGCCAGCAGCGCCCACAGCAGTTTGCTCATTGGCCGATTCCTCCCAATATGCTGCCGCTGACCGCAACGGCCAGACGATGGAAATGAAAAAACAGATCGGGATCAAGTCCCAGCAGGAGGGACAAAACCGCCGTGATCACGAGAGGGATGACCATGGCGGGTGCCGCCTCTCCCTGTTCGTAAGGAACAGTGGGAGTCTTGAGAAAGGCACGGAAGATGATGGGCGCAAAATATCCCGCGTTGAGAATCCCGCTCAGCACCAGAACAGCCAAGGGCAGCAATTCACCGGCCTGCAGGGAACCCAGACCGAGCTGCCACTTGCTGATGAATCCGTTGACAGGCGGAATGCCCGCCAGGCCAATCGCGGCCAAAGTGAAGGCGCCCATGGTCCAGGGCATGACCCTGCCGATGCCGTCCAGCTCGCTGATCTTTTCCTTATGGTGCCTGACGTAAATGGCGCCGGCGCAGAAAAACAGCGTGATCTTCATCGTGGCATGATTGGCGATATGCAGCAGACCGCCGACGAGCGACGCGGGAGAAATCAGGGCCGCCCCCAGGACGATATAGGAGAGGTGTCCCACGGTGGAGTAGGCAAGACGGTGTTTGAGATTGTCCTGCCGAAAGGCAAGCAGGGAAGCCAGAATGATGGTTGCGCCCGCGACGGTCGCCAAAAAGATATTCAGGCCGAATTGACGCATCAACGCCGGCCCGAAGACAAACCCGACGACCCGTACCACTCCGAACACGCCCGATTTGACCACCGCCACGGCGTGCAGCAGGGCGCTGACCGGTGTGGGGGCGGCCATTGCCGCGGGAAGCCAGCTGTGCAGGGGCATGACGGCGGCCTTTACCCCGACCCCGCAGAGAAAAAGGAGAAATAAAGCGGTGATCGCGCCCGGGGAGAAGGAGGCATCGCCGAACAGACCGCCGGCCCGGAAGTCCAACGTGCCCGCTATTTTGTATGTCCAGGCCGTGGCGGCGATCAGGAGAACGCCCGCCGTGAGGGTATAGACGAGATACTTCCTGCCTGCCGCAACGGCGATTTTCGTTTCCTTGTGAATCACCAGCGGATAGGTGGCGATTGTCAGGATTTCATAGAAAAAGACGAAGGTGAGCAGATTGGCCGAAAAGGCGATGCCAATCGTTGCGGAAAGACAGACGGCAAAGCTGGCAAAGTAGCGGGTCTGTTTGTGCTCCTTGAGTCCGCGCACATAACCGATGGAATAGATGGAGGTAAGGATCCACAAGCCGGAGGCGATCAACGCAAAAAAAACACCGAATTGGTCCGCTTTCAACGCCAGGGCTATGCCGGGCGATATCTCCCAGAAGGTGAACCCGGCAATCCGTCCGGCCAGGGCGCCGGGCAACAGAAGAAAAACGAGGGAAAACTTCACGATGCTTGCCGCGAGCGTCCAGAATTCCCGCAGGGTGGCATGGCGGGAGCTGAGCAGGATCAACGGCATCGCGATCAGCGAAACCACCACGGCATAAAACGGTAGGGCGGAGCTGTATATTTCCGGAGATGTCATTGCCTTTTATCCGTTACATACCCAACGGGATGACCCGCTGAATAACCTCCTTCACGATAGTTGCGTTCCCTAAACCGATCAGCAGCAAGGAGAAGGAAACGATGACAACCGGTAACATGAGGGAATATTGTTCCTCGCCGACAACGGAACCCCATCCCCTTCTCGCTTCCGGGACCGCGTCTTCCCCCGTCGTTTGCGGCGGCGGGAGGAGATAAACCTTCTCCAGGATTCGGAAGAAATAGACGGCATTCAACAGGCTGCTGACGAGTATGACCGCCAGAAAAACCCATTTCCCCCGGTCGATGGCCCCCAGGGCCAGATACCACTTGCTGAAAAAGCCGGCCGTCGGGGGAAGGCCGATCATGGAAAGGGCGGCTACGGTAAAGGCGGCCATGCTCCAGGGCAATTTCTTCCGCAAGGAGGCATCGAGCTTTGCGATGTCCGATTGACCGGTTTTCTTCCGCAAGTTTGCGGCAACGAGGAACAAAGATCCCTTCATGAAGGCATGATTCAGAATGTGGAGCACGGCGCCGATGTACCCGAGGGGATTGGCCAGGCCGATTCCCAGGCCGATATAGCCGATCTGGGCAACGCTGCTGTAGGCCAGCATTCGTTTCATCTCGTTCTGGGCCATCGCCATCACCGAACCGTAGAGGATGCCGATGGCGGAAAGCCACGCGATCAGGTCTGTAATCGGCAGTGACCGGCTCACAAATTCGACGCCGAAGACAAAAAACAGGATGCGAATCAACACGTAGGCGGCGATCTTCGTCCCGATGGGGGCGATCAGCGCCGAGGAAGTGGAAGGGGCATAGGTATACGCATCGGGCAACCAGCCGTGGAGGGGGAAGATGGCCATCTTGATCCCCATGCCGAGGAATATCAGCGACAGGGCGGCGGCCACGGCCGGGTTTCCAGGAATATGAGGAAGGATGTTTCGTACGTCCGCCATGTTCAGGGAACCGGTGACGATGTAGAGAAAACCGATCCCCAGCAGGTAAAACGATGCCCCCACCGTGCCCATGATCAGGTAGCGGAACGAAGCAACCGGCGCCTGCTTCTCCCCGATGCCGATCAGCCCGTAACCGGCCAGGGAGAAGATTTCCAGGAACACATAGAGGTTGAACAGATCGCCCGTGACGATGATTCCGTTTGCGCCGCAGAGAAACAGCATGGCCAGCGCATAGTAGGGAACCGATTTCCCCGGAATCTCCCTTTTCTGGATGCCGCTCGAATGCCAGAGAACGAAAAAGGCGATGACATTGACCACCAGCGCGACAAATGAGGAAAGGGGATCCAGCACATATTCGATCCCGATCGGGGGGAACCACCCGCCGAAATGGTAGGTCAGCGGACCGTTTCGCAAGACGTGGGAAACATTATACGAAGAGAGGATAACGGAACCAAAAGAGGCGACCATTGTCACGGGATAGGCCACTTTTTCTTTCCGGATCGCCAGAAGAGGAATGGAGATCGCGGTTGCCAATAACAGTAACGGGACCAGGGCGGGCGAGTTATGCAACATCACGAGGACTTCATATGTTCCAACAGATCTGATTCTTCCAGTGTTTTGTAATTGCGGTAGATAAGAATGGCCAGGGAGAACGCGACGCCGCTTGTCGCCACGCCCACCACGATGGCGGTCAGCATCAGGCAGTGCTGCAACGGGCTGATGTACTTCGCCGCATCGGCAACGCCTGTCGCGGGATCGAGTACGGGAACCGTCGCCGACCACTTCACGGCGCTGGCCACGTAAAACATGATGATGGAAACCTGGAAAATGATCATGCCGATCAGTTTCTTCGCCAGATTATTTTTAAACATCATTCCATACAGTCCGATGATCAGAAGGGCGATGATGCTCCAATAGACAAAATGGCCCAATAGGAAATCAGTCATGGAGATAGCCTTCCAGCAAATCGTCGTAGATGGCGACCAGAATGGCCATCACGGCCACGCCGACGCCGATTTCCACCATCAGGATGCCCAGGGAACGGAGTCCGGCTTCGGTGATTCCGGCAAAGGGGAGGAATTTATAGTTCAAGAACTCTCCCCCCGAAATCATGGCGAGAAAGCCGGTACCGAAGTAGATAAGAACACCGATCGACCCCAACGGTGTTCCCAGGATTCTCTTCCATTGCAGCTGAGCGATGTCAAAACCGGCGGTCAGGCGAATCAGCAGCAGGGCCGCGGCAAGCAGAGTACCGCCCTGAAAGCCCCCCCCGGGGCTGTAATGGCCGTGAAAGATGACATAAAGGCCAAAAAGCATGATGAAAGGGGAAACTACGCCGCTTACCGTCAGGGCGATCATATTGTATTTATGTTTGCGCATCTGCGCCCGCCTTCCGTGGTTTTTTCTCGTCGCGATTTATTCTTATATTCCGTAACAGAAGAAAACAGATCAGCCCTGCCGTCAGGATCACGGTTTCCTCCCCGAGGGTGTCGTACCCCCGGTAATCCGCCAGAACGACCGTGACCATGTTCGGCGTTTCCGCGTCCCGGTACGCGTTGCGAATGTAGTAGGACGACGCCCCCCAGGACCCTGCGGGGCTTTTCTCCCGGTGCATGACGATGTCTGCGTCGCCGCGGTTGGGCAATCCCAGGGAGGCATAGATCAGCAAGGCGCCGAAAGAGAGCAACAGAAGCCAGTTGACGATCTTCAATCGCTGCTCCTCCTCGAGGTTTGAAATATCAGGACGACAAAAAAGATTCCGGTTACCCCCGCGCCGACGACAGCCTCCGTAAACCCTACGTCAATGGCACCCATGACGGTATAAATCAGGGCGGATATGAAGCTGAATGCGGTCAGGGTGACGACTGCGACAAGGAGGTCTTTGACGTAAAGAGCGATCAGTGCAGTGGTGAACAGGAATGCAAAAAGGAGGGCTTCTATTTCCCAGTACATGGCCTACTTCCCCTTGCCCGCGTTTTTCCGGAACCAGGGTTTGAGCCCGATGCGGAGCGCCGCGTTGGCAAGGGCATGGGTGCCCGTGGGATTCGTGAGAAACACGAAGATGAGGACAAAACACAGCTTGGCGCTGTTGAGGGTGAAACCCTCGATCAACATCATTCCGAAGATCACGAGCATGATGCCGAGCGTGTCGCTTTTCCCGGTGGCGTGATTCCGGCTGAAGAAGTCCGGGAGTCGTATCAATCCCACACTGCCGACCATCAGAAAAAACGCGCCCCCGACTGCCGCCGACATGCCCAGGAAGTTTGCGATCATTCTTCTGCCTTCTCGGTTCCCAGAAATTTTGCGATGGCGATGGTGCCGATAAAATTGAGGACGGCATACGCCAGGGAAATATCGACAAACATATCCAGCCTGTCGAAAAGAAAACCGATCGCGAGGATAAGCACCATCGTCTTGGTGCCTACCGCCCCGGCGCCGAGCATACGGTCGAAGATCGTGGGACCCCTGACAACCCGGTACAAGGGGAGGAAGATGATGACGGTCAATACGATGGTGTAGGGGAGAAAGAAAGTATCCATCACATATCGGCTTCGGTTTTGATCACTTTGATATCCTGGACAACCTGCCCTGGACGCCTTTGGTAGAGTTTGGCAACCTCGCCCGGCAGGGTTCCGTCGATGATCCCCGTGCTGGAAATATCCATCAGGGAGTGGACCAGAAACACCTCCTGCTCGATGTCCAGGGTTATGGTTCCCGGCGTCAGGGTAATGGAATTACCGAGTATCACCCTCGAACTGGTGTTGGCGAGCCTCGTCTTGAAACGCAGCAAGGCGGGATCAACAGGACATTTAGGGTGCAAAACAACGTAAGCCACCTGCAGGCTGGCAACAACGATCTGCCAGAGCAGCCAGGGGACGTAGTAGACGAGTCTCACGAGGTTTAGCTTCAACGCGTCCGAATATTCCCCCAGGGTGTAAATATGTCTTCTTATGGAATGATTGATGAGCAGCACAAAGATTACGGAGAAAATGCCGAAAGAGACGTGCATGAGATCGTAATGGCCGCTCATGATCAGCCAAAAGACCATCATGAGAACGGCTTCCATGATCGTGTTTCGTATATATGTTCTGTTCAATGTGGAGCCTCTTGACAAGTCTTCTGCAATGTCCCGCGTGAATGGGTTAACGTTTGCCCCTTATAATTTATTTCACTCATTCTATGCAACTTTTATCTGCAGGGGTTTTTTGATGAACTTGTAAGAAAAACGAAATCATCCGGGTCATTTGCCCGCTTACCGAAAAACGGGGGGAAAATCCGGCATTCGAGTGCCGGTCAGGCGAAGCAGATGCAGTAGCCGTTGTCGATGCCCTGACTTGACGTGTCTCCGGTCTTCCGGACCCCCGCGCAGGAGATGCGCGTTCGCGCCATCGAGGAGTAGATCTTCGGCCGCTTCGCCCCCCTGGCCGTGTCGCCTTCCGGGATGTCTTTCGTGGCCACGTGCAGGATCGCCTTCTCCGTCAGAGACTCATAAGCTGCGTAGAAGGGGTGCTCCGTCGAGATATCCCCCCGCTGGTCCTGCATGTGGTACCAGCATCCCCCGCCATGAAAGAATCGGAGGTCGGCAACTTTCCCTCCGTCCCGGGGCAGGACGGTGAACGAGCGGATCCTCTGGACCGCCGAGCTCTCCCGCCACTGCCTTCCGATCTCTCCGGGAACGTAATCCCCCCGTTCGTCGAGCAGGGATCCCAGGTTGAAGGAGGTGTCGTGCATCGTGGTGGCGCACGGGTGCAGCATCCCGTCGGCGTTTATCCCCAAAATGGTATACCCGGCTCCGCACATGTCTTTCCGCGGGCCGTTGGATGCGATCGCCTCGAAGATCTTGTCATTCGTGATCTTGAGCCTGGTTTTACTTCCTTCCCGCTTTGCCTGCCGGATTGCCTCCTTGCACCCCGTAACGACATCGATGAGATCGACGGCGGAAAGTTTGGCCGTATCTCCCTCCCTCGCGTTGCCCGCATGCACGACATAGATGATGTGGTGGTAATCGATGCCGTGCCTTTCTTCCGATATCCCCGCGAGGAGACGGGTGAGTTCGGGAATCCGCGATGCGGTCTGCGGGGTAGGGGTGGAGCTCACGCCGACCCGGACTCCCTCCCGAAGCAGGTTGCGGATCCCTTCCATGGCCCTGGCGAACGAATCCTTGCCACGGAGAACCGCGTTGGTCTCCTCGTCCGGGCCCTCCAGGCTCACCTGGACCACGAGCCGCTCACGGTACCGGGAAAGGAGTTTCGCCCGTTCGGTCGTGATGAGCGTGCCGTTGGTGAAAAGGATCGCCCGGGAACGGTGCGTCGCCCCCTCGATCAGGTCGAGGAGGTCCTCCCGCAGCATCGGCTCCCCTCCGGTCAGATAGAACACCTCCGCGCCGAGTCGGCGGCACTCGTCCATCATCGCAAGCAACGCTTCCTTGCCCACCCGCCTCCGGTCATTTTTCACCCTCTCGTAGGTGTAGCAATGGCGGCACGACATGTTGCACTCGAAGTTGGTGACGATCCAGACCTCGTGGAGCTTTTCGGGTTTGAGGATCTCCGCCCGGGCGACGAACTCCCCGGTGACCGGTTCGGTGGAGAGGAACTCCTTTCTCGCAAGGGCCTCGGTGAACTTGCGCAGCGCGTTCTCGGGTTCTTCGGGGGGTAGAATACCGGCGGCGACGCACACGCAAGCGGCCTCCGTGACCGTTTTTCCCGGAAGCGTGTGCAGGATTTCCATTCCGCTCCTGTTGAGGCAGATCCAGTTCGCCCGGTCCCGGTCGATGGCGACGAATGCGCCGTCCTTCTCCCGCACGATGAAATCGGGTGCGAAAAAACGGCCTCCGGGAGTGATCGGGAATGCCATCTACCTCTCCTTATTCGTCCTCGAGCGTTTGCAAAGCTTGCACGGCGTGGACCAGGGACGCCCCCCCCCGGATGACTGCCGCAACGTGGACTGCCTCGGCCATCTCTTCCCTCGTGGCGCCCGCCGCGGAGGATCCTTTCGTGTGGACGTCGATGCAATACGGACACTGGATTGCATGGGCAACGGCGAAAGCAATCAGTTCCTTGGTCTTCTTTCCGAGCGCTCCCTCCGCGAATGCGGCGGAGGACCAGGCGTTGTAGGCCTCGAAGGCCTCCGGGGCGTACTCCTTGAAATCGGGATAGTTGTTGAGATCGGCGCTGGTATAGAAGGGGCGAGACATTCCGGTAGCCTCCAGGAAAAAGAAGTTCGGTCCATATTATCATAACGATGAGCTGCGAACGGCCGAACGGCCTGCTTGACAATTCTCCCGTTCCGCCAATATGGTTCAGTGGGAGGGGCAGGGCAGGGAGACGGGGAGGAAGCCCATGAAGACGGAACTGGTTATCGGAGATATCCGGAAGCACCGGGCGGACCTGCTCGTCGTGAATCTTTTCGAGGGGGTCACGACCCCCGGTGGCGCGACCGGTGCCGTCGACAAGGCCATCGGGGGGGCCATTTCGGCGGCAATCCGCGACGGCGATTTCGGGGGGAAGTGGGGGGAGACGCTGTCCCTCCGTCCCGCAAAAGGCGTAGCAGCCCCCCGCGTGTTGGTGGTCGGGCTCGGGAAGCAGGAGAAGTTCACCCTGGACCTCGTTCGCCAGTCCGCCCTGCCCGTCCTGCGGTTGGCGAAAAAGAAAAAAATCTCCACGGTGGCGTCCGTTCTCCACGGGGCCGGCGCAGGCGGGCTCGATCCGAAGGAAGCCGCACGGTTCCTGGGCCTGGGGGCCGTCCTTTCGGGATACGAGTATGACCGGTACAAATCCGAGAAAGAGGGAAGGGTGTCCCGGTTCCAGGTGATAGAGAGGAACAGGGAAGGAGCGGTTGCGATCGCGCGGGGACTTGCCGAGGGAACCAAACTGGGGGAGGCGATCAACTGGGGGAGGGACCTCGTTGCGTCTCCGCCCGGAGACCTTCGCCCGGACGGGCTGGCGCGGGCGGCCCGGTCGCTTGGCGGAGGGAAGGTGCGTGTCAAGGTATACGGAAAGAAGGAGGCCGAGGCGTGGAGGATGGGGGGGTTGCTTGCGGTCGGAAAGGGGAGCGATGTCTCCCCGCGACTGATCGTCGCCGAGTACCGGGGCGGACGCCCCGGTACCCCCTGGACGGCCCTCGTCGGCAAGGGGGTGACGTTCGACACGGGCGGAATTTCCCTCAAGAAATGGGAAGGCATGGAGAAGATGAAGTACGACATGGCGGGAGGGGCCGGAATGCTTGCCACGCTGCGGGCAGCGGCCGCCCTCGGCGTCCGCAGGAACATCGTGGCGATCGTCCCCGCTGTGGAGAACATGCCGTCCGGGAACGCCTACCGGCCCGGCGACGTGCTACGGATGATGTCGGGGAAGACGGTGGAGGTGCTCTCCACCGATGCCGAGGGGAGGTTGATTCTGGCGGACGCCATCACCTTCGCGAAGAAACGGTATCGGCCGGCCGTCATTCTCGATGCCGCCACGCTGACCGGCGCGTGCGTGGTGGCGCTGGGGAGCGTCACGATGGGGATGATGGGGAACGACCCGAAGCTCCTGGACCGCATGCGGGAGGCCGTCGAGGCCTCGGGAGAGAGGGCCTGGGAGCTGCCGCTTCACGAGGAATACTTCGAGCAGATCAAGAGCGACATTGCCGACCTCAAGAACATCGGCGGGCCGGAGGGAGGCGCGATCACGGCAGGCTATTTCCTGAAAGAGTTCGCCGGGGATACGCCCTGGGTCCATATGGACATTGCCGGGGTGGCCTGGAGGGAGAAAGAGAAAATGGGGTATGCCCCCGGCCCGACAGGGGTGCCGGTACGGCTTCTGGTGGAATTCCTGAGGAGAGACCGGGAGGGGACGTAGCGCCCGGTCCCCCGGGGGGAGAGCATGTCCGACAAGCCGCCGCGATTTCCGAAAGAGGAAGAGTACATCGCCTGCCCGTCCTGCACGATCCAGATTCCCGCGAAAGTCCCCGTCTGCCCGCACTGCCAGCAGATCGTCCCCCCGGCGGAGCGAAAGGAACACACGCGCCCTATCTCCGCGGGAGCGCCGGATTTCGCGGCCCTGTGGGACCGGTACGGCAAGTGGATCAAGCTGGCGGGACCGGCTCTCCTCGCCGTTCTCCTGTTCGCATTCGTGTACCAGCGATGGGTTGCGCACACCGTGAAGGTGGAGCCGAATCCCTCGCTCCCGATCCGGGTCGAGAAGGAGAGGAAGGGGGATGCGCTTATCCTGCGGGGAACGGTGACCAACCAGGGGGACGACATCCCCGATCTCTCCCTTCGGTCCGTCGCGATCATCGTGGAGTTCGTTTACCGGGACGGCCGCAGACAGAAAAAGACGGTGTTCCCGAAGACGGAGTTCCGGGGGGAGGGGGCGCTCCTCCGCGGGGAGACGGGGAGATTCGAGGTGACAGCCCCGGCAAAGGAGCTCAGGGAGGTCGTTCTGCGAAGCGAGATCGTGGACCTGGGGATGGGACGAAAGCTCATCCGTCCCCGCGGGAGGTGAGCCACCGTCGCGTTCTCGGGCAGGAAGGGAGGATGTGGGTCCGGGCCCAGCGGGCAAGCGAAGCCACGTCGTCCGCGGTATCGATGTCGAACCCGGCGGGGAGAAGGGAATAAGGGAGACCCGCGGCCTGGCATCTCAGGGAAACCTCGGAAAGAACCGCGTTCGTCCCCCAGTTTACTCCCCGGAACAGGGACGGGGCGCGGGAGGAGAGGGCGATCAGGTAGAATCCCCCGTCGTCGCACGGGCCGAAAACGGCCCCGGCCGAGGAAGCGAGTTCCCGGAAAGCAGCACGCACGAGCGGTGCGGATAGCGTCGGGCAGTCCGCGCCGACGAGTGCGACCCGGGTGCAGCCCCGGGCGAAGGCGGTTTCGAACGCGCCCGCCATACGTTCGCCGAGGTCCTTCCCCGTCTGGGGAATCCGCACGAAGCAGGAAAACGGATCCCGGCGAAAGAAACCCCCGCTTCCGGGCGGGGAGAAAAACAGGTAGCGTTGGGTCCGTGCCAGACGGGACAGTTCCGCCGCCGTGTCCTTTAGGAGGCATGCGTAGAGCGCGGCCGCATTCGCTTTCGTAAACGGTGGGCAAAGCCTCGTCTTGACCAACCCCGGAAGGGGAGCCTTCGCCATCAGGATCACCGCGTCCTTTTCCATCACGGGGTTTCCCTTCTTATGGCATCGCCTCACACGGGGGTCATTTGTATCGGGTTGTTAACAATCGATTGCCAGAAACCCGATCCCCGGGTACTATATCCGCCTTTACCTTTTATTGCATGAGGGGAGCGCCATGAGCGAGAAAATCGGGAGAATCCTGAACATTGGTCTTCCGAAGGGGAGCCTGCAGGATTCCACGATAAAGCTCTTTCGAAAGGCGGGGTTCACCATATTGGTGGGCTCCCGCAGCTACATCCCGTCCATCGACGACGAGGAACTGTCCGGGCTTTTGATCCGCGCCCAGGAGATGGCCCGCTACGTGCAAGACGGCATCCTGGATCTCGGACTGACCGGCCGCGACTGGGTCATGGAGCAGAATGCCAAGGTGAAGGAGGTCTGTCCCCTCCAGTACGCGAAAGGGGGGCTGCGCCCCGTCCGGTGGGTGGTCGCCGTTCCGAACGAGTCCCCCATCAAACGCATCGAAGATCTCAGCGGCAAGAGGGTGGCCACCGAACTTGTTCAGTACACCCGCCGGTTCCTCAGGGAGAAGGGGATTGAGGCGAACGTCGAGTTCTCGTGGGGAGCGACGGAGGTGAAGGCCCCGCGTCTGGCCGACGCGATCGTGGAACTGACCGAGACGGGGAGTACCCTCCGCGCGAATAATCTGAGAATCGTGGACACCATCCTGGAATCGACGACCGTCCTGATCGCCAACCGGGATGCATGGAAAGATCCGTGGAAACGAAAAAAGATCGAAAACATCGCGATGCTTCTCACCGGTGCCCTTCGGGCAGAGGAAAAGGTCGGGGTGAAGATGAACGTCAACCGCGCCAATCTCGACAAGGTGCTGAAGGTTCTCCCCGCCCTCCATACCCCCACGATATCGTCGCTTTCCGAGGAGGGTTGGTTCAGCCTCGAGGTCATCGTGGACGAAAAGACCGTGCGGGAACTGATTCCCGTGCTGAAGAATTCGGGTGCTTCGGGCATCGTCGAGTACCCGCTCAACAAGGTGATTCCGTAGGCAAGACGGCACTTCTTCGAAAGGCGCTCTCATCGTCTCTCCTTGCGTACGGGGCAGCCGACCTGTCGACCGACCCCGTCCGGTTCCCCCACCGGTTCGCGGACCGCGCGGATGCGGAGGTCGCAGCGTTCGTGGCAGCCTCCTTCGCCTTCGGGAATGTGGCCCGGATGCTGCCGTTTCTCGAAAGGATGTTCAAGGTCCTTGGCCCGTCTCCCCATGCGGCCCTGACGGCGACCCGCCCCGTCCCCCCGTCCCGTGTCGGGGATCTTTCCTACCGGTTCATCTCTCCTCGCGGAGTTCACCGCTTTCTCTTCTGCGTCCGGACGGCTCTTCTCGCGCACGGCTCGCTGGAAGCTCTCTACCGGCGGGCCAGGGAGCGGGAAGACGGTGGGGCGCGCGTATGGCTGGCCGGCTTTCTCTCCCGATTCCGCAAGGCGTGGGGGGATGCGATCCCCCGGGAAAGGGATTTTCTGTTTCCCGACCCGCGCAAGGGATCTGCCTGCAAGCGGCACAACCTGTTCCTGCGCTGGATGGTGCGGAGGGGAGACGGGGTGGATCTGGGGCTCTGGACGGTTCTCGCACCGCGGCAACTGATTGTTCCTGTCGACACGCACATGGCGAGGCTGGGGAAGTGGCTGGGGCTTACCGCACGCAATAGCGCCGACTGGGGGATGGCGGAGGAGATTACCGATGCGTTCCGGGCGGTGTGCCCCGAGGACCCCGTCCGGTTCGACTTCGTCCTTACCCGGATCGGGATCCTGAAGGCCTGCACCCACGTGTCCCGGGGGACCTGCGTCCGGTGCCCGCTTGCCCCCGCCTGCTCGGGTGGGACGACGGCTTTCTCCTCTCGCGGATAGGACGAGCGGCCTCCCGGGAAGAAAATGGTGTTGCCCACCCTCCTCCGCTGGGATAGATTTGGGAAGAACCATTCATGTCCCGGCACCACGGGACGGGCGGAGGGAAAATGCCGAATAAAAAATTGAAAATCGGGGAAATTCTCGTTTCTTCGGGTTTGATTACGGAGGAACAACTGAAGGACGCGCTCAACGGCCAGAGGCAGCTCGGGGGCACGGTCGGGGAGAACCTCATCCGGCTGGGCTACCTGGACGAAGAGGTGCTGCTGAATTCCCTGTCCGAACAGACGGGCCTGCAGCACATCAATCTCACCCGGGTTGAGGTCCCTCCCTCCATCCAGCGCCTCATCAAGCTGGAGACCGTCCGGTCCCGGCGGTTGCTTCCCATCGGATTCGAGGGGAAGAGACTCGTGGTCGGCATGGTCGATCCGACGGACCTGACGGCCCTTTCCGATGTGGAGTTTCAGTCGGGGCATTCCACGAAGCCGGTGATCCTTTCCGCCTCCCATTTCGAGCAGGCGCTCGGCCATTTCCAGACTGGCGGGTACGGGGTCGAACCACTGAGGCTCAGCGGGGAAACACCGGCACGGCAGATCCCGGCGGAGAGCGACATCAAGAGCCTTCTCAAAACGCTGGTTGCCTGGAATGGCCAAGACCTCCACCTCTCGTCAGGCGCCATCCCGTCCATCCGGGTGGACGGGGAAATCCGGCGCCTGGACATTCCGGCGTTCAAGCCCGCCGATGTCGAAGCGATGGTCCACGAAATCCTCACGCCGGAACATAAACGGATTTTCCAGGAGAACCTCGAGCTGGATTTCGCCTTCTCGCTCGACGGGGTCGGGCGCTTCCGTTGCAACGTCTACCGACAGCGGGGCTCCCTCGCCTTCACCTCCCGCCACGTCGCGGACAAGATTCCTCTCGCCGCCGAGCTGGGTCTCCCCGACTTCCTTCAGGAGTACGCCTTGCGGAAGCACGGTATCATCCTGATTACCGGGCCGAACGGGCACGGCAAGACCACGACCCTGGCGAACCTCGTGGATACGATCAACCGGGAACGGAAGGCGAACATCATTACCATCGAGGATCCCATCGAGTACACACACCGGCACAAGAACTCGAACGTGAATCAGCGGGAGGTGGGGACCGACACCCTCTCGTTCACGGACGGTCTCCGTCATATCTTCCGGCAGAACCCCGATGTCCTCGTGATCGGGGAACTTCGGGACTTGGAAAGTTTCTCCATCGCCCTGTCGGCAGCGGAGACCGGCCACCTCGTTATGGCGACGATGCACTCCAATAATGCAACCGCCGCCGTGGACCGGATCATCGATATCTTCCCCCCGGCCCAGCAGTTTCAGGTGCGGGCCCAGCTGGCGGACTGCCTCCAGGTGGTTTTCTCGCAACGTCTGCTCCGGCGAACGGCCGGTAGCGGACGCATTCTGGCGTGGGAGAAGATGAGTTCCTCCCTCCGTGTCCGAAACGCCATCCGCGAGGGGAAGGTACACGTCCTGCGCAGCATGATGCAGACGAATGTCGAGGAACTGGTGAGCATCGACTGGACCCTCGCGGAGCTCGTCGCTTCCGGGAAGGTGAAGTACGAGGAGGCGCTGAAGTACGCGGATAACCACACATACCTCAACGAACTGCTCAAGGTCAGGGGAGCGTACCGGTAAGGCCGGACGGGCGACAGAGGAAGGGGATGATCGGCAAGAAGGTACGCCTGGAAAGGATCGTCGACCGGAACACCCGGAGAACGGTTATTGTCCCGTTTGACCATGGAATGACCGTCGGCCCCATCCCCGGACTCATCCAGATCCCCCCCGCAGCCAACCTCATCGCGGAGGGGGGCGCGAATGCGGCCGTCGTCCACCGGGGCGCCGCCATGTTCGGACACCGGGGATACGGGAAAGACCTCGGGCTTATCCTCCATCTCTCCGCCAGTACGACACTTTCTCCGGACTCGAACCAGAAGGTGCTGGTGGCCACCGTGGAGGACGCCCTTCAGATGGGGGCCGATGCGGTATCGATCCACGTGAACCTCGGTGCCGAGGACGAGGCGCAGATGCTTCGGGATTTCGGAACGGTTTCCACTGCTTGCCAGAGATGGGGGATGCCTCTCCTCGCGATGATCTACACGCGGGGACCGAAGATCCGGAACGAGTTCGACGTACGATACGTCCGGCACGCGGCGCGCGTGGGGGCGGAGATGGGGGCGGACATTGTGAAGGTTCCGTACACGGGAGACCCCGAGACGTTCCGCGAAGTGGTCGAAGGGTGCGCCTCCCTCGTTGTTATCGCGGGGGGCGAGAAAATGGGGAGCGACAGGGAGGTTTTCGTAATGGTGAAGGGCGCGATGGAAGCGGGTGGGGCCGGTGCCTCCATCGGGCGCAACGTGTTTCAGCACAGGTTCCCGGCATCGATGGTCCGGGCCATTGCGGCGATCGTCCACGGTGGAGCGACCACGAAAGATGCGATTAGCATCCTGAAGCAGGCGGGAAAGTGATGGCCCCGGTGTTGTGGGCGCGGGTAATCCCGTGGGAGAAGGAGGTCGCGATCGCGGCACTCGAATCGGGCGTGGAGACCCTTTGGGTTCCCGATGATTGCGTAGGCAGCGCCCGGGAGCTCGGGCGGCTGACGGCGGTATGCTCCGAAGGGGACCTGCGCGAGGGGAGGGATTTTCGCGTCATCCGGATGCGCGGAAAGGAGGATGAGACAGCGGTCCTTTCCTCTACCCCGGAGATGATCTGGGTGGTCCGGCCGGAAGAAAGGGAAGTGATCCCCTTGGAAAACCTCGTGGCCCACCGCAGGAAGATTTTCGCAGTGGCCCGTACCCCCGAGGAAGTCGCCTTGTACCGGGGGGTGCTGGAACGAGGGGTCCACGGGATCGTTCTCGAGACGGACTCTCCCGGCATGATGCGCCAACTGGCGTCGTCGGCACGCGTCGAGGCCGGGACGGTGCCGCTTGTCTCGGCGCGGATAACCGAAGTAACCTCCCTCGGAATCGGGGACCGGGTATGCGTTGACACCTGCTCCCTGATCGAAGGAAGCCGCGGGATGCTGGTGGGGAACTCGAGCGCGGGGATGTTTCTCGTGTGTGCGGAGAATGTTCCGAACCCGTATGTCCTCCCCCGGCCCTTCCGCGTCAATGCGGGAGCGGTGCATTCCTATTGTCGGCTCCCCGCTGGGCGCACGGGGTACTTGTCGGAGTTGGCGGCCGGTTCCGAGGTGCTCCTGGTGAACGATCACGGGGAAGGGGAGATGGCCGCCGTCGGACGGGTGAAAGTGGAGCGAAGGCCTTTGCTGCTCGTCCGGGCGGAAGGCCCCGGGGGCACAAGCCATTCCGTGATCCTGCAGAACGCGGAGACGGTCCGGCTGGTGGATGGATCCGGCCGCACGGTATCCGTGGCGAAGCTGTCCGTGGAGGAATCCGTTCTCCTCGCGGAGGAGAGGGCGGGAAGACACTTCGGGGTGGCGGTGGAAGAGACGATCCGGGAAAAATGAGGAGGGAACCCTATCCGGGTGGTATGATAGGAGAGTAAACGGCCGTCGGCCAGGAGGGATGCATGTTCGGACTCGGGGTACCGGAACTCCTAATCATTCTCGTGATTGTCGTCCTGCTCTTCGGTGCGGGCAAACTTCCGCAGATCGGAAGCGGCCTCGGGGAGGGAATCCGCAACTTCCGAAAGTCGATGAAGGAGAAGAACGAAGTCGACGTCACTCCCACGAAGCCGGAAAACCAGGAGAATAAGGACAAGTAGCGACGTTTGGTCTGCTGGCCGCCGGAGTCCCGCTCTTCCGGCGGCATGTGCTCAGTCTCCGTCAAGGGCCTCCATCCGGTATTCCTCGATTCCCTCCGGAGGGTCGAAAAACACCAGCATGAAAGGAACCGATTTCCCCGGGGCGACGTCCACATTGCTCAGTTTGTCCCCAAAGCGGTTGGACATGGCGGTTTCGATTTTCTCCTGCTCCGTGGAGCGCAACCCTTTGATGATGTTCCCCGCGTACACCGTCTTCTCGGCGATCGTCTGGTGATTTCCGTCAAGCAGCTCCGCCCGGATCCGGATTCCGCTTTTTTCCTTCCGTCCCTGGTTGGTGGCTACTCCCTTGATGACGAACATCCTTCCCGCCTGGTCGCCCGTCTCGTAGTAGCCGATCAGGTTGCCTATGCTGTAGGGCTTGACGGACTCCTTCCCGCCCAGCCATAACGACTCCATTCCCGGGATAAGGGTGCGCAGGGTTTTCTGCCCGGTTCCCGTGAAGGCAAGGTATGCTCCTCCCCCCGCCAGAATCACAAACAGGAGCGCCAGAAGCGCGACGGACGGTTTCCCGGAGGGGACAGAGAGCCGTGGACGGATTGCCGGTTTCCTCTCGATTTCCATGGGCTGTGGCGACGTAATTTCCGGAGGGGGCGAATCCGGGACGGAGGTCTCCTCAGTGGATTTGCTTTCGACCAGATCGGACAACTGGTCCTGGATCGTTTCCGCACGCGCGGCAGCGGGGTCCATGTTGTCGGGGGGGGAGTCCCCTGTAGGAGAAACGGGAGCCACGTCCTCTCCCGGGACTCCGATGGGAACATCACTCAGTTGTTCGGAGATGTCGAATTGTTTGCCTGGCCCCTTTGCCGCTTCCTCCTTCCTCAGGAAGTCAGGGAGAGTAGTGTCGAGGCCAAGGAACTCCGTTGGTTGCCGGCCCGGGTGGTCCCATCCCTTTTCCGTCAATGGCGACGGGGGATGCGCTTCCTCGCCAGCCCAATCCTCCGGACTTCGGACGGGCGTTTCCCCGGTCTTCTGGGGAGAGGAGATATCCCCCTCCTTCCCAAGCTCAAGCGGGAACGAGATGTCCTGAACCCCCCGCGGAAGCTCCCACTCTTCCCCGACAAGAGTGGTTTCCTGCTCGGACTCCCGCTTCTTGCCCAGAATGCTTTCGAAGGCGGCGTCGCCCTCGTCCCGCGTCAGGGAGGGTTCCGGCGGTTCCTGCGCAAGGGTTTCCCGTTCTTCTTCTAATGGAGGCATCGGTTCTTCTGCGACAGGAGAAGGCTGTTCCTCCTCCTCACGGAACAGGGGGCTTTCGAAGGCGGCGTCGCCCTCGTCCCGCGTCAGGGAGGGTTCCGGCGGTTCTTCCGGGGCCGGAGGGTGCGCCTGTTCAGTCTCCCGGTCCCGGTTCTTTATGGATTCGAAAGCAGTGTCGACCTCTTCCCGTGGCGGTAGAGGATGTCTCTTTTCCGGCTCCTGGAGGATTGCCCGAAGGTCGAAGAGTTCCTTCCCTACAGGTGGAGACATTTTTAGTGGCGGGACATCGCTTTTCATAACGATGATTGACTCGCCACACTTCCGGCACCGGATGCGCGCTCCCTTTCCCTTGATCTTGGATTCATCCAATCGGAAACGCGCCTGGCAAGCCTGGCACTCGATGATCATCGTTTCCCTCCGACCCCTGCTTCGTGTCCGGCGTTACTCCTACACGACTATAATGGATTCGTGGTGACCTCTCAACCCTGATTCATCCTCTGTGTCGCTTGACTCCGAGGGCGCACAGAAGGATTCCCACCTCGTACAGTGCGTAGATAGGGACGGCGACGAGGACCTGGGAAACGGCATCCGGGGGGCTGAGGATCGCTCCCAGCAGGAATACGCCGACGATCGCCACCTTCCTCCCGCGCCGCAGATGGTCCGGGGACAGAATCCCCGCCCGTCCCCCGAGGAACAGGACCAGTGGCAATTCGAACATCACCCCGAAAATCAGCAGAAGCCGGAGGATCAGCGAGAGGGCCTCTTTCATCGACGGCATCGCGACGATGGTCGATCCTCCGAAGGCGAGCAAGAAAGAGAATATCGACGGGGCTGCGAAGAAATACGCGAATGCCATCCCGAAAAGGAGGGCCGACGTCGAGCAGGCGGAGAAAAGAAAAAGAATCTTTCTCTCCTTCCGGAAGAGGCCGGGGCTGACGAACTTCCACGCCTGGTAAAAGATCACAGGGCTTGCCAGAACAAATCCTCCCCAGAGCGCCAGCTTGAAATAGGTGAGAAAGGCTTCGGTGAGTTCGGTGAAGATGAGCCGGGAATCCCCGGGGAGTTGTTTCGTCAGGGGGGAAAGAAGCATCTGATAGAGGGTTTCCGCGCGGGAATAGCAAAGGACGGTTCCCAGCCCCATAGCAATCAGGGAGCGGATCAGCCGCTGGCGCAGTTCATCCAGGTGCTCCGTGAGCGGCAGCCGGACCTCGGAGTTCGTTCCTGGTTCCGGCTTCATTTAGTGCATCGTCTCGTAAATATCTTGGCATTCGAGCGCCGCTGCAGGGGGCCTGTCCCCGGAAGGGTTTCGTCGCGAGACAAGGGAGACCCGAGGCGAGGCGGGCAAGCGCAGGAGCGAGCGCGGAGGCGTACGTTGAATACGCCGCACAAGCGAGCGACGAGCACGCCCGACGTAGCCCGGGGATCGCTTGTCGCAGCAGAAAAGGCAGCCTTTTGGGCGACCGGCGCCTGCGGCTCGGTCTGCACCGCCAGTCCTTTGTCGGACTCCCTGCGCCCGGCTCGGCGTACCGTTAGTACGCCTGCGCCGTGCTCGGTCGTCCTTCGCGGTCTGACGGCGCATCCACTTCGCCTCAGCTGCCGACCCTTCCGGGGACAGGCCCCTCGCTCCAGCTTCGTTGCGCTTCTTACGCGGGGGACACTCCTGATTTTCTCGGCGAATAACCCAGGAGTGTCCCCCCCCATCCTCAGTCGCGCGCCGCAGCACGGCGCGGCGCATCGATGCTCTCGGTGCGTTAAGCTATTTACGAGACGGTACACTAGAAGGGGAGGCCTTTTCCGTTCATCCCTTGGGGGCGGAAGGGGGGGGAGGAGATTCGTTCGCGCCGGACGGGGAAGGATCGGAGCTTGCCGCGTCACCGGGAGGGGGAGGATCGGAGCTTGCCGCGTCACCGGGAGGGGGATAGTCGGTCTCCGTCTCTTCGTTATCCGTTTCGCGGACGGCTTCGTCGATCCCCTTCCGTACCTCCTCGGACGCCTTCTTGAATTCGGCGATCCCCTTTCCGAGACTCTTGGCGAGGTCCGGGAGACGCTTCGGCCCGAAGAAGATCAGGACCACGACAAGGATGACGAGCATCTCCTGGAAACCGATTCCGAACATTTCCGACCTCTCTTTCTTAGGTACAGAGATACTATACCGCGGGTCCCCGGCCAAATCCATGCTATCCGAAAGGATAACCTCCCTATCCGATCGGACGATTCTCCTCCGTGGGCATTTCCGGAGAAAGGGCGTATCCGGTTGTCTTTCCTGAATATAATAAAGTAGGCACGGCTTTTGATGGATATTTGCAGGTATCATTCCGGGGGACGTGAGTCTCGCCTTCTGCGCAAGGGGGCATTTTGTGTATATAGGCATCGATGTCGGTTCGATCAGCGTGAAGTTCGCACTCGTCACCCTGCCTTCGGATTCCCCTCTTCCCGAGGAAATCCTGAACAGCTTTCTCTCCGCCGAACCGGCGGCGCTTCCGGGAGAGGCGCGTGCCTATCTCCTCTCCTACGACCGACTCCTCGGGGACCCGAACCGGAAAGTTCCCGAGCGCCTGGGAGAGTGGATCGGCAGGATCGGGCCCGAAAGGGTTCGGGGAGTGGCGTTCACCGGGAAAAGCGGCGCGCGGCTGGCCCAGAATCTGGGAGCCCGGTACGAGAACGATTTTCGCTGCCTGGTGCGGGGTGTGACCGCGGTCCAGCACGATGTGCGGACGATTTTCGAGATGGGGGGAGAGAACGCGAAGGTCATCCGTCTCGCCGCGGCGACCGAGGGGGGAGCGCTCCGCATTCGGGACTACGATACCAACGGAGAATGTGCCGCCGGCACGGGCTCGTTCATCGACCAGCAAGCCAACCGGATGCGGCTGGCCGTGGAAGACATCGGGGAAATGGTGGCACGGGCCGGCACTGCGGCCCGGATCGCCGGGAGGTGCTCGGTGTTCGCCAAGAGCGACATGATCCACGCCCAGCAGAAGGGGTGTTCTCCCGAGGAGATCCTCAAGGGGTTGTGCGAGGCGGTCGCCCGCAATTTCAAGAGCAGCATAAACAAGGGAAAGGACCCTGTTCCCCGCGTGGCACTCGTGGGGGGGCTGTTCGCCAACCAGGGGGTGGCGCACGCCGTCAGAGACGTGTTCGGGTTCTCCCCTGACGACGTGGTTCTCCCCTGGGGATTCGCGCACCTCGGGGCGGTCGGTGCGGCGATGCTTGCTGCGGAAGACGGCGCAACGGCGGGGAAGCCGCAGGGTGAGGCGTTCGTCCTTTCTGCAGACGCCCCCGGGGAAGGGGAGTGGTCGTTCCCCTCCTGGCCCCCTCTCACCACCGAAAATGTCGTATTCCTGAGGGACAGGGTGGCCAACCCGCCTCCCCTCAAAGACCGGCACGAAGTCTTCCTCGGAATCGACGTGGGATCCGTAAGCACCAATTTCGCCCTCGTCGACGGGGAGGGGAACCTCGTGAAGGAAATCTACGTCCGCACGCAGGGACGGCCGGTGCAGGTGGTGACGGAGGGTCTTCGCGACCTGTGGGAGGAGTTCGGGGAGAGAATCCGGATCCGCGGGGTCGGCACGACGGGGTCGGGGCGGGAGCTTATCGGAGAGCTCGTAGGAGCCGACACTGTTCAGGATGAGATCACCGGACACAAGACCGGATCCTCCTTCATCAGCCAGCGGCACTTCGGGCAGTCGGTGGACACCATCTTCGAGATCGGCGGGCAGGACTCGAAGTTCATCAGCCTGGAAAACGGCGTGGTCGTGGACTTCGCGATGAACGACGCCTGTGCCGCGGGAACGGGATCATTTCTCGAGGAGCAGGCGGAGCGGCTCGGCATCCAGATCAAGGGGGAATTCGCGGAGATGGCCCTATCCTCCCGGGCCCCCATCCGCATGGGAGAGCGGTGCACCGTCTTCATGGAGCAGGACCTGAACACCTATCTGAACCGGGGGGCCTCCAAGGTGGACATCGTGGCGGGGCTTGCCTACTCCGTGGTCATCAATTACCTGAACCGGGTCGTCCGGGGCCGCAAGATCGGGGAGACGATCTACTTCCAGGGGGGGACCGCGTACAACGACTCCGTCGCGGCGGCCTTCACCCACGTCTTGGGGAAGAGGGTCATCGTCCCGCCGCACAACGGGGTCATCGGGGCGATCGGGATGGCCCTCCTCGCGCGCGACAAGGCGTACGCGACGGGGGAGAGCACCCGCTTCCGCGGCTTCGACATGGGGAAAGTGGACTACCGCAGACGCGAGTTCTCCTGCAAGGGATGCAGCAACTTCTGCGACATGCAGGAGATCCGGATCGACGGCACGAACACCTACTGGGGGGACAAGTGCTCCGAGAGATACCGGAAGAGCGCCCGGACAAGCGTCAAGCCGGTAATCGAAGACCTTCCCGCGAGTCGGGCGGAGTGGTTCGAGTCTTTACTCAGTGAGGAGACGCAAGGTCCCCGCGGAATCGTCGGGTATCCCCGGGCAATGTACTTTTACGAACGGTTCCCGTTCTGGAAAACGTTCCTTTCCTGTCTCGGGTTCGGGCTGAAGGTGAGTCCGCGGACCGACAAGG
This sequence comes from Candidatus Limnocylindria bacterium, assembly GCA_035464915.1. Lineage (GTDB taxonomy): Bacteria > Desulfobacterota > Deferrimicrobia > Deferrimicrobiales > Deferrimicrobiaceae > CSP1-8. Next base: position 25,904 of record DATHRT010000165.1, read on the forward strand.
CGATCGCGAGGGAAGGGTCCGAGAAGACAGTGGCAGAGCCGTGCTACCCGATCCAGGTCGCCCACGGCCACGTGGCCGCACTCCTGCGGGACGGGATCGATTTTCTGTTCGTCCCCAACGTCATCAATGCGGAGACTGTCCACACCCACACCGAATCCCACTTCTGTCCGTGGGGGCAGACTCTTCCGTTCGTCTTCGCATCGGTACCCGGCTGGGAGAAAGAGCTGCGCCAGAAGCTCCTTTCCCCGACCGTCCGCTTCCGGGACGACGAACGTCTGCTGGTCGAGGATCTCTTCGAGTGCTTCGGTCCGCTGGGAATCTCCCGCCGCGAACTCCGGGAGGCGATCCGGGAGGGCTGGAAGGAGCAGCGCCGGTTCAGCAACTTTCTCGCCGACCGCGGGGCGGTGGCGGTATCGGAGGTGGAGAAGGCGGGCGCCCACGCCGTCATCCTGATCGGCCGCTCGTACAATCTCTATGACCGGGATGTCAATCTCAATATCCCCGCGAAACTGCGCGACCAGTACGGCGCAAACGTGATTCCGATCGATTTCCTGCCCGTGGACGGGATCGACATCCGGGAAATTCACGACAACATGTTCTGGAACTATGGAAGGAAGATCATCGCGGCGGCGAGGTGGTGCAGGAACCGGCCGAAGCACCACATCATCTACATCACCAATTTCAAGTGCGGGCCGGACTCCTTCATACGGCACTTCATCCAGAAAGCCTCCGGTGCCCCGTACCTGACACTTCAGTTCGACGGGCACGCCAACGACGCAGGGTACATGACCCGTTGCGAGGCATATCTCGACAGCAAGGGGGTATTGCGGTGGTGGGCGGAAACGTGAGCGGGTCGCCGCTTTCCGGCAGGACGGTGTTCTTCCCCCCGATGACCGAGGCAGGGGTGCGCACCATTTCCGCGGCGTTTCGTTCTGTCGGGATCGACGCCAGGCCCATGCCGCCATCGGACGAGGAGACGCTTCTCCTGGGGGGACGATTCTCCTCGGGAGAGGAATGCCTCCCCCAGAAGGTGACGCTGGGTGACACGCTCAAGCTTCTGGTGCACGGGGAAATCGCCCCGGGAAAGATGGCGCTCTTCATGCCGTCCTCCAATGGACCGTGCCGGTTCGGCCAGTACGGCACCTTCATGAAGATGGTTCTCGAGGAGATGGGGTACGGCGACGTCCTGCTCGTCTCCCCCACGTGCGCGGACGGGTACAGCGGAGTGGGAGAGCATGCCGACGAACTTCTCCGCACCGCCTGGCGGGCCATGGTCAGCGGGGACCTCCTCCAGAAGCTTCTCCTCCGGGTCCGCCCGTACGAGACAGAGAAAGGAGCGGCCGACCGTGCATTCGACGATGCGGTAGGGAACCTGTGCCGGGCCGTGGAGGTTCCGGGAGAGAAGAAGGGGGAGAAGCTCGCCCGGATCGTCGCGGCCCTGCGGGAGGGGCGGGAGCTGCTCCTCCGCGTGCCGGCGGACTTCTCCTCGCCGCGCCCCCTGATCGGGATCGTCGGGGAAATCTTCTGCCGGCTCAACGCCTTCAGCAACGACGATGTGGTGCGCAAGGTCGAAGAGACAGGAGGGGAATGCTGGATTTCCGACGTGACGGAGTGGGTTTGGTACACCAACGCCGACCACCACAGGGATCTCAAACGGTACGGAAAAACCCTGAGCTTCGAAATGCTCGGCGCAAAGCTGAAGTGGCACTTCCAGAGGAAGGACGAGCATGCCCTCCTCGAGGTGTTCGGGGACGATTTCCGCGGGTACGAGGAGCCGCACGACATCCGGGAGGTCATGGAGCTTGCCCGCCCTTACCTGGTGCCCGAGGGAACCCTGGGGGAGATGCTGCTGTCCGTGGGGAAGTCGGTATATCTGTACCGCAAGGGGGCAGACGGGATACTCGACATCAACCCCTTCTCGTGCATGAACGGCATCGTTTCCGAGGCCGTGTATCCCCGCGTGTCCCGCGATTGCGAGGGGCTCCCGGTCCGCGTGCTATACTTTGACGGGACGCGTGTGGACCGCCGGTACGAGCTGGAAATCTTCATGGAGCTCGTCCGGGAGTATTCGTCCCGGAAGAGGATGCCGCGCATCCTGCCGGAGAATCTCGGGACGGCTGCGGCGACCGGCGCCTAGCAACTTCATGTCATAATCATGATCTGCACCGAGTGTCGATGCGCCGCGCCGGAAAGGCGCGCGGCGTAAGACGGCGGGGGACACTCTTGCGGTATGGGATGGAATAAGCCAAGAGTGTCCCTCCTCAGCGCAGGGAGCGCAACACGGGAAATTCGCGCGGGTTCGGCCCGCGGCTAAGGCGAGGAGGCGATAAGCGGCGTGAGGATCGCGGTCGTCTCGGATATCCACTCCAACGGGGATGCCCTCGACTCCATCATCCGGGAGATCGATCAGCAGCGGGCCGACCGTGTGCTCCACCTGGGCGACCTCGTGGGGTACAACGCCGAGCCCGAGAAGTGCGTCCGCTGGGCAAGAGAACATGCTGCCGCGGGGATCATGGGCAACCATGACGCTGTCGTTACGGGCAAGGCGAGCGGGGAATTCTTCCACGCGCCTGCGCTGCTCGCCGCTCGGTGGTCCGCGGAGCATATTTCCCCGGAATCGTTGGCGTACCTCTCGGCGCTTCCGGAAAGTCTCCGGTTTTCCGAGGAGATCCTCCTCGCCCACGGGGCCCCTTCCGACCCGGACCGCTATCTTTTCCTTCTGGAGGATGCGGAGGAGGAGGTCGATATGCTGTCCGGGGGGTCCCCGCCTCGTGTGGTGTTCTTCGGTCACACGCATCTCCCCGCTGCTTACGTCCGGAAGAAGGACGGGAGCACCGTTTCCGCTCCCCTGGAAGGGTTGCGTATCGAGAAGGGCGAGACGGCGATGCTGAACCCGGGCAGCGTCGGCCAGCCGCGCGACCGGAACCCCCTCTCCTCCTTCCTGGTATTCGACACCGGCAGCGGCGAGGCCTCCTGGGTCCGGGTGCCGTACGACGTGAAGTCCTGCCAGCGGAAGGTTCACGCCGCCGGACTCCCCGGGTTTTTCGCAGCGCGCCTGGCGAACGGGACGTGAGAAAGCGCCGGTTCCGGCTCCTCCCTCATACGGCGGACCTCATGATAGAGGTCCGCGGCGAAGACCTTCCCCAACTGTTTTCCTCCTGCATTCTCGCCCTTTTCTCGCTCCTCGTGGACAGACGGACCGTGCGGGAGGCGGAGGCGCGATCCGCTGAGGTGACCGGCGACACCGTCGAGGAGCAATTTTTTTCCCTGCTACGCGAGGTCTTCCTGCTGTTTGCCGTCCACAAGTTTCTCGCCCGCACCGCGCATGTTAGGATAGAGGGAAAGCGGGTGATGTTGACGGTTACGGGGGAGCCTCTCGATTCCTCCCGGCACACCGTCCTACGGGAAATCAAGGCCGTGACGGCGCACGCCATGGTCGTGGAACGGTCACTGGGGGGGTATCTCGCCCGATTCGTTGTCGACGTGTGAGCCTTCCCCCGTTCGGATGCGCGGCAAGATCCGCGTGGCAAGGGGGACCAGACATGCGGTTCCAGGAAGTGGAAATCCGGAAATTGTCCGAAACGACTTGGGAGATTCCGCAAGGAAACGGAATGCGGGTCCCGGGGCTCATCTTCGCCTCGGAAAAGATGATGGAGGACATCCTGCGCGACGAGGCCGTCCGCCAGGTCATGAACGTGGCCCACCTCCCGGGGATCCTGAAGTACAGCATCGGAATGCCGGACATTCACTGGGGGTATGGCTTCCCGATCGGGGGAGTGGCCGCAATGGATGCCCGGGAGGGAGTGGTCTCTCCCGGAGGAGTGGGGTACGACATCAACTGCGGGGTTCGGCTCCTCCGTTCCGAATTGACCGTCGACGCGTTGCGCCCGAAGTTGCGGGAACTCGTTTCCGCCTTGCACCGCGAAGTTCCCTCGGGGGTCGGATCGACGGGATTCATCCGTCTCACCGCACAGGACGAGGAGAAAGTCCTGGTCGAAGGCTCCCGCTGGGCGGCCTCCCGTGGTCTTGCCTCCGCGGAGGATATCGCCTGCACCGAGAGCGGGGGGAAGCTACCGGGTGCGGACCCCGACGCGGTCTCCGCCGTCGCGAAAAAGAGAGGGCGTGACCAGCTGGGGACGCTCGGCTCAGGGAACCATTTTCTCGAGATCGACGAGGTCGTGGAGGTGTTCGACGAAGAAGCCGCCCGGGCGTTCGGCCTCTTCCCGGGGCAGGCAACCGTTCTCATCCATTCGGGATCCCGGGGTCTGGGATACCAGGTGTGCGACGACTATCTGGTGACGATGGCCGACTATATGCGCCGGAATGCGATCCATCTTCCCGACCGCCAGCTCGCCTGCGCGCACATCCGTTCCCCCGAAGGGAAACGGTACCTGTCCGCGCTGGCGGCCGCGGCCAATTACGCCTTCGCCAACAGGCAGATTCTCGCGCATCAGGCCCGGGAGACCTTCCTGCGGTTCCTGGGGATGGGACCGAACGACCTGGGGATGCGTCTGGTATACGACTGCGGACACAATAACGCCAAATTCGAGGAGCACGAGGTCGACGGGGAAAAACGAAGCGTCCTCGTCCACCGGAAAGGCGCGACCCGCTGTTTTCCCGCGGGGAATGCGGAGATTCCGGAGTCGTACCGGCATGTCGGGCAGCCGGTGCTCATCCCGGGCGATATGGGGAACGCGTCCTATGTCCTCGCGGGGTCTCCGGAGGCGATGCGCAGTTCGTTCGGATCGACCTGCCACGGAGCCGGCCGCAGGATGAGCAGGACCAAGGCGAGGGGCAGCATGCGGGGCAAGTCGGTCATCCAGGAGATGGAGAAACGTGGCGTGATTGTCGTATGCGCTTCCCACAAGACCCTCGCCGAAGAGATCCCGGAGGCGTACAAGGACGTGTCCGAAGTCGTCGGCGTCGTGCACGATGCGGGGATCGCCAAACGTGTGGCAAGACTCCGGCCGGTGGCGGTTGTGAAGGGATAGGGGGCCAAGGGGATGTCTGGCGCGTGGTTCGAGGCGATTTTCGACGAGAGATACCCGGAGTTGTTCGGGCCGCTCGAGGGGAACGCCGAGAAGGAGGTGGAGGAGATCCTCGCCTTCCTATCCTTGCGGCCCGGATCGACCGTGGAGGATCTGGGGTGCGGCCGGGGAAGGCACGCCATCCCGATCGCCCGGCGAGGCTACCGGGTTACCGGCGTCGATCTTTCCGAGAAGATGCTGGACCTCGCACGCACGCGCGCGCGCAAGGAAGGGGTCTCGGTGGAATGGGTGCGCGAGGATATGCGGGTCTTCCGCCGCCCCGCCGCGTTCGATCTTTGTCTTTCCCTGTTTACCTCCTTCGGGTACTTCCCGGACGAAGAGAACCAGGTGGTCCTGGACAACGTGGGCGTGAGCCTGAAGGAGGGGGGTACCCTTCTTCTCGACCTGAGGAACGCCGGGAAGGGATTATCACGCCTCGAGAACTGGGACCAGACGATCGTCGTTCCTTCGGGAATGCTCCGGATGTCGATCCGGTTCGATCGCCTCACTATGCGCGCCACCGCGGAGCATATGCTGACCCGTCAGGACGGAATCCGGATATCCTCCACCTTCGACGTTCGTGTCTACTCGACGGAGGAGCTCGAGGCGATGCTCCGGAATGCCGGAATGCGGGTGAGGAATTTCTACGGCTCCCTTACGGGAGATCCCTTCACGGACGATTCCGGCCGGATGGTGGTCGTGTCCGTGAAGGAATAGGAAACACGACCCCCACCGGGTGGATCTCCTCTACAGGAGGTCGTCCTTTAGGGAGGGGGGCGATCCGTTCCCGGTTCCGGCAATTGCCATTTCGGGCACCGTCCCGACCCGGAAGGGAAGAAGCGCCCCCCCGGAGAAGGAGGGAGGGAGCGTCTTGCCGGTCCCGGGATCGACCCGGGCGAACGTGATCCCCGACGGTATGGGGAAGTTCCTGTTGGGGAAGAGAGGCAGGACCTGCCCCATGAAACGGATCCAGATGGGCAGCGCCACGGCTGCGGCCGACTGGCGGTCGCCCAGGGGGCGCGGCGTGTCAAACCCGATCCAGACCCCCGCCACGAGGTCTGGCGAGTAGCCGATGAACCACGCGTCCGTGTTCTCATTCGTAGTGCCGGTCTTTCCCGCGAGATTGTGTCCGAGTCCTCTGGCGGCCCTGCCCGTACCGTTCAGGATGACCTCCTGCATCATGCGGACCATGAGGTAGGCCGTGTCGGGCGGAATCGCCCGTTCGGCCGTCGGCGCCGTCCTCTCGAGGACATTCCCCTGGGCATCCCGCACCTCGCGCAGAAAAAACGGCGCGGGCCGAAGGCCTCCGTTGGCGAACGTCGCGTATGCGACGCACATCTCCAACGGGGTCACCCCCGAGGAACCCAGGGCGATCGAAAGATTCCTGGCGATCGGCGAAGTGATGCCGAGCGCTTTCGACGTCCTGAGGGCGGAATCGACGCCCACGTCGTTCAGGAGCCGGATGGTGGCCAGGTTTCGGGACCGGGCCAGGGCCTCGATAAGCGGGATAGATCCTAAAAACGTTCCGTCGTAGTTTTTCGGCTTCCAGAGTTCCTCCTCGGTCCTGTCGAACTCGATGGGGGAGTCGTCCGTCATCGACACGAGCGTTTTCCCCGTGGAAAGAGCCGCGGCATAGACGATCGGCTTGAAGGCCGAACCGGGCTGTCTTCTCGCATGCAGCGCTCGGTTGAACTGCGACTGCACGAAATCGGTTCCCCCTACCATGGCAAGGACCGCTCCGGTGTGCGGATCGAGGGAAAGGACCGCTCCCTGGAGCCCTTCGTACTTGTTCTTTTTCTCCATTGCCCTGATCCCTTCGATCAGCGCGTCGTGGGCCGCCTCCTGCAGGCGCGTGTCGATCGTCGTGTAGATGCGAAGGCCGTCCCGGTACAGGGACTCCGTCCCGTATTTCTCCGCCAGGACCATCCGGACCTGTTCCAGGAAATAGGCCGCCTTGGACCGGAAGGTAGACGGGGGCGCGAGGACGATCTTGGCGGCGTAGGCGGTGTCGGCCTCGGCCTGGGAGAGGAATTTCGCCTCAACCATCCTCCGGAGGACATACCGCTGCCTTCCCTTCGCGAGGTCAGGGTGAGTCCTCGGCGAGTAGCGTGTGGGCGCCTTGGGAAGGCCGGCGAGCAGCGCCCCCTCCGCCAGCCCGAGCTCGTCGACTCCTTTCCCGAAATACGACCGTGAGGCAGCCTCCACCCCGTATACGCCCTCCCCGAGGTAGATCTGGTTCAGGTACAGGTACAGGATCTCCTCCTTGCTCATCTTTCGTTCCATCCGGTAGGCAAGGATCAGTTCCTTGAGCTTGCGGCTGATGCTCTTTTCGCGGGTGAGGAAGAGGTTTTTCACCGTCTGCTGGGTGATGGTGCTCCCCCCCTGGGCGAAGCTTCCCCCCAGGAGATCCTTGATGGCGGCGCGAGCGATCGCGGTGAAATCGACCCCCCGATGCTCGAAGAAGTTGGCGTCCTCCGCGGCGACGAACGCGTTGACGACATGGCGGGGGATCTTGTTATAGGGGGCAAGGGTTCTTTTCTCGATGTAGATTTCCCCTATCATCTGGTTATAGCGGTCGTAGATCTTGGAGGATACGCTTGGCCGGTACTCCTGCACGGAATCGAAGGAAGGGAACGTTCCGAAATTCGCCAGGAGGACGAGCCCGGCCCCCATTCCCAGGAGAAAGCACAGGAGGAGGGTGCCCGCCAGGAGAAACGGCTTTCTCCGGGGGCGGCCCCCCGGATCTTTGTCAAGCGAGAGAACCTGGGATGTCATTCCTTTTCCGCGGGATCCTTCATGGTTTACTAATTATGATACAAGCAGCCGTCCCAAGGAAAGGGTGGAGAATGAGACCGTGTGCGGCCGCCATGCTTCTGATCCTTTGCCTGGGCACAGGGTGCGACCTCTCCGTATCGCTTACCCTTTCGACCGACAGCGACCCGCCGTCGGTGACCGCGGACGTGGGAAGCGACCCCGCTACGGACGGCGACGTGCGCGAGGACGGGCAGGTGGCTGCCGCCTCCGTCATCTTCTGTGGTTTTGACCCTCGGGAGGCACCCCCGGTTCCCGAGTACCGGGGATTCCTCTCGTTTCCCCTCGACGGGATTCCGGCCGGCGCGTTCATCGAGTCGGCCCTCCTGACCTTTACCGTCGATCGTGTGGACCTGCCGGCCGGCATTCCCGATCTGGTCCTGGATCTCGACCACGTGCATTACGGGGGCACGCTTGGATTTGCGGCATTCTCCGTCCCGGGAACCCCCGTGGGAAGCCTTTTTTCCGGACTGTCGCTTGCTCCTGCCCCCGAAACACACCGGGTCAGGATTGATGTCGCTCCCGAGTTGCAGGCCGACGCAAACGACCCGTTCCTCCTTTTCTTCCAGGTGCGGGTCTTGTGCACCGGGGGGTTGGCGCAAATCGTCGACGGGGCCGGGAACCGTGCGGAAGGGGCGCCCCGGGACCAAAGGCTTGCCCCGGTCCTTTCGGTGCGATACCGTTTTTAGGGGGGGACGTGCTTTTCACCCTGGCCGGACGGAGACGAATGTTCCCCCGTGAATATCTAATGATCGGGGCGCGTCAAAACGAAAACCGCGGGGAGGGACAGATGAGAAGACTGCTATATCTCGGAGTGGCGTCGATCCTGGTGCTGGCTCTTTCCGGGTGCGGGGGGGGGGGCAGGGATACACGCACCGTCTTTTTCGCCGAGGTACTAAGCGATGTATCCGTAGATGGCGATCTATCTCTGGCCCCCGGAGAAGTGGTTCCTCTGCTTACTCCAGCCACCGCGTTTAATGAGATCCTCGTAGGCGTGGATGGGATGGGAGTGGAATACAGGGGATTTATTCACTTTCCTTTCGACGGTTCCACAGCGGGAGATAGTATCCCTTCCGATGCCGATGTACGATTCGCCTACCTGGAATTTTTCGTGTCTTCCGTGAATTTCATCGGAACGGCTGATTTTCTCATGGATTTGGTTTCGTTCCCCCCGCCGTTGGTACCCGATGACTATTTTCGCGACGTAACGATTCCCCTCGCCAGCCGGATATTTCCGATGCGGTCGGATGATCTAGACGGATTTGTCCGTATCGAGATCACCCCATTGGTGAGAGAGGCGATACGCCTTGGACTGCCCGATTTCCAGGTACGGGTTTTACTCGATCTGGACTTTACGTTTGGCCAGTTTGGGGTGGAAGATCTCCCTGGGCGGACAGGGACGGTAACTGCACCGCTTCTATATGTCGAGTATTATTGATCAATGCCAGGAAGGTCCCATTGGAACGCCTATGGGCTTGACCACGGCATTTCCCGGCTTTTGTTGTAGAATCTTCTCGTGTCTTCCACGGGGACGAGGAAACGGTTAGCCGATCTCGGTGCGGTCGCGTCGGGCCTGGCCCACGAGATCCGCAATCCGCTCAATTCCCTGTACATCAACAGTCAGATTCTGGCGGAGATGCTCTCTGCGCTGCCGGAGCGGGCCACGGACCGCAAAGAGGAGCTTCTCTCGCTGGCGCGCTCCAACATGAAGGTCACCCAGCGGTTGAACGACATCCTCTCCGAGTTCCTCCGATTTGCTCGGCCAACGGCGATGGAGCTCGTGGTGGCGGACCTGAACCGGGTCGTCGCCGACACCCTCCGGTTTCTCGAG
>DATHRT010000166.1:0-2195 GCA_035464915.1 Candidatus Limnocylindria bacterium
GTATCGCCGGTTCGGGGCCGTGGAGTGGGTGTAATCCCTGACCGCGAGCCCGAAATGACCGGAAGCCGTCTCCTCCGGAAATTCGGGCACGTATTCGCCGGCCCCCATCAGCTTGATGATGGTGAGCGAGAGATCGGGAAAACGGAGAGGATCGGCGGCCTTCCGGAGCGCCAGGAACTCCGCCAAGGCCTTCGGGTCGGGGGTCGGCGGAAGCGTTGCCCCGTATCGGGAAGCCACCTCGACGATCCGCTCCCACCGCTTCGGGGAGCGGACGACGCGCCGCAGGGAGGGGTACTTCCTGGCTTTCAGGTACCGCGCGGTCACTCCGTTGGCCGCGATCATGAAATCCTCGATGAGCTCTTTCGCGCGATTCCTCCGCTCGGCTTCCAAGTCCCGGATTCCATCCCCGTCGAACACCGGGCGCGCCTCGATCGTTTCCAGGTCAAGCGCTCCGTGCTCGTGCCGGAACGCCTTCAGCTGTTGCGCTACACGGTCCTGGATGCGCAGGTTCTCGGCGAGCCCCTCCACGTCGGCGATCGGGGCCGGTGCGGGCCCTTTGCCTTCCAGCCAGGCCCCAACGCTGTTGTAGGCAAGCTTTGCGTGGTTGCGGACCGTCGCACCGTAGAGATCCGAGCCACGAAGCGACCCATCCTCGTTAAAGACCATTTCGACGACGATGGCGGGGCGATCTTCCCGGTAGCCAAGCGACGTGAGATCGGTCGACAGCTTCTCGGGAAGCATGGGAAAGATCTCGGCGGCGGTATAGACCGAGGTGGTGTTCTGCCGGGCGTGATCGTCGATCGCCTTGCCCTGCCGGACGATGGCGTCCACATCGGCGATCGCGACGAGGACCTTCAACGCGCCCTCCGGCATCGTCTCGGCGACGGTGAGCTGGTCCAGGTCACGGGAATCGTCATTGTCGATCGAAGCCCAGGGGAGGTTGCGCATGTCGCGCGGCCACCCGGAACTCCCGGCTGCCGTCGCCCGGATACCGTCGAGCTCGGCGAGCGCCGCGTGAGAGAAATCGGGCAGCAATCCGCGCTCGATCATCGCCCGACGGGCGATCCGTCTCAGAGTGGAGCGCTGCCGGCTGACTTCCGTATCCATTCCGTCTCCCGTTCGCTTATCCCGGGCTTCATCCTGTCGGTCTTCCGTCCACCGCCGTCATGCTTAACGGCGGCCCTTCTCACCCTCCCGCTCCGTTCTGCCGCGGTGGTTTTCGCGCGAGACGTTATCGGGCGGAACTTCCTTCGACTTCCCCTTCTCGGCCGGGTCCTCCTTCAGCTTGCCCCTTTCCGCCGGCTCCTCTTGCGCCGGCTTCGGCTGCCAACGCTCCTGCAACGCAGGCATATTTTTACTGTGAGTGAGAACTACGACCTCATCACCATTTTGCAGTTTCGTCTCCTCGTCGGCATGCGAGAACCGGCCCTCCCGGTAATAGCAGACCGCACGGGCCTCGGCGGGCAGCTTCAGCTCTTTGACCGGAACCGCGTTTTCTTCCTTTACGGTAAAAGTGAAAAACCGGGCCTCGTCCTTGATGACCGTGGAAAGCTCAACGGTTTCCTTCCCGCCGACCATGTCCTCCAGGTAACGGCTGATTGTGCGGGAGGGGATGATCGTGTCCGTCAGCCCCAGCTCATGGCAGATGCTTTCGAACTGCGGATCGCGGATGCTCGTCACGACCCGCTTGAAACCGAGGGAACGGCCGACGAGACCGGCGATGACGTTGGCCTGGTCGCTGTCGGTAAGACAATAGAGGATGTCGGTCTGCGCGGGATTGACTTCGCGCAGGATGTTCGGCTGGCTGCCATCGCCCTGCAGGAAGCTGCAGTCCATCTCTTCGGACAATTCATTGATCTTGGCCTTGTCGATCTCGATGATGATTACTTCATGGCCTTTCTTGATGAGCGCCTTGGCCGTTCCGATGCTCACATTCCCGGCTCCGACAAAAACGGTTCTCATGTTCCCTCCATTCTCATGCCGATCCAGGTCCCAGGATACAGCATCACCAACCACGCGATGATTTCCAGTCTACCCATCAACATGTCAACGCACAAAATCCCCTTGAGCAGTGCAGGCAACGTTTCGCTCGTCAGCCCCACGGAAAGCCCTACCGTTCCCGTCGCCGAAACCACTTCAAACAAGGAGTCGAGCGGGCTGTATCCCATTGCCACAAACGGCAGCCAGGACAGCGC
>DATHRT010000167.1:0-5858 GCA_035464915.1 Candidatus Limnocylindria bacterium
GTAGATCGTCGTGCCGCCGGTGATGAGCCCCAGCAGGAAGACCGGGTTGAGGATCGACAGCCCGGCCGAAACTTCTACCTCTCCGAACATCTTGGTGAGCACCTGGATGATGGAGAAGATCAGCGTCGTGGCGCCGACCACGGCTGTGCCGATCAGCACCGGCTTCGCTGTGGCCTTGAAGGTGTTGCCCGCACCGTCATTCTCCTCCAGGTACATCTTCGCGTTCTCGAAGTCGGGTGTGAAGCCGAACTCTTTCCGGATGTCCTCGGCGATGTTCGGAAGGGTCTCGATCGTGGAAAGCTCGTACACCGACTGGGCGTTGTCCGTCACCGGGCCGTAGGAGTCCACCGCGATGGTGACCGGCCCCATCCCGAGGAACCCGAAGGCGATCAGGCCGAAGGCGAAGATCGCCGGGGCCGCCATGATGCTCGCCAGGCCCGCCGTGCTCACGGCGTACCCGATCGCCATCAGGGTGATGATGGCCATCCCCAGCCAGTAGGCGCTGAAGTTCCCCGCCACGAAGCCGGACAGGATGTTCAGCGACGCACCGCCCTCCCGCGAGGCGGTGAGGACTTCGCGCACGTGGCCCGAGTTGGTCGAGGTGAAGATCTTGACCAGTTCCGGGATCAGGGCTCCCGCGATGGTTCCGCAGGTGATGATCGCGGAGAGCTTCCACCACAGGGAAGCGTCTCCCGAGAGCTCCGGCACCAGGAGGTACGACAGCACGAAGGTCATCCCGATGGAGATCAGCGAGGTCAGCCAGACCAGCGAGGTCAGCGGGTGCTCGAAGTTGAATTTGGCGGCCTCACTGTACTTCGCTCTGGCGATTGCCCCGTTGATATAGTACGAGAGAGCGCTCGTGACGATCATCCCGATGCGCATCACGAAGATCCAGACGAGAAGCTGGACCTGGACGACCATGTCGGGCACCGCCAGGATGATGAAGGTGATGAGCGCTACCCCGGTGACGCCGTACGTCTCGAACCCGTCGGCGGTCGGGCCGACCGAGTCCCCCGCGTTGTCCCCCGTGCAGTCGGCGATGACGCCCGGGTTGCGCACGTCGTCCTCCTTGATCTTGAAGACGATCTTCATGAGGTCGGAACCGATGTCCGCGATCTTCGTGAAGATCCCGCCGGCGATCCGCAGCGCCGCCGCCCCCAGGGATTCGCCGATCGCGAAACCGATGAAGCAGGGGCCCGAGTAGTCGCCGGGGATGTAAAGCAGGATGAAGAGCATCAGGACCAGTTCGACGCTGATCAGCATCATGCCGACGCTCATCCCGGATTTCAGCGGGATCGCCATGGTCGGGAACGGCTTCCCCTTCAGGCCGGCGAAGGCGGTCCGGGAGTTGGCGTACGTGTTGATCCGTATGCCGAACCACGCCACGCCGTAGCTGCCCAGAATGCCGATGATGCTGAAGACGACGATGATGACGACCTGGATGGTTGCGAAGTGGAGCAGGAACCCGAAATAGACCACCATGATCGCCGCGATGAAGGCCCAGAGGATGGCGAGGAACTTCCCCTGGGTGATGAGGTAGGTCTTGCAGGTCTCCCAGATCAGCTCCGAAATCTCGCGCATCGAGCTGTGAACGGGCAGGTTCCGGATCTGCGTGTACTGGACGAATCCGAAGACCATTCCCAGTAGGCAGACCAGGAGGCCCCATACCAGGAGGCCATGCCCCGTCATCCCGAGAAACGACACGGTGGACAGGTCGGGGATCTTCAGTTCCGCTTCGCTTGCCAGGGCGCCGGAAGCAAGAAGCAAGGTGAACAGCAGGACCGCCACGGACGCCAGTTTCGGCGCAATCCGGTTCCGCGGAACGGCACCGTCCCTGCCCGGTTCCCGCGATGTCCGGAACCAGGCAAGGACAATGCATGCGAATACGATCACGAGCAAAGGACTGACCATGACCCCTCCCTGTATGGAAGATATGAAATGTGACGAGATTCCGCCGGGAACCATTATGGCTTCACGAACCCCCAAGGGTCCGTCCGCTTCCCCGTGGGATGAATAAAACGCATAGTAAATAGCACGGTCTTCCGGGCAGGTCAAGGGGAAACCGGGGGGTAAACAGCCGCTAGGGAGGGGGTTCCAGGTAGCGCGTAAGTTCGGCGATCGTTTCGCGAATTCCGGGAGACTCGGCGGCCTGCCGCCCAAGAAGAGCCTCGAGGGTGGACAGTTCGCTCCGGATGGCCTTCCCTGCCTGGCCGGCCAGGCGGGCGATCTCCGCAGAGACGCTTTCCCTCCAGGCGGCGGACAGCCGGAACAGGTTCTTCTCTGCCTCGAAGCCGACGTGGTGCAGGAAATGGCGCCGGATGAGCGGTCCGAACACCGTGGTGGGGATCAGGAACCAGACGATGTCGAAGTGCGAGTCGAACACCCTTCCGCACGATGTGTCGGGCATGCGGGGAACGGTTATGTCCAGCGATACGCGGGACCTTTCGAGTTCGATTCCGAGAACAGCCCGCACGTTTTCCGCCAGTCGTCCCTGAAACCCCTCCACCAGGCGCTCCATCCGGTTCCGGACCTCTTCGAGCAGCCCCCCGAACCCCTCTTTCTCGGCATCGGACAGGACGGCCACCTCCCGGCCAAAGTGGTCCTGTGCCCACTGCTCGTACCGGCGGGTGAGTCGCCACAGGTTTCCCCGCCAGGAAGGCATCTCCTCCGCAAGCCTCTCCCGGGTCTTCCGCAGAAGCATCCCCTGGTGGCGAAGGATCCTCTCCTCGATCCTCTTCCTGGCGTCCTCCCGGCACTTGGCGGCGACCAGCGAAACCTCCTCCAGGACGTTTGCCAGCTGCACGCGTTCGTTCAGGATCCGCCCGCGGAGGCTCTCCCGGAGGGAATCGTGGGCGCTCGCGGCTTCCCGGGCGATCCGCAGGTACTGGTGCTGTTCCCGCATCAGGGTGCGCATCTTGTGGGTGAAGATGACCTTCCTCTCCTCCCGGCTGCGGGATGCCAGCGGCGCGAACAGGCGCTCCGCGATCTCCCCGCGCCAACGGTCCGCCCCGGAGCGGCAGGAAAAAGGAAAGAGCGGGAACTCCGTCCCCAGTTCTTTGTCAAGAGTGGCCCGGACGTGTCGGGTCACGGCCAGAAGGTCGGATTCGCTTAACAGGTCCACCTTCGTAAGGAGGATCACAATCCGGGGAGTGTGTCGCGCCAGATCCCGCAGGAGGGAGATGTCCTGCTCCGATACCGGCTGGTCTACGCTGATGGCGACCAGAGACGCGGCGGCCCGGGGGAGCCACTCCATCGTCACCTGCGTGTTGTGGCGAAAGGCGCTTCCCAGGCCGGGTGTGTCGAGGAACCGGGTGTTGGGATACCGGCCGAGAGAGGGAAGGTCCACGGTCACCTGGGCAACGCCCTTGCGGTTCTCCGGGTTTTTTTCTTCCGTTACGAAGTCCGGCAGCTCGGCGACGCGGACGACCTGTTCCTCACCGTCCACGAACCGCACGCGTGCCTGTTCCCGTTCCCCGCAGCAAAGGACGGTGAGCACGGAGGTCACGGGGATCGCTCCGACGGGCAGGACGTCCTGCCCCACGATACAGTTCAGGAAGGAACTCTTCCCCGCCTTGAACCGGCCCAGTACGGCGACGTCGATGATCCCGTCCTGCCTGAGACCCTGCCGGCATGCCTCGATCTGCGGGTCGAGGCTTTGCAGACGGTAGCGGTCCCGGATCTCGACGAGCCGCTCCAGGAGCCGTTCCGGATTTTCCTCCCGTATCATCACATTGCGCGTCACGATACCCGGAAACTCCTTCTTCTTCTTGCCGGACCCCGAAAACGAAAATGCCCCCCGGGATCTCCCGGCGGGCTTCGTTTCCCCTTCTCCGTAAAAGCAGCGCCCCGGCCGGGCATTCTCTCTCCGCGGTCAGGGGTCATCAGCCCGAACGGGCGGTCAAAGGCGAACCCCATCGCCTTTCCTAAAACCTCACGCGTACCCATGATATCACATCGTCGGGGGCGCAAGTCCCCGTTTCTTCTGCCTTCCCGCCGGGGCAGACACGGGGTTTCCGCCCCCGTCGGCAGTGATATAGTAGGAAGATCATGGATTTCCGGGGAAAATGGATCCTCGCCCCGCTGGCCGGGATCACGGACAGCACGTTCCGGCTCCTCTGTCGGGAAAACGGGGCCGACGTGACGGTGACGGAGATGGTTTCGGCAAAGGGGCTGCTCATGCAGCCCGGACGGACGGAGCGGTATCTCCGATTCCGGGAGGAGGAGCGCCCCATTGGGGCACAGCTGTTCGGCGCGGTCCCGGAGGAGATGGGGGAAGCAGCGGCTGCGATCGGTCGGCTCGGGTTCGACTTCGTCGACATCAATATGGGATGCCCGGTACGCAGGGTAACGGCAGGCGGAGCAGGCGCGGCTCTGCTCTCCCGCCCCCGTCTCGCGGGAAAAATCGCAAGGGCCGCCTCCGATGCCGCAACGATCCCCGTCACCGTCAAGATCCGGTCGGGCTTCGGCACGCAAACCGACTCGTATCTCGCAGTGGCGAGGGAGGCCTTTGACGCAGGGGCCGCAGCCGTCACCCTCCACCCCCGGACTCGGGGACAGATGTTTTCCGGCAGGGCCGACTGGGGACAGATCGCCCGGTTGAAAAAGGAATTCCCCGACCGTGTCGTGATCGGCAACGGGGACGTAGGACATCCGGAGGACGCCTTTCGTATGGTTTCGGAAACCGGGTGCGATGCGGTGATGATCGGGCGTGCGGCCATGGGAAATCCCTGGATCTTCTCCGCGATCCGTCGGGAGATTCTTGTCGCCGCGTGGCCCGGCACGCCGGGGGCATCGCCGGCCAGCCCCTCCCCCGAAGCACGCAGGGCGCTGATCCTGAGGCACGGAGAGGAGATGCACCGCCGCCACGGGGAGGCTGGAATTCGGGATATGCGAAAACACCTTGCCTGGTACAGCCGGGGAATCCCGGGCGCTTCCGCGTTTCGGAGCCACCTCGTGAGGGTGAGGACCCTCGACGATTACCGCCGTGCGGTTGCGAGATTCTTTTGAACGACCTCTTCCAGCAGACGCTTGAATCCGTAAACATCGGGATCCTCGCATTCGACGGGACGGGAAGGCTCGTCTACGCGAACCCGGCCGCCGAGGAGATTCTTCACGGGTCGTCTCGGGCGTTCACCGGAAAACATTACCGGACAATCTTCCGGGGATCCCCCGGCGCCGCACGGATCCTCCGGAAGGCTATCGAGGACAACGCGGCCGTCACCGGATACGACGTGGAGCTCAGGATCCCCAGGCGGGCGCAGGCGGCAGGCAATCCGCCCCCCCCCTCGGTCTCCGTCATCATCGGGGCGTCCCCCATGCCCGGCCTCGCGGGGGATCCGAACGGGGCCGTGCTGTCGATCAAGCCCGCCGAGATCCTCAGCCTGGTCGGACAGGAGGAGAGGGCTTCCATGAGCGCCGAGGAGATGCAGACGCTTGCCTATGGAATCGCCCACGAGATCAAGAATCCGCTGGGTGGGATCCGGGGGGCGGCCCAGTGGATGCTGCGGGGGGAGGCATCCGTGGAGGAGCGCCGGGAGGGAACCCGGCTGATCCTTCGGGAGGCGGAGAGAATCAACGGGCTCGTGGAAAAGATGCTCGAGATGGGGAGGATCCCTCCGCCGGCCCGCCCCTTCCCCGTCCACTCGATCCTCCGGGAAGCCGAGGAGCTTATGCGCTCGGATGTGCGGGCCCAGGGGAAGGAGATCCGCTTCGAGCTTGTCGCCGATCCGAGCGTCCCCGACGTGTCCGGACACCCGGACACCGTGTTCCGGGCGATCGTGAACGTTCTCAAGAACGCCGTGGAGTCCATCCCGGGAAAGGGGACCGTGCGCATCCACACCCGGATGAACGTAAATTAC
>DATHRT010000168.1:0-6346 GCA_035464915.1 Candidatus Limnocylindria bacterium
ACCACGTTCCAAATCAAGGAACTGGCGGATCGTAACGGGATCCCGAAAAAATTCCTGGAGCTGATCCTGCTCGAACTGAAAAACGCCGGCATCGTCCAGAGCAAGCGCGGCGTCGGGGGCGGCTATCTCCTCGCACGCCGACCGGAATCGGTGCGCTCCACCGAAATCATCGAGGCCATCGAGGGGCCTGTCTCCCCGGCGAAAGCACAGCATGGCAGGGGGAGAAAACCCCCCGGAGAGGGGTTGTCTCCCGCCGTTGCCCGGCTCGTCCGGGAGACGTCCGAGGCGATCGAATCCGCGCTCGACCGCTGGACGCTCGCCGATCTTGCGCGGGAGGAGCAGGAAGCGGCGGAACGCCGGCAAAGAAATCTCATGTACTTCATCTGATCGGGGGGTACCCGTGGGGCGGAAGCGGAAACGTTCACTCGAAACGCTCGCGGCGCAGTCGGGAGTCGGAGCCGACCGGGCGTTCGGCTCGATCAGCGCCCCCATCTACACGACGGCCATCTACCGATACGAGGAATTCGGCAGACATCGCGGCTTCGACTACTCCCGGTCGGAAAACCCGACGCGACAGGCGGCGGAACAGGCGATCGCCGCCCTCGAGGGGGGAACGCGTGCGGTCGCCTTCTCGTCCGGTATGGCGGCCATCTCGGCGGTGATGACGCTCTTCCGGTCGGGCGACCATATCCTCTGTTCCGATGACCTGTACGGAGGAACCTACCGGCTGTTCGAGCAGATCCTCAAGCACTATGGACTGCGGTTCGACTACGCAGACATGGGAAATCCCGGGCAGGTGAGGAAACGGATCGGAAGGAAGACCCGGGCCGTCTTTATCGAAACGCCCACCAACCCTCTCATGAAGATCGCGGACATCCGGGGAGTCGTCGGGATCGCCCGGGACAGGGGAATCCTCTCCGTCGTAGACAACACCTTCATGTCGCCCCTACTTCAGCGTCCCCTGGCGCTCGGGGCCGACATGGTGGTCCACAGCGCAACCAAGTTCCTCGGCGGGCACAACGACCTGATCGGGGGCGCGGTGGTAACCGTCGATCCGGACCTCGGGGAAAAGATGCACTTCGCCCAGAAGGCGGTAGGGGCGGTCCTTTCGCCCTTCGATTCCTGGCTGCTGCTGCGGGGAATCAAGACGCTCGCCGTCCGGATGGACCGGGCCCAGCGGAGTGCGGAAGTCATCGCGGCATTTCTCGCGGACCACCCGTTCGTCCGGAAGGTCTTCTACCCGGGACTGCCCGGCCATCAACGGCGCGGCCTGCATTTCTCCCAGTCCGACGGCCCCGGCGCGATCATCTCCTTCGAACTGGGCAGGAGATCGGCGGTCCCGTCCTTCCTCAACACCCTGAGAACCGTCCTGCTGGCCGAAAGTCTCGGGGGGGTGGAGTCCCTCATCACTCACCCCTCCACGATGACGCACGCCGACATCCCCCTCGAGGAACAGGCCGCGGTGGGGCTCACCCCCCGGCTCGTGCGCCTGTCCGTCGGGATCGAGAACCCCGACGACCTCGTCGCGGACCTCGCGCAGGCGCTCCGGAGGGCGAAGGGGCGCGGCTAGTGCAGCGTCTCGTATTTGGCTTGACGCACCGACCCGCCGCCGGGATAGCCCGGGACAGGCGGCCATTCCGCGCACGGGCTCGCGGGGGGCTTCCTCTCCGCTACGCTCGCGACCTTACGCCCGCTCACTGCCGGTTCCGCTCGACGCGATTTCTTCCTCGCTCCACAGGCCGCTTCGAGGAACCCCCCGCATCGCCCTGTGCGCGAAGACGGACTCGATGGTCCTTGGATTTGCGAGACGCTGCACCAGGTCCTTTTCCTACCGGCTTCCGTCGGAAGAGGGGGCGCCCGGCGGCGGTTCGGACCCCGCGGCGGTCTCGTCCCCGGAGGATGCAGGCTCCGGGACACGGTCTTCCGGTCCGGGACCGCCGACGGGAGCCGCTGGTTCCGACGCCTCCCCCGGCGGCGGGGAAGCGATCGTGATTTCCACCTTGCGGGACAATCCCTCGATGTTCGGCTCCTCCGCCAGGGCGGCCTTGTACTCCTCCCCGGTGATCATGTGCGCGGCGGCCATCCGGCGCAGGATCCGGTCGGAACGGCGCACGACGCGTCCCAGGTTCCGGTACGGATCGTACACCTTCGGGCCGGGCAGCATCGACGCGAGGAAGGCGCTTTCCCGAACGGTGAGGCCGGAGGGCGGTTTCCCGAAGTAATAGCGCGAGGCGTGCCCCACCCCGTACACCATGGGGCCCAGCTCGACCACGTTGAGGTACAGCTCGAGGATCCGGGACTTGCTCAACCGGTCGTCGATCCGGCGGGCAAGGACGTACTCCTTGATCTTCCGGGAGACGGACTTCTCCCTCGACAGAAAGAGGTTTTTGGCCAGCTGCTGGGTGATCGTGCTCCCCCCCCGGACGTACCGCCCTTTTTGGATGTCGGTCCTGATCGCCTCCTTGATCGCTTCGTAATCGACTCCCTCGTGGGTGTAGAAGTTGGCGTCCTCGGCGGCAATCACCGCTTTCTTGAGAGAGGAGGGGACGGCGGAGATCGGCGTCCAGTAACGGTTTCCAGGACCGACCCGCAAGGGATGCTCCTTCCCGCGCCAGTCCCTCACCGTGATGTCGAAGGAGGCGCGCGGGTCGGCGAGCGGCTTGACCGACGGGAGAAAGACGAGGGAGACTCCGGTCCCCGCAGCCCAGAGGACGACGGCCCCCGAAAGAACCAGAAGGATGTTCCGGGCGACGCGCAGGAAGCGCATGGGGAAATTATACCGCCGGCATGCGGGGAAACGGCGGGAGAAAACGGTCCGCCCCCGGCACGGCGGCCGCGCGTCGTGGCGCGGAGGGGAACGCCGTCGGGACTACCCGCGCATCCAGACGGCCGTCACCATGGCAGCGACTCCCAGCGCAAGTGCAACCTTCGGGAGGATCACCATCGAGCGTTCGCGGATCGTTCCTTCCTTCCCCCCTGTGAGGAGGGCCTCGGAGGCAACGTCGCACACGCCCGGGATCGAGGAGCACGACTTCGTCTTCGGGCAGACCGCGAAGATGACGAGCATCGCCCCCGTGAGCCCGATCTTCAGGAGGATGTACCGGCCGGCCGTCGTCGACCACAACCCGGAGAACGACCCGAGCAGGAGATACGCCTTGGCGAACCCGCTTGCGACGAGCAGGACGATCGACGTTCCGACCAGTTTCCTAAACCGCTGCTCCATGAGCGCAAGGAGAAACGCGCTCTGGAAATTCACCTCGTTCTTCCGGAAGACCGGGTCGAGAACGACGATGTGGAAGATCATCCCGCCCAGCCACGCGATGGCGGCCAGGACGTGGATGGTGGTCAGCACGATGTAAAGCTGTTCCATCCGGTCCTCCCCCTTGATCTTGTCCCATCATAGGGCGCAGCGGGAGGCGAGGCCTTGACCCACGTCAACCGGTGATCCCGGGCAGGGCGGACGCCTCCTCCCGGTCCGAGTCGACCGTTCCGAAAGACACACTTTGTTTGCATTGATCGCGCATCATGCAACGATTTTTTCCCGAAGCGCCGGTTGCGAAAAATAGCGCAGCGCCTTACTGTAGGCGGGATGCCCGATACCGCGCTGCTCTACATCCTGCTGTCCGCAGTGATGCACGCCGGGTGGAACCTGATCCTGAAGACGACGCGGCACAAACTCGCCTTCAACGTCTTCATGCACGCCTCGGCAATCGCCATCTTCTCGGCGTACTGGCTCGTGCGACACGGCGCGATCCCCCTCCCCCGGGGGCCGGTCCTGCCGATTGCCCTCGCGGCCGGTTTCTTCTTCGCGATCTACCACGCGTGCCTGACGGCCTCGTACGAGCGGGCGGATGTCTCCCTCGCCTACCCGCTCACCACGACGGGCCCGCTCTACATCCCGCTGTGGGCATACCTGTTCCTCGACGAGCGACTCTCCCTCCTTGGGATGGGCGGCATCCTCGTCGTGTTCCTGGGCGCATACATCCTGCAGATGCGGGAATTCTCCCGGGCGGGACTCTCCTTCCCCCTGCGGAACATTCGCCTGCCCGGCGTCCTGTTCGCGCTTTCGGCAGGGCTCTTCTACTCCGTGGGGGCGATCGTGGACAAGCGGGGTGTGACGGTGGCCGACGTCTTCGTCTACACCTATTACCTGGACATCGCCCTGTTCTTGTTCCTGCTGGCCTACGCCCTCATGACGAATCCCCCGAACCGGTTTCTCGAGGAGATCCGTGGCCACTGGCTGCAGGGGATCGCGGCAGGGCTCATCCTGTTCCTGTCGTTTATCACCTACCGGATCGGCCTTCAGATGGCGAAGGTGTCGTACGCCACCTCGGTCCGCCAGGTAAGCGCCATAGCGGGCGTGGTGGGGGGAATCCTTCTCTTCCGGGAACGGTTCGGGCGGATCCGGCTGCTGGGCGCGGGACTCATCGTGGCAGGAATCATGTTCATCCGCCTGGGGTAGGACGATGACAACTATTTAAAAAACGGCATAAGGGTATCGTTCGACAAGACAGCCCGATCCCCCGTTCTTCCTTCTCATTTCATGAACGGAAGGACCCAGACAAGCACCATGAGGATGTAGCAGAACACCAGGGAGAGAAGGACGTATGGTACCGTGTACGAGAAGAACCGCCGGAGAGGGAATTTCTCTCCGTCTTCTTTCTCCCCAACCGAAACGGCCACATAAAGGGCCGGAGCGCCGGCGATCGTGAGGTTGCTTCCCAGGGTCCCGGCCCAGAGGATCGCCCAGTAGTAGGGCCAGACCTGGATCCCATGGGTCTCACCCAGATCCCGGACCACGTAGAGAAGCGTCAGGATGTAGGCGTCGTGCTCCAAGAACCCGACAAGGGGCGCCGTGACCCAGTAGACGATCGAGGTCCCGACGAGGAGTCCCTTTTGGAGAAAGGGAATGAACCAGTTGCCCAATAAGGTGAGAACTCCGGTGTGCTCGAGACCCCCCACGAGAGCGAACAGGGCTGCGTAAAACGTAACGGCGCTCCAATCGATCTCCTTCAGGATGAACTCGAGTTCCGGGGCATCCATGCGAAGCGGTTTTCTCAGGGCTTCCACCACCAACACCAGCAGGACACTCCCCGCAAAAGAGATGAACCCGAGCTTGACCCCCAGGAACTCCCTCAGCGTCATGCTGAAGAGGGTCAGAACAAAAACGGCACAGACGAGGAAAGCGAATCGCTTGTCCTTGATGTGATGTCCCTTTGTTCCCGTGGCTTCCCCTGGCGCCTTACCATCGGAGACGCAACGGGCCAGTTCGGTTCTCCGGAACCCCAGATAGAAGAGGAAACAGACGATCAGGTAGACCACGGTCAGGATCAGAAACGACGAGGGCCGTCCAGAATGCCAGATAAAGCCGAAGAACTCGATGCCGGTCACGCTGTGTAGCATCTGGGGAGGGAGATCCCCGAGGAGAAGCGCCGTCCCCATGAAGTTCGAACAGAGGCCGATGAAGAGAATCGGCCCGGTCGCTTTGAAGCCGTAGCTCCTGTTGACGCTGGTAATCACTGGAGCCAGCATCAGCACGACCACCACATTGTTGACGAACATCGAGATGAATCCCGCGATGACGCCGACGAGGGTGACGAACAGGGGGATGTTCCCCCGGGAAAAGCGGAGCGAGAGGTCCCCGAGATACTCGGGAATGCCTGTCTTGCCGAAGTACTCGGCGATGATCCATATGCTGACCAGGATGACCAGAAGGTGAACGTCCACGAACTGGAAGGCCTCGACGTCGGTCATCGTGCCCGCCACGACCATGGCGATGACGCCCAACAGGGAGAACCCCACCGTGCTGAACTTTCTCGTAATGATGAGGACGATCGTGACGCCGAAAATCAGTGCGGTCGTTTTCTGGATCGGGTCCATCGTTTTCCCCTTCGTGCATGTGAAGTTCGCTTCGAACCGTATCGATCGTTTTGCGTCCGGCCGATCAGGCCTTCCTGTTCATCGCCTCCCAGCAGTTTCCGATCGCCTGTTCAAGGGATGCCTTTGCTTCGGCGGTCTCCATGGGCCGGTATCCGAGGAGTTTCCTCGCCGCGGCATCGGACAGCTCCCAGGGGTCCGCCAGAAAGGCGCTCCCCGTCCACTCTTTTCGGGGAACGCACCGGATCTCCGAGCGTGAGCCGGTCACATCCCGGACCATCCCCGCCACCTCTTCCCAGGTGACATAGATAGTGGAAAAATTAAACGTCTGGCCGTGCGCCTTCGGATTGAAGAGGCATCGCTCCATCCCTTGCGCCAGATCCGCCATATGGAGGAAACTCCCGCCGGAACCGGCGGGAACCGTGAGCGGTTCTCCCGACGAGGCGATCGTTAGCATCTCCCGCAGGTG
>DATHRT010000169.1:0-5097 GCA_035464915.1 Candidatus Limnocylindria bacterium
GCCGAGCTCGGAACGATCCGCGGAGCGGGACTGCTCTCGAAATGGTCCCCGGAAGGGATGCTGACGGCTGCGGGGAAGGGGAGGCGGGAGAAGTCGGCGGCGAAGGAAACGTACGAAGGCAAAGTCGACCTCGGGGAGGTCGGACTCCGGGTTCCGGAAAGGGGCATCGATCTCCGAAAACTGACCGGAACGATCGCCCTCACTTCCCGGGCCGTCGAGTTTTCCCGTCTTACCGGGCTGCTCAACGGCCACCGCTTCTCCCTTACCGGCAACGCCTCCCTCGGTCCCGCCACCACCGGACAGGCGGACCTGCGGATGGCGTACCTGGACGTGGACGCTTTCTTTCCTCCCCGGGAGGAACGGGACAAGAAAGAGGAGAAGAACGCTTCGCCCGGGAAACCGGCGAAGGAGGAGAGAAATAAGCGGGAGGTCTCCGCGCGGATAGGCGTCGTGATCGATGCCGGGAAGGCGAGAGGAGTGGAATTTACCGATCTTAAGGGCCTGGTCCGTTACGAGAAGGGGAATCTGCACCTCGATTCCGTGACCGCGCGGATGTACGGCGGGGACGTCGCCATTTCCGGACTCGTGGGACTTGCTTCTCCCGCCCCCGATTTCCACGTAAAGGTGGCGCTCAAGGACCTTGCGGCCGAGGAAATCCTTTCCCGCAAGACCTCCCTGAAGGACTTTCTCTCCGGCCCCGTTTCGCTTTCGACGGACCTGAGCGGTGGGATGAAGGACTTCGCCGACTTCACGCGCACTGCGACCGGGTCAGGCTCCATCAAGGTAACCAATGGTAAAATCAAAGGGTTGGACTTGCTCTCCACGGTGGCCGGCCTCGCCGGCCTTCCGTCCCTCGTCCCCGGTACAACGGCAACGCGCGGGGAGGCGGCGAAAGGGGAGACTCCGTTTTCGGACCTTTCGGCTTCCTTCCGGGTCGAGGACGGGAAGATCATGTCGGAATCCCTGCGGATCGTCTCCGACAAACTGGGACTTGCCGGAAAGGTCGCCGTGGGCTTCGACCGTACGCTCGATTTCCGGGGGACGATACGGCTGTCCCGGGAGCTGTCGGAGCGTGTTCGCGGAAAGGCGGGAAAGTTCCTTGTCGGGCAGAGCGGAGAGGTGGAGATCCCCCTTGTCATGTCGGGACCGATTTCGTCCCCGGCGGTGACCCTCGACACCGCGGCGCTTGCGAAGGGCGCAGGGGAAAGGCTCCTCAAGGGGTTGACCGAGAAGATCCCGGGGCTGTCGGATTCCCCGGCGGCGGACAACGCGGCGAAGGAGGCTCCCGCGAAAACGCCGGAGCGGCAGGAGCCGATGAAGGAGGTGGAGGGGCTGTTCCGGAAATTCCTCCCGGGGAAGTAGGGGTGAGCAAGATGGCAAAGCAGCAGAGAGCCCTTCTCGTCATCGACATGCTCGAGGATTTCGTGCGGCCCGGGGCGCCGCTCGAGGTTCCGCGGACGAGGGACATCCTCCCGGCGTTGCGCCGCCGCGTATCGCGGGCTCGCCGGGGCGGGGAACTCGTCGTGTACGTATGCGATTCCCACGGGAAAAACGACCCCGAGTTCGCCCGGATGGGGTGGCCGCCTCACGCCGTGGCGGGGACGAAGGGAGCCGCCGTCGTCCGTGAGATCGCGCCGGAACCCGGGGATGTGGTCGTGGAGAAGAAGACCTATTCCGGTTTCCACCGCACCCATCTTCCCTCCGTACTCCGCCGCCACGACATCCGGTCCTTGTCCCTGTCCGGGTGCGTCACCAATATCTGCGTCCTGTACACTGCCGCCGACGCCGCCATGCGCGGCTACGACGTCACCGTGGAGGAATCGGTCGTGGCGGGCCTGGACGACGAGTCGCACCGGTTCGCGCTCGACCAGATGGAGAAGGTGCTGGGAGTGCGCGTGGTCCGTGGGCGGGGACACTCCTCTCCCGCATCCCGGAGATAAATCAGGAATGTCCCCGGTGAAGAAAAGAGCGAGGAAGATGAATGCGATCCCCAGTCAGGAGGAGGTCCGCCGGGGAGAGACGACGGACGTCTATTTCGTCCGCACCATGGAGGTCCTGAAGAAACTGGGGAAGGAGAAGGTGCGGGTGAAGGCGGAAGGCTACGTCAAGCAGTTCCCGGACGCTTACGAACACGCGGTCCTGGCGGGGATGGACGAGATGCTCTCCCTGCTTTCGGGCAGAAACGTGGACGTGCAGGCGATGGGGGAGGGTTCCCTCTTTTTGGTCGAGGAGCCGGTCTTTTCCGTAGAAGGGCCGTACGGAGAGTTCTGCGAGATGGAGACGGCTATGCTCGGCATCCTCTGCCAGGCCTCCGGGATCGCCACGAAGACCTCCCGCATCAAAAAGATGGCCGGGGACCGGACGGTCTTAAGCTTCGGGGCGCGGCGCATGCACCCTGCACTTTCCACCGTCATCGACCGGTATGCCTTCCTCGGAGGGGCGGACGGCGTTTCCGTGGTACGCAGCGCCGCCTTCCTCGGAGAGCGTCCCCAGGGAACGATGCCGCATGCCCTCGTTCTGGTGATCGGGGACACCGTCGAGGCGCTCCGGGGATTCGACCAGGCGGTGGCGGCGGATGTTCCCCGCGTCTGCCTGATCGACACCCTTGGGGACGAGAAGTTCGAGGCCCTCCGGGCGGCGGAGGCCCTGGGGAAGTCGCTGGCCGCCGTCCGCCTCGACACCCCCTCCTCGCGCAGGGGAGATTTCCGGAAGATCCTCCAGGAAGTCCGCTGGGAGCTCGACCTGCGGGGATTCTCCCACGTGCGGATCCTCGTCTCGGGGGGACTCGGCGAGCAGGATATCCTCTCCCTTCGGGACATCGTGGACGGGTTCGGTGTAGGAACGTGCATCAGCAACGCCCCCACCATCGACTTCTCCCTGGACATCGTGGAGGTGGAGGGCCGGCCGTTCGCCAAGCGGGGGAAACTCTCCGGCGGCAAGCAGGTGGTCCGATGCGGATCGTGCGGCCAGCGAGCGGTTGTCCCGGAAGCCAAAAACCCGGGACCGTGCCGCTGCGGGTCCCCGACGGAGCACCTCCTTCTTCCGGCGATGAGGGGGGGAAAGGTGGTTGCTCCCGCCCTCTCTCCGCGCGAGTTGCGGGGGAGGGTGACGGGCCAGGTGGCCAAATATCACGCGCGGAGAGAAAGCCGATGAAGGGAGGCCCCCGCGGTGGCAGCGGGTCGATGAAGACCCTGGAGTGGAAGGGGGACGCGCTGCAGCTGCTCAATCAGCGCATCCTTCCGCTGAGGGAGTCGACGATGAGTATCACCCAGGCTTCGGAAGTGGCCAACGCCATCCGGACGATGGTGGTGCGAGGTGCTCCCGCGATCGGCGTGGCGGCCGCCTTTGGTCTGGTGCTGGCCGTGCAGAACGCCATCCGGAAACGGCTTCCGTGGCGCGAGGAGTTCCGCAAGGCCGCCCGGGAACTTCGGGCCACACGGCCCACGGCCGTGAACCTCTTCTGGGCAATCGACCGGATGCACAAGGTGGCGGAAAGGCTGCCCGACGAGCCCGAGGGGGCCGCCTATTATCTCGAGAAAGAGGCGATTGCGATATTCGACGAGGATGTCATCGCCAACCGGCGGATGGGAGCGCACGGCGGGAAGCTTCTCAAATCCGGCTCGGTGATCACCCACTGCAATGCCGGCGGCCTTGCGACGACGGGGTACGGCACAGCCCTGGGTGTGGTGCGGGCGGCTGTCGCGGCGGGAAAGAAACTCCACGTCTATGTGGGCGAGACGAGACCCTTTCTCCAGGGGGCCAGGCTGACGGCGTGGGAGCTTTCCAAGGACGGCGTCCCGTGTACCCTCATCACGGACTCCATGGCCGCCACGATCCTCCGGGCGGGGAAGGTCCAGGCGGCGATCGTCGGGGCGGACCGGATCGCCGCCAACGGCGACGTGGCGAACAAGATCGGCACATACGGACTGGCCGTGCTGTGCCGGGCCCACAAGGTTCCCTTTTACGTGGCGGCCCCCCTATCCACCATCGATACGCTCGTCCGGACCGGGAAAGCGATCCCCATCGAGGAACGGGACGGCAGGGAGGTGACCCACTTCCTGGGGACGCGGATCGCCCCCGACGGAATCGACGTGTACAATCCCGCCTTCGACATTACCCCGGCGAAGTACGTGACTGCCATCGTTACGGAAAAGGGCGTGCTCCGTCCCCCCTTCCCCGGGGCCATCCGGAAGCTCTTTCGATGACGACTCCGCCCCGCCCGGACTCCCTGTGCGACCGGCTGGGGGAGATAGGCGTCATGGACACCTCCCGGGCGCTCCCCCTCGTCGAGGAGATCCGGAAACGGATCCCGTGGACGGAATCGGTCTGGGAGGCGCTCTTTGCGGGCGCCAGGGCGGCGCCCGATCCGACGTTGTACTTCCTGAACCTGTCGAAGCTGTGCGATTCTCTTCCCCCCGAGGATATGGTGCGGGCGTACGCGCGTCAGGGGAACCCCCCGGTATTGGGCGCCCTTCTCGGCGGATCGGAATCGGTGCCCGAACAGCTGGCGAGGCGCAGGGACGTATTCTCCTTCCTCTTTCTCGAGGGGGGGTATGCGGAAGCGGGAGCGCCCGACTCCCTCCTGTCCGAGGCGATGGGGCTGGCCGACCGGTGCGGAACCGAGGGGGAGATCCAGGCGGCTTTGCGAAGCCTTAGGCACCGCGAGGTGGCCCGGATTGCCGCCCGCGACCTCGCAGGGCTGGCAACGCTGCCCGAAGTGATGGCGGACCTCTCCGCGCTGGCATCCGCTTCCCTGGCAGGTGCCGTGCGGTTTGCCCGCCGGCATCTTTCCGAAAGGTACGGCGCTCCGGTGATCGAGGCAGTGGGGGGAGGGCGGCGCGAGTGCGGGTTCGTCGTCCTGGGGATGGGGAAGCTCGGGGGTCATGAGCTCAACTTCAGCTCGGACATCGATCTGCTTTACCTGTACGAGACCGAGCAAGGGATGACGGAGGGCGGCAAGGGAAAGGAAGAGGTGCACCTCCATCAGTATTTCATCCGTCTCTGCGAAGCGATCACCCGGATCATCGCCGAGGTCACGGATAACGGGTTCGTCTTTCGCGTCGACCTGCGGCTTCGTCCCGACGGAACGAAGGGGGA
>DATHRT010000170.1:0-42527 GCA_035464915.1 Candidatus Limnocylindria bacterium
GCCTTGATCGGACTCCCCTTCGGGGCATCGATATCCAGGCCGTGATGGAATACTTTGGTGTCCGTGAAGGGGGAAACACGGACGCCGAACCCCGACACAAGCAATCCACGGGCCGGCCACAGGGAAGGCAGGCTCTCCAGGTAGGTCCTGCGGACGTCAAGCCTTTCGCATATAACCTCGAGGTTTTTCCCATCCACAAGAAGGCTTTCCTTCAACTGGTCGCACCGAAGATCGAGGAGGCTGTCCAAGCGGTTTGTCGCTGAAGTCTCGGGCGTTTCCGCTCCGCCGATCCCCATCTTCGCCGCGGTTTTTCCCCTGCCGGGCAGCAGCGCCTCGTTGATGTTGACGAGGGCCCGGACGCGGGCGTCCAGCGTTCGGATCCGCTCCACCTCTGTCTCCAGACTCTCGAATTTTGCATAGAGGTTGTAGAGCGTTAGGTTCTGCTCGCTGACCCGGTGCCGAAGACTCGCAAGCTCCCTCACCTTCGCCAGATTCTCCCGGTAGTCATAGATAAACTGTGTCGCCAGGACGAAAAGAAAGGCGAGAACCCCCGTGGCCACGGCCATTCCGGTCCTGCCGATCCGGATTTCCCGGGACTGCCCGTTGGCACTGAACCTGATGGAATACGTGAATCGCTCCCCCACCTTTTCCCTGGCCCCCCAACCCAAATAAAACAAGGGGTACCGTACCATAGCTATGGTTACGGTGTCAACGAGGAGCCCACCCTGTTGAGAGGCAATCCTGCTTTGCGCAGGAGGAATCTTACCCCGCGGCCCTTTTCTTGAATTTCTTTTCCGGTTCCCGGTTCCGCGCCACAACCGGGTCAACGATTTCGCCGCAGTTGAGGCACCTCCAGGCGTAGAAGAGGTCCAGCAAGTCCTGGAACCGCTCGTATACCATCGCCCCATTGCAACGGGGGCACCGATTATTGTGTCGTCGCGCCATTTCCTACCTCCCTAAAACAATTTGATGCCCCGGCGAGAACCCGGTTTCACACGCAAGTTTCCCCCGAATTTGCCGAAATAGTCTGGGGGGATGCCCTAATCATGCGTGGGAGGAGAATCGGTGGCGGCCGCAAGGAAGCGTATCGGCGAACTGCTCGTGGAGACCGGACTGCTGTCCGAGGAGGACCTGACCCGCGCCCTTTCCGAACAGCGGACGCAGCGCGGAAAACTCGGCGAGGTCATCGTCGCCCTGGGACTGGCCACCGAGGAAGAGATCGCCCAGGCCCTCTCCCTGCAACTCGGGATCCCGCTGATCGACCTTATCAACACGCCCGTCGAACCCCCGGCGATCGAGCTGATCCCCGAGAAGGTCGCACGGAAGCACCTGATCGTGCCGATCTCGATCGAGGACAGGGACCTCCACATCGCCATGGCCGACCCTTTGAGCTTCGAGGCATTCGAGGACGTCCGGTTTGCCTCCGGCTACACCATCAAGCCCGCCGTCGCCACCCGTTCGGGGATTCTCTGGGCGATCGACCAGCACTACCACCTAGGGTCGTCCTTGAGCACGATCGTCAAGGATATCGCCGACGAGCGGCTGGTGGAGATCGTGCAGGACAACGGGGAGGCCGACAAGCGCGACACCGAGGACCTGCGAAAGAAGAGCGAGGCGGCACCCATCATCCGGATGGTGAACCTTTTCGTCGCGGAGGCGGCCGACCAGGGGGCCTCGGACATCCACGTGGAACCCTCGAAAACCATCCTGCAGATCCGTAACCGGGTCGACGGGGTTCTCCGGAAATCCCTCGACTTGCCGAAGTGGGTGCAGGGAGCAGTCATCTCTCGGATCAAGATCATGGCCAAGATGGACATCGCGGAGAAACGGCTTCCCCAGGATGGCCGGATCGGGGTCCGGGTCGGGACAAGGTCGCTCGACCTCCGGGTGTCCACGATGCCCGCGTCATACGGAGAAAAGGTGGTTATCCGGATCCTCGACTCGACCAATGCCCAGATCCCGCTTGATTCGATGGGGATGTCCGAAACCGATCTCCAGCACCTGGAGACGCTGATCCACCGGCCGCAGGGAATCCTGCTTGTCACCGGCCCCACCGGATCCGGAAAGACGACCACTCTCTACGGAGCGCTCCACAAGATCAAGTCCGTGGAGCGGAATATCACGACGATCGAGGACCCCATCGAATACGAGATTCCCGGCGTCAACCAGGTGGCGGTGCAGGAGAAGATCGGGCTCTCCTTCGCGTCGACCCTGCGCGCGATGCTCCGCCAGGACCCCGATGTGATCATGCTGGGGGAGATGCGCGACCTCGAAACGACCACGATCGCAATGCAGGCGTCGCTTACGGGCCACCTGGTCCTCTCGACGATGCACACCAACAGCTCGGTGGCAACCGTCACCCGGCTTCGCAACCTCGGGATCCCTTCCTATCTCATCGCCTCCACCCTGACCGGCATCGTGTCCCAGCGGCTGGTGCGGGTCATCTGTCCGAAGTGCCGCGTCAAGGCCGAGCCGTCCGATCTCGACCTCGCTCGGATCGGGCTGGGGAAGACGAAAAAAGGAGAGATCACGTTCTACCAGGGAGAGGGATGCCCGGCGTGCGCGGGGACAGGATACCGCGGCCGGACCGGGATTTTCGAGATCCTGCCGTTCCACCAGCAGATGCGCGACCTCATGATGGGCAAGGGCTCCGAGACCGACATCCGACAGCTCGCGGTGGCCAAGGGGATGACGACGCTCGGCCAGGCGGCGCTAATCAAGGTGAAGGCCGGCGTGACGACGCTTTCGGAGCTGTACCGGGTCGTGGAGACGGAAGAGGAATTCGGCGCCGGCTGCCTGCACTGCGGAACGTCCCTCGGGGCCGACTTTGTGATCTGCCCGGGGTGCGGCCACTCCCTCGTATCGAGCTGCCCGTCGTGCCGGAAGATGGTCTCCCCGCACTGGAAGTTCTGTCCTTACTGCCGTAACAGCTTTGCGGAAGAGATCCGGAACCGCTCGTTCGCCTAGCGGGGACCCCATGTCGGCGGTGCAGCCGAAGTGACGCCGCTCAGACGAAGTGGCAGGCGGCGTAACGTCCCGGCGCGACCTCGTGCAGCAGGGGACAGACCTCTTCGCATACCTTCTGCGCCATGAAACAGCGGGTGTGGAAACGGCACCCGGGGGGGATGTGAATGGGGCTCGGAATCTCCCCCGAAAGCACGATCGTTTCCCGCTGCGCGCCGCCGGGAATCGGCAGCGCCGAGAGGAGGCTCCTCGAGTAGGGGTGGAGCGGCTCGCGGAACAGGTCCGCGGCCGGGGAGACCTCCATCAGTTTCCCCAGGTACATCACGGCGACGGTGTCGCTCATGTGGCGGATCACCCGCAGGTCATGGGAGACGAACAGGTAGGCCATCCCGTATTCCTCCTGGATGTCACGCAGGAGGTTCAGGATCTGCGCCTGCACGGATACGTCGAGGGCCGACACCGGCTCGTCCGCCACGATAAGCCGGGGGGAGAGTGCAATCGCCCGGGCGATTCCGATCCGCTGTCGCTGCCCGCCCGAGAATTCATGCGGATACTTGTCGGCGGCATCCGCGGACAGCCCCACGCGCAGGAGGAGCCGCTCGGCGTTGTCCCTGACCTCGCCGCCGCGGGCGATTCCGTGGACACGCCACCCTTCCCCCACGATGTCGCGGACTCGCATCCGCGGATTCAAGGAAGAGTAGGGATCCTGAAAGATGATCTGCATCTTCCTCCGGATCCGTCGGAGCTCCTCGCCGGACAGCGATGTAATGTCAAGGCCCTCAAAGATGACCTTGCCCGCATCGGGCGGGAGCAGGCGGATCGCTACCCGGCCGAGCGTCGTCTTTCCGCACCCCGACTCCCCCACGAGTCCTACCGTCTTTCCCGGGGGGACGTCGATCGACACGCTGTCGACCGCATGCACCCGCTGCGTCTCGGAGGAGAAGAACGATTTCCGGACCGGGAAGAACTTGTAGATGTTCCTCAGGGAGAGGAGAGCGCCGTTTGGCCGGTTCATCCTCCCTCCCCCTTCCAACGCTTTCTCCGGTAGTGGCACGCCGCCCGGTGGCCCGGGGCATATTCCTCCAGGGGAGGGTCCACCTGGTCGCAGACCGCAAGTGCGTCCCTTTCCGTTTCCCCGGCGCAAACCCGGGCCAGCGCATCCTGCCGGACCGGGCACCGGTCGGCGAAGGGGCATCCCGGCGGAATGGCGTCGAGGCCGGGGACCGTCCCGGGTATGGAGGGAAGCCTTCGGTCCCCCGTCCTTTGCCCGGGCAGGGAGCGAATCAACCCCTCGGTGTAGGGGTGGATCGGGCGTGCGAAGAGGTCAGCCGTTTTCGCGATCTCGACGATACGGCCCAGATACATGATCGCCACCCGGTCGGCGACCTCCGAAACCACCCCGAGGTCGTGGGTGATGAGGAGAATCGCCATCCCCTGCCGCTCGCGCATCTCCTTGAGGAGGGAGAGGATCTGCGCCTGGATGGTGACGTCGAGAGCCGTTGTCGGCTCGTCGGCGATGAGAATCGCCGGCTCGAGGGCAAGGGCCATCGCGATCATCGCCCGCTGCCGCATCCCCCCGCTCATCTGGTGCGGGTATTCCCGTACCCTCCTCTCGGCGTCGGGCATGTTTACCCGCCGCAGCCATTCCACCGCCCGCTCCATGGCCTCCGCCTTTCCGCAGGCCCGGTGGGCGGTGAAGACCTCGGCGACCTGGACTCCTATGGTAAGAACGGGGTTGAGCGACGTCATCGGCTCCTGGAAGATCATCGAGATCTCTTTTCCGCGTACCGAACACATCTCCGCATCGGACAGCGGCGCCAGATCCCTGCCGCGAAACAGAATCCTCCCCCCTTCCCTGACGGCCGGCGGTGAGGGCAGAAGGTTCAGGATGGACAGCGCCGTGATGGTCTTGCCGCATCCGGATTCCCCCACCAGCCCGAGCGTCTCCCCGGGGGACAGGGAGAAGGAGACGCCGAAGAGGGCGCGCACGGTCCCCGCCTCCGTCCGGAAGGAAACCGTAAGGCCGTCGACCGATAGCAGAGGTTCCCCCACGCTCACCTCCCTGTAAGCCTCGGGTCCGCCGCGTCCTGGATCCCCTCGCCCAAGAGGTAGTACCCGAGGACGGTGACCAGGATGGCCATCCCCGGGTAGACGGAGAGCCACCAGGCGAACTCGATGTTGTCCTTTCCGGCCGTGAGCATGTTTCCCCAGGACGGCGTCGGGGGCTGCACGCCGATCCCCAGGAAAGAGAGGCTCGACTCCACGAGAATCGCGCCGGCCACTCCCAGAGTTGCCCAGACGAGGATGGGTGCGATCGCATTCGGAAGGATGTGGCGGAAGATGATCCGCAAGTCCCCGGCGCCCTGCGCCCGCGCCGCCGCGACGAAGTCCCTCTCCTTGAGGGAGAGCATCTCGGCCCGGACGAGCCTCGCGGCTCCCATCCAGGAGGTGAGCCCGATGATGGCCATGATGTTTACGATCGACGGCCCGAGAAACGCGATGACCGCGAGGATCAGAAAGAAGGAAGGGAAACAGAGCATGATGTCGACGAACCGCATGAGCGCCGCGTCCACCCACCTCCCGTAGAACCCCGCGATGAGACCGATCACCAGTCCGATAACCGTCGCGATGCCCATCGCCACGAACCCGACCTCCATGGAGATCCTCGCCCCGTGGACCATCCTCGAGAGTACGTCGCGCCCCAGCTCGTCGGTCCCCAGCGGGTGATCGGCGGAAGGCGGCTCCAAAATCTTCAGGACATCGATACGGCTCGGGTCGTGGGGCGCAAACGCGGACGGAACCGCCGCCACGAGGAACAGGAAAGAAACGACGATCCCCCCCGCCACGGCCAGCCGGTTTTTCCCGAGCCGCCGAAGAAAATCGCGGAACATGGAGGTCGATCCCGCCATCATCGCATCACTCCGTCTTGATCCGCGGATCGGCCAGTGCATACCCGACGTCGGCCAGCAGGTTCCCGAGGAGGGTCAGGAATGCGCCGATGACAAGCGACCCCATGACCAGCGGGTAGTCGCGCGCCATCACCCCCTGGTAGAAGAGCTGTCCGAGTCCCGGTATGGCGAAGATCGACTCGAAGATGACCGATCCCCCGAGAAGGCCGGGCACGGAGAGTCCGAGAATCGTGATTAGAGGGAGGAGGGCGTTGCGCAACGCATGCCGGAACACGACCTTCCGCTCGGGGAGCCCCTTCGCCTTCGCCGAGGCGATATAGTCCTGCCGGATCACCTCCAGCATGTTCGACCGCATGTAGCGGGAAAAACCCGCCAGCCCGGTGAAGGCCGACACGAAGACCGGCAACACGAGGTGCCTCGCCCGGTCCCACACCTTTCCCGCGAAGGGTAACGATTCATGCTCCAGGGACACGAGTCCCGAGATGGGGAGCCATCCGAGCCGGACGCCGAAGAGAATCATGAGAAGCAGCGCCAGCCAGAAGGCGGGCACCGCATACCCCGTAAACACCGTCACCGTGGAGACCCTGTCGAACCAGGAATCCTTCCGGACGGCCGAATAGATCCCGACCGGCACGGCAACGAGGATGATAAGCCCCAGAGACAGTACATTGATGCCCAGCGTCACGGGAATCCGCTCCGTGATCTTTTCCGAAACCTGTCTTCCGTCGCGCGAGAAACTCTGGCCGAAGTCGAGGGTCGCCATCCGGCCGAGCCATTGCACGTACTGAACGTGGAGGGGCTTGTCGAGGCCGTAATACTCCACGAGCCTTTGTCGGTATTCCGCCGTGGCTCTCGGGTTCAGGTCCGTGGCCATCTCCACCGGCCCGCCGGGAGCGGCATGGATGACGAGAAAGGAGATGAGGCTGATCCCGATCAGGAGAGGGATCGTATGCAGCAGTCTTCGAACGATATACCGGAGCATCGATCCCCTAGGGCTGAAAGGAGGTGTACTTCCGCTCCCCCTTCGGCACATACCACTTGATGAAATTGTAGGATATCCCCGCGGGCGCCGGCTCGATGCCGCGGATGCGCTTCTGGACGGCCGGAAGGGAGTCGGGATAGTAGAGGAAGACGTACGGCTGCTCCTCCGCGAGGATCTCCTGGATCCGGAAGTACGCTTTTTTGCGTTTCTCCATGTCGAAGGTGCGCCGCCCTTCCTCGAGCAGCCGGTCCACCTCGTCGTTCGCAAAACCGATGAAGTTGAACTCCTTCGGCCCCGTCTTCTTCGAGCTCCAGATGTCGTACTGGTCGGGGTCCTGGGAGATGCTCCAGCCGAGGATCACCGCGTCGAACTTCCTCTTGTCGACGAACTCGTTGATGAACGCCGACCACTCCAGCGTCCGGATCTCCATCCGGATCCCGACGGCGGCCAGGCTCTGCTGGATGATCGCCGCCGTTTTGGCGCGGCTATCGTTCCCGGCGTTGGTCAGGACCGTGAACGCGAACTTCCTCCCCCCCTTGTCCAATATGCCGTC
The DNA here is from genome assembly GCA_035464915.1 of Candidatus Limnocylindria bacterium. Taxonomy (GTDB): domain Bacteria; phylum Desulfobacterota; class Deferrimicrobia; order Deferrimicrobiales; family Deferrimicrobiaceae; genus CSP1-8. The sequence goes on from DATHRT010000170.1 coordinate 7,409, forward strand.
TTCGTCCGCGTCCTTCCATCCCGCCTCGGCGAGGAGGGCCTTCGCCCGTTCCGGGTCGTAGGGGTATTTCCTCACGTCGGGGTTGTACGCCCAGGTCCCCGGCTTGTACGGCCCGGTCGCCTCCTGCCCCAGTCCGAACAGCACGCCGTCGATGATCTCTTTCTTGTTGATCGCATAGGCGAATGCCTGCCGGACCCGTTTATCCGAAAAGAGGGGATGGGAGAGCCGAAACCCCAGATAGGTGTACCCGAAGGAGAGGTATCGATACTTGTTGAACGACCTGCGGAACTCCTCCGTTTCCGTCTGCCTCGTGTACTGGAGGGGGGTGAGCCCCATCATGTCGAGTCCCCCCGATTTCAGCTCCAGGAACGTGGTGGCCAGGTCGGGGATCACGCGGGTGATGACCCGGGAGAGGTACGGCCTCCCCTCGAAGTAGTCCGGGTTCGCCTCGAAGACCGTCTTTTCCCCCGTCTTCCATTCGACGAACCGGAAGGGGCCGGTCCCCACCGGCTTCTTGTTCGCGGGGCTGCGGGAGATGTCGGGATACCCCTCGAGCAGGTGCTTCGGGAGGACGTGCATCCCCCAGGAGGCCAGCGCCGGGGCAAAGGGCTTCTCGTACTCTACGATGAAGGTGGAGGAATCCGGTGCGCTTGCCCGCGTGACCTGCTTGAAATCCTCCGCGTACGCGGTCGGCGTGTTCGGGTCGATCATCTTCCGGTAGGTGAACATGACATCCTCGGAGGTGAACGGCTTGCCGTCGTGCCACGTAACCCCTTTCCGGAGGTGAAAGGTGATCTTCCTGCCGTCGGGGGACACTTCCCAGGACTCGGCCAGCTCCCCCTCGAGCTTCAGGTTCTTGTCGTACCGGACGAGGCCGTTGAAGACATAGCCTGCCGCCGTGTGGGATGCCGAATCGCCGGTCACCGCGGTGAGAAAGCCGCTGACATCCCCGATGCTTCCCTCGACGATGGCGTCTCCGTAGGCGGGCGCAGCGCTGGGAGAGGGTGAGGCCTCCCCTGCCGCGTCCTCCTTCTTCTTCGCGCATCCCGCCAGCACGGCGACGGCAAGAGCGACGGCGATGACCCGGTAGAACTTCATTCCGCATCCCTCCGGAGAACGATCCTGTTTCCCATGACCTCCACCTCCACCGTCCGGGGCGGTCCGGGCGTGTCCCTCCCCGGGTATGTCACGGTGACACGCTTCCCAGAAATATCATATTCCGCGCGGGAGAGCAGTCGCTTCGACGGATCGGAAAAAAGGGTCTGTCCCCTCCCGGCATACACCCACCCCCCGTCCGCCGCCCTGCCGGTCTCCCCGCCGGATACGGGATACCCCGGGGCCCCCGAAAGGATGCGCCCGAGCGACACCGGTCCCGCATCGACGGGGCGGACGTTCCCCGGCGGAAACTCCTTCGCGGCGGGACCGCGAGTGACCGACATCCTTCCCCCGTCGTTCTCGAGGAACAGGACCGCGCGCCCCATGGGGTCGTAGAACCCCAGGGTCTCTTCCGAAGCAGTCCGGGAGGAAAGGCCGGCTACGAGGGGGACGGTGCTCCCGCGGAGTTCGGCAACGCCCGAAAACGACGCATGGATGGGGAAGGAGACGTCCGCGGCAGAAGAGAAGAACGTGGCCGCCGTCCTGGCTTCCTGCCCGACGAGGAGCTGCCGGGAGGGTGCGCAGCCGGCTCCCGGAGCGACGACCAAAGCGACCAGTGCGCATACGGCGACAAATACCGCGACGTCCCGTCCTTCCCTCGCCGCAGGGAGCTCCATCGGAGAGGCGACCGGGGCCGTCACTTCCCCGTGGAGCCCGCCTTCTGGACCCGGTTCAGCTTGCTTTTTATCTCCTCGGGCTTCTCATGCCCGTGGGAGATCGACTTTTCGTAGAAGGCCGCCGCCTCTTCCTCCTTCCCCTGCCCGGACAGGATGTCCCCCATGTGCTCGAGGATTACGGGATCGTCGGGGATGAACGATAGCGCGCGGCGGAGTTCGGCCTCCGCACGCGGGTATTCGCCCTTGCGGTAATACACCCAGGCCAGGCTGTCGATGAAGTACCCGTCGTCCGGCCGGATCTCCAGGGCGCGGAGGATCAGGGATTCGGCCTCCTTGAGGCGGAGGTTCCGGTCCGCATATGTGTACCCGAGGTAGTTCATGGCCGTCGCGTGCTGCGGATCGAGCTCGATCGCCTTCTCCATGGACGAAACGATATTGTCGAAATCTCCCAACTTGTCGTAGATCACCCCGAGCGAGAACCGGGCCGATGCGTTCTTCGGATCTTTCTGCGCCGCCTCGACGAGAACGTCCAGTGCCTCCCGGTACCGCTTCGCCTCCTCCAGCTGCGTCCCCAGGAAGATCATCAGCGGGACGTCGTCCGGGAACTTCTCCCGCAGCGTTTCCGTCACCCCGATCGCCTCGTCGATCCGCTTCCGGCGGCCGAGGGACATGGCGACGTGGAGCATCGCATCCCGGTATACCGGGGACGATTCCGGGATCGCCCGGAATTCCTCCTCGGCTTCCGGAAACATCCCCTTCGCCTCGTAGGCGGTCCCGAGGAAGAACCGCACCTGGGTGTTCTCCGGCCGGGCCGCAAGCACGAACAGGAACTCGTTGATCGCTTCGTCGTACCGGTCGCTGTCGAGATAGAGGAGCCCGAGCTTCGTCCGGAAGTCGAGGTTCCCCTCGGCGAATCTCTTGAGTTTTTCGTACTGGTCGACTGCCTTGTCGATCTTCTTTTCCAGGATGAGAACTCTCCCGAGGCGCTCCCGGATGAACGGGTTCCCCGGATTGATCGCAAGCGCTTTCTTGTACCTTTCCTCCGCCTCGGCGTGGCGCCCCATAATTTCGAGAACGCCCCCGGAGTCGATAAGAGCGCCGTCGAATGCCGGGTGGATCGAAAGCGAGCGGTCGAAGTCGGCAAGCGCGGCATCGTACTTTTCCTGGGCGGCCAGGATCCTGCCCCGGTAATAATAGGCGAGGAACGATTCCGGGCTCCTCCCGATCAGCGTGGTGAGGAATTCCTCCGCCCGGGCGAAATCCCCTTTCTCGGCGTAGAGCATGGAAAGGTGGAGATATGCCTCCTCGTGGTCCGGGTCGTCTGATAATGCCTGGGAATACAAGGAAATCGCCTTTTCCTTGTCGCCCGTCGCCGCCAGGATCCCCGCCAGGAGGTAGCGGGAACGCGCATGCTGTTTGTCGATGGCCAGAGCCTTCTCCAGGTATTCCCTCGCTTCGGGGAGCCTTCCCTTCTTCACGAGGACGTTCGCAGTCTCGAAGAGGATTTCCGGCTCATTCCCCTGATACCGGAGGGCTTTGCGGTACGATTCGAGGGCGGCGTCCAGGTCCCCCTCCCGGTAATGGAGATAGCCGGCGAGAAACCGGGAATACGCTTGTCCCTGGAGGTGCGTGCTGATCGCCTCGTTATTTCCGTGGAATGCCACGGCATCCTGGGCAAACAGGAAAGCGGCCACCAAGGTCGCCGCCAAGAGTTTCGCTTTCATCCTCTCCCTCGGGTACACTTGTTAGGATTAGTATACACAAATCGGTGATGAATCGCCCATTGCACGGCCTTCGCGCCCGCCTGGGCAGGCGCAGGGGCCGGTCGCCGACCCGGAGTCCCTGATGCTATCGAATATGCGCCTGGAACCGCTCCTTTCCGCACTGCTCTCCCGGGGAGGGGAGTACGGGGAGCTGTTCTACGAAGAGGTGAACTCGCTTTCGATTCAGCGGGAGGACGGGAAGATCGAGCGCGCCCTTTCGGGGACCGACGCGGGAATAGGGATCCGGCTCATCTTCCGTGAGAAGACCTTCTACGCCTTCACCAACGAATGCGACGAACGGACCGTCCTCTCTCTCGCGAACGACCTCTCGCGATACGCGAACGGGGAGATGGTATCCGCCGTCCTCCCTGCCACCCCCGACGCCGCCCGCAGGCCGTCCGCCGTTCGCATCCCCCCGGGCTCCCGGGAGGTCGGGGAAAAGGTCGCCCTCGTCTCCGACATGGACCGCATCGCACGCGGGATCTCCCGGGAAATCCGCCAGGTCCGGGCGACGTATGGGGAGGCGGAACGGCGGATCGAGATCGCGGCGCACCCGGGAGTCTTCGCCTCGGACGCCCAGACCTTCACCCTTCTCACCGTCCAATGCGTGGCCGGGAACGAGTCCGGCCTCACCATGGGATACGAGACCGGCGGCGGGACGTGCGGGTGGGAGTTTCTGGAGGAGTTCCTTCCGGAGGAACTCGCAAGGAAGGCAGCGGGGAGGGCCGTCCGCGCCCTCTCCGCGGGGAGAATCGGTGGAGGCAGGATGCCGGTCGTGCTTTCCTCCGAGGCGGGAGGGACGATGGTCCACGAGGCGATCGGGCACGGGCTCGAGGCGGACCTCGCGCGCCGGGGGATGTCGGTATACCGGAACTCGCTGGGAGCCCGGGTGGCCAGTCCGCTCGTATCGATCGTCGACGACGCCACCGTGCCGGGAAAGCGGGGGTCGTTCGGAGTCGACGACGAGGGGGCAATGGGCCAGCGAACGGTACTCGTCTCGGACGGCGTTCTGAAAGGGTTCCTCTACGACCGGCTCCATGCAATGAAGGAAGGGGTCCGGTCGACCGGGAACGGGAGGCGGGAATCGTACCGGCACAGGCCGGTGCCCCGCATGACGAACACGATCATCCTCCCGGGGGAGACGCCGCCGGAGGAAATCGTGCGCTCGGTGGACCGCGGGCTTCTCGTGCGCAAGATGGGGGGCGGGCAGGTAAACACCGTGACCGGCGACTTCATGTTCGAGGTGGCCGAAGGATACCGTATCGAGAACGGACAGCAGGGCGAGGCGGTTCGCGGCGCCACCATCACCGGGAACGGACCGGAAGCCCTTTCGATGATCGACATGGTCGGGTCCGACCTCGGATTCGGCCTGGGTACCTGCGGGAAAGAGGGACAAGGGGTCCCCGTGGGCGACGCCCAGCCGACCCTGCGCTTCGGGCCGCCGTACATAACGGTGGGATAGGAAGGAGCCCGCACATGGTGGCCCGGATACTCGAGGCGCTCGCCGCCTTCGTCATTTACGTGATCTCCACGATGGGTCTGCCGGGAATCGTCCTGCTGATGGCGATCGAATCGGCGTGCATCCCCCTTCCCTCCGAGGTGATCATGCCGTTTTCCGGCTACCTCGTTTTTCTGGGGGAATATTCCCTCTGGTCCGTGGGACTGGCCGGGGCCCTCGGATGCGTTGTCGGATCCGTTCCGGCGTACTACCTGGGAATGTACGGGGGCCGGCCGCTCGTCGAGAAGTACGGGAAATACATCCTCGTTTCCCGGCATGACCTCGACATGGCGGACCGCTGGTTCGAACGGCACGGCGAGGCAACCGTCTTCTTCGCCCGCCTCCTCCCGGTCATCCGCACCTTCATCGCCTTCCCGGCGGGGGTCGCGCAGATGAACATGAAACGGTTCATCGCCTACACCTTTGCGGGATCCCTTCCCTGGTGCCTGGGACTTGCCTACATCGGGATGGTGATGGGGGAGCGTTGGCCCACCTTGCGGTACTACTTCCACAAGTTCGACCTCGTGATCGGCGCCGTGATCGTGGCCGGGATCGTCTGGTACGTGAGGCGGCACCTCCGGAACCGGGACTAGCGGCCCAAACGTCGCTGGCAGCGAGCGGTCACGAGTAATGCTCCGCAGCCTCGGAGGGGGGCTCCGTTCGTGGCTCGCCGTGCGGTGAACCTGCACGGCTGCGCTTTACCTCACTGCGCCCCCACTCCTTCGGCTTGCTGCGCTTATTAGGCACCCACGAAACATCGCGCGCAGGTGCGGCTTCGCCGCCATGGCTTCCCGCTCGGGGGATCCCCTGTGGCGGACGACGCATCGATGCACCCCCTGATTCTCAGGAAAAAGGCACATGCGGCGAAGCGCACGCAGGAGGGGGTTCCGAGCGGAGCTTTTCGGGGAGGAAGGGCGAGCGCAGACTTGCGGGTGCATCGCAAGTCGAGCGACGAAGCGAGGGGCCCCCTCCGAGTGAGCGGAGCCGATGTCTTGCCCTTCCACAAAGAACGCACTGAGATGGTGCCCGCCGCATCGATTCGCCTCTTGCAGCAGGGCGAGGGAGCCGTCAGACGAGGGAGGCGGCCTCCCGCCAGAAGACCTCTTCCCGGTCGGCCTGCCGAAGGACGAGGTCGGCCACGCGGGGCAATCCCGCGGTATCGTCTCCCTCCGAGACCTCCTTCAGCCTCCCCGCGATCTCCGTCCATCCTTCTGCGACAGCAACCATTTTTTCGGCCAGCCCCGGCCCGGCCAAGGGGGGGAAACAGGCGGACGCCTCATCGAGGTAGCGGGCGTACATCCTCCGGAAGAAGCCTCCGCCGGTGCCGCGCTTTTCGATGACCTGGTAGCCGAAGCGGGCCGCGAAGGCAAACTCCTCCGTCATGGCGGGCCACCGGGGGATATCCTCCGCCATCCGGCGCATCCCGGAGATGCCGGCAAAGGACCCCCCGGGCGGAGCGAGCATCTCCCGCGCATTCTTCTTGAGAGCCAGCGGCACCGCCTCCGGGATCGGACGGAGCGCGTCTTCGGGCTTGACGACGCACCACCGGTTTCCCATCGGATACGGGGGTACGCTGGACGATCGCGAGCGTTTCAGCGAAGGGACGGAAACCTTCTGCGCCTCCTCACGCTCCGAATCGGACAGGAGCGCATGCTCCGCCTCGTCATCGACCCCGAACAGGACGACGCGGTGGCCTGCGAAGTGCGTGCTTGTCTCGAAATACTCGAGGTAGGCAAGATCGGTGCTGATCAGAACGGGATGTCCGGAAAGGACCGCCGCCCGGGCCTTCTCCCACCCCGCATCGCCGTCCTCCTCTTCCCGCTCCGGGAACGGGATCGAAAGGACGCCGCACAATTCTTTCTCCATCTCCATGATCCGGCCGTGGAATGCGACGAAGGGAGAAACCGGATGCTCGGGCACATACAGAAAACCCGCGCCCGAACCCAGCCCGAAGCACATCGGCTCCGAGAGGTCGATCCCCCGGAAGGCGAACAGGTTCCGCATGGCGGCGGAACCGCAGTGCATCCCGGGCCGGTGGACAAACCCCGGAACGGTATACCGCATTCTTTCCCCTTTCCTTAAAGCCGCTGTACTATTACATAGCAGAAAACCACGCCGGAGGGCCCTTGGAAAACCGATTTCTCGCCATCCTCGCCGAAGGCGAAAAAGCCCGGAAGGGACTGGCGTTCTATGCTCTTCTCGTGATCGGCCTGTCCGCGGCCTCCTTCGCGTTCTCGGAATCCATTCTCCTGTTCCTGGTGCGGCTCCTCAACCGGAAGCTCGTCGCCTACGACCCGTCGGAGGGGTTCTTCGCCCTGCTCTCGATCGCGCTGTACTGCGGCCTCGCGTTGTCGCTGCCGGCCGGGGCATGGATGCTGTGGCGCGGGGCATTCGTCCCCCGTCTTCCGGCGTGGAAACGGTGGGGGTGGATCGTCATCGGGACGGCGACCGGTCTTTTTTTCCTCGGCATGCTGCTGGGATATCTCGTCCTTCTCCCGGCAGGCGTCGGATTCCTTGTGGGGTTCGAGTCGGAGGAGGTGCGGGCGCTCATATCGGCCCGGAAGTTCGTCTCCTTCTGCGGAACGATGCTTCTTGCCCTGGGTCTCTCCTTCGAGGCGCCCCTGGTCTCCTACTTTCTGGCCAAGGCCGGGTGGCTTACCCCCGGATTCTTCCGGAACAAGTGGCGGCAAGCCATATTGGGATGCGTCGTGGTGTCCGCCGTCCTCACTCCCACGCCGGACATTTATAACCTGACCCTGATGACCATTCCGCTCCTCGGACTCTTCCTCGCAAGCTTCGCGGTCGTGTGGGTCGTGGACCGGGGGAAGAAAGCGTGAGCACGCCGCGGTTCCTTGCGGGAGCCATCCCCGGATCCTAACCCCGTTCCTCCCGGATCCTGCGCTTCCGCTCCCGTCGCCTTTTCCGGTACACGGTGACCACCCGCAACGCCAGGAAGTAGGCGATCACGGCGGAGACAAGGGCGATGATCGTGTTCCCGACCAGGTAGATCCCCGCCCCCACGGTCAGGCTGCGCAGCCGTTCCCCGTTCTGGACGCTCGTCATCACCTTGTTCGCGTTGACCCGGAAGATGGCGGCCCCCAGCATCCCGGAAAGAGTCCAGAAAAGCGGCGTCGTGATCGGGTTCATCACCAGGGACCCGAGCATTGCGGATACGCGGTTCCAACGCAACGCCGAGGCCAGGAGCAGCGCAAGAGGGATCCCGATCCCGAAGGTGGGAAACACGCCGAGGAACACCCCGAGAGAGAACCCCAGTGCGATGTGGACCGGATCCCCCCCGACGCGGATCAGCCGCAGATAGATGTAGCGGAAGATTCTTCTGCACCGCTCGAGGGGGGTGCGCCCGGGGCGCGGGGACATGGGCGGTATTATAAAGTATCCCGGCCGGAAGGAGTTATCTCCGGGAGAAGAACCCGAGCAGCCCTGCGAGGATCCCCTCCGGGAGGGAGAGGGCTCCGTGCGGGACCCTTCCCAGGTACCGGTCCCCTGCGATACGGCGCACCTCTCCTTCGTTCCCGTCCCTTGCGGGGAACGGATCCGGGGTCGTGTCGTTCAGGACTACGCCGGCTACCGGGACCGCCCCCGACCGGAGAAAATGCAGGGTCAGGCATAAATGGTTGAGGGTCCCCAGGCGGTTCTGCGCCACCACCAGCACGGGGAGACGGGCGTCTTTCGCCAGGTCGGCAAAGGAATACCCCTCGCAAATCTCCACCGTGATCCCGCCCGCGCCCTCCACGAGGACGAGGTCCGACGCTTCCGCCGCCCCGGCAATCGCACTCCGGATTCGGTCGACGTCGATCGCTACCCCCTCCGCGCCCGCGGCGAGGTGAGGGGAAAGCGGAGCGGCAAGGGGATACAGGCATACCGCGGAAAGGGGAAGGTCCGGAGCGAACGCTTCGCGCAAGGACGAGGCATCCCCCGGGAACAGGACGCCGTCCGCCCCCGGTTTGCACCCGGACTCGACCGGCTTGAGAGGCCGCACGGCAAACCCCTTCTCCCGCATCCCCTTTCCGAGAAGGCAGGAAACGTACGTCTTCCCCACCCCCGTATCGGTCCCCGTGATCAGGATGGCTTTCCGGGGGACACTCCTGTTTTTATCAAGTCTCACGTTGAGGAGTGTCCTCCCCCAGCGCCCGCGGAGTGTCCCCCCCATGCGTGTCCCCCGCCCAGGACCGCGTCGATCGCCCAGGAGGCGGACCGGACCAGGGACCGGATCTCCTCTTCGGTGGAGGAAAGGGGGGGCATCAGGACGATGACGTCGCCGAGCGGGCGGAGGATCACACCGCGCTCCCGCACTTTCCGGACCACCCGCTGGCCGATTTTTTTCTCCGGGGGAAACCGCTCGCGCGTCGTGCGGTCCGCGACGATCTCGATTCCCGCCATCAGCCCCTTCCGCCGGATCTCCCCCACATTCCGGTGCCCGGACAGTTCCGCGAGCGCGCGCTCCATCGTCCTCCCCAGGCGGGACACCCGCATGAGGACATCCTCCCGCTCGAAGATCGACAGGGTCGCGATCGCTGCCGCACACCCGAGCGGGTTTGCCGTGTAGGAATGGCCGTGGAAAAACGTCTTGAAGTCCTCGTACCGGCCGAGAAACGCCCGGTAGATATCTTCGGTGGCAAGCGTTGCGGCAAGAGGGAGATACCCGCCTGTCATTCCCTTGGCGACCGCCATGATGTCCGGCGAAACTCCCTCCTGTGTACAGGCGAACATCGTCCCTGTCCGACCGAATCCCGTGGCCACCTCGTCACAGATGAGCAGGACGCCGCATTCCCGCGTCACCGCCCGCAGCCTCGCAAGGTACCCTTCCGGCATCAGGAGAATTCCCGCCGCCCCCTGCACGAGCGGCTCGACAATCGCGGCGGCCAGAGCATCCTTCCGGCCCCGGACCTCCTCCTCCATTCGCTCGGCGCAGAAGAGTCCGCAGGAAGGGCGGGAGAGCCCGTAGGGGCAGCGGTAGCAATGCGGCGCGGGAACCCTGCGTGTGGAGAACAGAAGCGGGCGGAAGATCCTGTGGAAGAGATCGATCCCGCCCGCGGAGACGGATCCGATCGTATCGCCGTGGTACGCTTCGGAGAACGTGAGAAACTCCCGCCTCTCCTCCGCCCCCCCTTCCCGCTGGCGCCAGTACTGGAACGCCATCTTGATGGCGATCTCCATCGCGGTGGATCCGTTGTCGGAATAGAAGACGCGGGAGAGACCCGGGGGGGCGACGGCCAGAAGCTTCTCCGCAAGTTCGATCGCAGGGGGGTGGGAAAGCCCCAGAAAAGTGGAATGGGCCATCCGGTTGAGCTGGGCGCGGACGGCATCGTCGATTTCCCTCCTTCCGTGCCCGAAGAGGTTCACCCAAAGCGACGAAACGCCGTCGAAGTATTTCCGCCCCTCCGTGTCGAAAAGGTAGTTCCCCTCGCCGCGCTCGATGATGAGCGGGGCGTCCTTCTCCCAGTCCGCCATCTGGGTGAAGGGGTGCCAGAGGGCCGCCTTATCCCTTTGCCGCAATCGCTCCGTCCGTTCCAATCCCCCGCTCCCGAAGCACCTCGTCGATCCTTCCTGCTGCCGTGCGCACCATCTCTGCGGTGTGGGTGGCCATGAGCGTCAGGCGCAGACGCCCCGTCCCCTCCGGCACCGTCGGAGGGCGAATCCCATGGACGAACACCCCCCGGTCAAACAAAGCCCGCGATGCCGCCATCGTGTCCCCGTCGGACCCCACGAGAATCGGCACGATGGCGGTGTCCGATTCTACCTTCCGCCCCCTTGCCTCCATTTCCTCCCGGAACAACCGTTCGTTGTCCCACAGAGCCTTCAGCCGCTGGGGCTCCCGGGCCAGGAGTCCGAGCGAGGCAAGCGTAGCCCCCGCGACCGCCGGGGGAAGCCCGGTGTTGAAGATGAAGGGACGGCACTTGTTGATGAAGTACTCGACCATCCGCCGCGTGGAGCACAGGTACGCACCGTACGTTCCCAGCGCTTTCGAGAAGGTTCCCATGAGGATCTCGACCCGGCCGGAGAGGCCGAAGTAATCCGCGGAGCCGCGCCCGCCAGGCGGGAGCACGCCCGTTGCGTGGGCGTCGTCGACAACCAGGATCGCCCCGTGACGGTCCTTGGCCTCCACGAGGTCGGGCAGGGGCGCGATATCCCCGTCCATGCTGAATACACCGTCCGTCACCACGATCTTTCGCCGGGCGGAGGAAGCCCGGAGCAAGTCCTCCAGGTGGGTGACATCCGCGTGCCGGTACACTTCCACACGGGCGCGGGAAAGCCGGCAGCCGTCCACGATGGAGGCATGGTTCCATTCGTCGGAGAAGATCGTCGTATCGGAATCGCCGAGGGTGGACAGGATTCCCAGGTTGGCCATGTACCCCGCGCTGAACGTCAGGCAACCTTCCGCCCCCTTGAAATGGGCCATCGCCTCCTCGAGCTCGGCGTGGACGTCCATGTGTCCACTGATGAGCCGGGAGGCACCCGCGCCGACCCCGTAACGTGCTGCGCAGTCTGCGAGCGCCGCAACCACCTCCGGATGGTTGGCCAGCCCCAGGTAGTTGTTGGAGGAGAAGTTCAGCACTTCCTCCCCCTCGATCACGATTCGGGCATCCTGCGGCGTGGAAAGCCGCCGCAAGAAACGGTACCGTCCTTTCTCCTTGAGGGCGACGATCTCTTCGTCGAGAAAGGAAAGGCTCATCAGACGGGGAGGAGGGTAAGACCCAGGTCACGGATCATCCGGACGTCGTCCTCCGCCGGGCGACCGGCTGTGGTCAGGTAATTTCCCGCCATCGTCCCGCTGGCCCCCGCGGCGAACACGAGACTCTGCATGTCCCGCAGGTTCACCTCCCGCCCGCCGCAGACGATGATCTCCCGCCCGGGGTGGCACAGCCGCATCATCGCGATGATCTTGAGACAGGAGAAGGGGGTGAGTTCTTCCCTCCCCTCCACCGGAGTCCCCGGAACGGGATTGAGAAAGTTGAGCGGGATCGAGTCGACGCCAAGCTCCCTGAGCGTCATGGCGAGCTCGACGCGGTCCTCGGCCGTCTCCCCGATGCCGAAGATCCCCCCGCAGCATACCCACGCCCCTGCCGCTTTCGCGGCCTGGACCGCCCGGACATCCTCCTCGTAGTCATGGGTTGTGCACATCGAAGGGAAAAAACCCCGGGACGTCTCGAGATTGTGGTGTACCGACCGAAGCCCCCGCGAAAGTAGGTAGGCCACGTCCTCCGCGGACAGCGTACCGAGGCTCACGCAGGTCTCGATCCCCACCTCGACCCGGATCCGCTCGATGGCGTTCCCTACTCTCTCGAGCTCCGCGCGGTTGCGCATCGCGAGGCCCGACGACACGATCGAAAATTCCCTGGACCCCCGAGTTTTCGCTTCCCGGGCGGCCCGGACCATCTCTTCCTCTTCCATCAACGGATATTTCCGGATGTCGGCCGTCGAACGGCGGGACTGGGAGCAGAAGGAACAGTCCTCCGAGCACTGCCCCGATTTCGCATTCACGATGGAGCAGAGCCTCACCCCGTCCCCCTTGAAGCGCCGGCGGACGCCCTCGGTGACGTCGAGCAGGCGCCAGAGGTCAGGTTGGGGAAGCGACAGGACCTTGAGGGCGTCTCCGGCGGCGATCCCCTTCCCCCCCATGGCGTCTTCCCGGATCCGGTTCCAGAAGTCCTCCAAGGCCCCCCCCCCGGCTGTGGATGCGGCGATCCCCCATTCTTCCGGAAGCGTTCGTCGCTGTCAACCCGGGAACCGATAACAGGTTTACAGAAGAGGAGGCCGGCCGGGAGATCCCTTGTCCCGGGGACGGGGGATTTTTTATTAGAATAGTAGGCGTGAAAAAAAAATTCTTCCCGCACGGGGGAAGGGACGATATGGGAAAAGCGGTCCGGCTGGTGGTGTTCGACCTTGACGGAACACTCGTCGATTCCAAGGTCGACCTGGCGAATTCGGTCAACTATGCCCTCGGTTCGTTCGGGTACCCCCTTCTGCCGAACGAGACGGTCTATTCCTACGTCGGCGACGGAGCCTCTATTCTTATCCAGCGATCCCTGGGGACCGACGGGAGGGAAATCCTTCCCCTTGTCTTGAAGACCTTCCTCACCCATTACCGGGAGCACCTGCTGGACACGACCGTCCCCTTCCCGGGGGTTAGCGAAAGCCTGGAAGCGCACAGCAAGGCGTTCGAGATGGCCGTGCTGACCAACAAGCCGGTCGATATGACCCGAAACATCCTTGCCGGCCTGTCGCTCTCCCGGTACTTCGTCGATGTGCGCGGGGGGGACAGCTTCGATAGCAAGAAGCCGAACCCGGAAGGACTTCTTCGCATCATGAAGAAGCGGGGGATTTCTCCCGCGGAATCCCTCATGGTGGGGGACTCGGTGAACGACATTCTTGCCGGGCAAGGGGCAGGGGTCGCCACGTGCGGCGTTTCCTACGGACTCGGCGCGAAGGGGTTCGCGGAACATTCCCCTGACTTCACCATCGACCGTTTTCCGGAGCTGTTCCACCGGATCCGACCGATTCGATTAAGGGAAACCGACGGAAGTGAGTAAACGCGGGTCCTTCCCCATCCAGGCGATTCTCCTTCTCACCGGGATCGCCCTCGCACTGCGCCTGGCTACCCGCTATCCCTCCCGGTTCCTGCTGCTTCAACCCGACCTGCTGGGGGCGGCCCTGTTCCTCTATGCCCCGTTTCTGTACTACCGGCGGGGGCGGGCGCCCTCCTGGATCCGGCTTTCGGACGTGAAACGGAGTGGATCCCTCTTCCTGGTCCTGGGGGCGGGGGGAGTCCTGGTGTTTCTTCTCGTTTCCTCCCTTCCCTTTCCGCTCTTCCCCCCCTCACGCGGAGCGTACGGGCCTCCGCTCGGGACATTCGTCTTCCGGCAGGCAATTCTCGTCGCCCTCCCGGAGGAGGTCTTTTTCCGCGGGTACCTGTACGACGTCTTCGAGGAAAAGGAATGGGAGCCGGTCACTGCCACCTCCCTTCTCTTCGCGGCGGCTCACCTCGTCATCCACGCGTCGGCGTACCGGGCGCTCACCTTCTTCCCCGCCCTCCTGTTCGGTTGGGGACGCAAGAAATCGGGCAACCTCTACGTTCCCGTGTTCCTGCACCTCCTGTTCAATCTGATTCCCTATCTCCAGGCGTCCCTGCCATGAGCGACGTCCGGGTGGCGGCGGCACACGCCGGGACGCGGGAGGTGATCATCTTTGTGCTGATCGCGCCGGAGATCGTGATGGGGCTGCAAAGGGCCTGACGGCGCCGGGGCTTTCTGGTACCATTCTCGCAGATTGCCTGGGAGGAGACACGATGAAGGTACGGACCATCGACCAGCTTGATCTTTCCGGGAAACGGGTGCTCATCCGCGTCGATTTCAACGTCCCGCTGGACAAGGCCGGGAACATCACCGACGACACGCGGATCAAGGCCGTCCTCCCCACGATCCGGCTGGCCCGGGAGCGGGGAGCGAAAACGATCCTTTTGTCCCACCTGGGGCGTCCCAAGGGAAAAACGATCCCGGAGATGAGCCTCTCTCCCGTGGCAAAACGCCTCTCCTCCCTCCTCGGAAAGGAAGTTTCTTTCGTTCCCGACTGCGTGGGGGAGGCGACGGAAAAGGCCGTGGCGGCGATGCAGCCGGGCGACGTCCTCCTCCTGGAGAACGTGCGATTCCATCCCGGCGAGGAGAAAAACGACGAGGGGTTCGGAAAACAGCTCGCGGCGCTTTGCGACGTGTACGTTAACGACGCCTTCGCGACCGCCCACCGGGGGCACTCGTCGAACGTCGCCGTCGCCCGGTTCGTCAAGGAGAAGGCGGCGGGGCTTCTCATGAAGGACGAGATCGCCTATTTCGAAAAAGCCCTCGTCTCCCCCGCCCGCCCGCTGGCCGCGGTGTTCGGAGGGGCCAAGATCTCCGGGAAGATCGAGGCGATCAACAACGTCATCGGAAAGGTGGACAAGATCCTCATCGGCGGCGCGATGGCCAACACGTTTTTCGCCGCACAGGGCTACGAGGTGGGGAACTCCCTGTACGAGACCGAGATGGTGGAAATGGCGGGAAAGGTGCTGGCGAACGCCACTCGCCGCAAGGTCAAGCTCTACCTGCCCGTCGACGTCGTGGTCGCCGACCGGCTCGACGCATCGGCATCCTCGAAGATCGTCCCCGCCCAGGAGATCCCCGTCGGGTGGACGGCGGCCGACATCGGGCCCGCCACATCGCTCCTTTTCAAGGCAGCGCTCCAGGACGCGAAGACCATCGTCTGGAACGGTCCGCTCGGAGCGTTCGAGATCGGGCCGTTCGCCAACGGGACTCACTCGATCATGCGGGCTCTCGCGGAGAGCAACGCGATCACCATCGTCGGCGGCGGCGACACCGACACGGCGCTGCACAAGGCAGGCCTGTTTTCCCGGATGTCCTACGTGTCGACCGGCGGCGGAGCGTTCCTCGAGCTTCTGGAGGGGAAACGGCTCCCCGGAATCGTGGCGCTCGAGGAGTAAGGCGCACGGGAGGAGGAAGAGGCACAACCGGCCGGTTTAGACCGTCAGGACCAGTATCCCTGCTTTTTGTGCTCCTCGATCTCTTCCTCCACCATGCGGATGTGCCGGCGCTCCTCTTCGAGGAGCTTCCGGTACATCTCCCGGCCCCTCTCGTCGTTCGCTTCCGCGAGGAATCTCGTGTACAGCTGGATACCACTCTTTTCGTGCTTCCTGGCCTCGAGCAGGTTCCTGTTAAATCGCATCAGCTCGGACACGCCGACATAATCCACTCCGTACTGGCCCTTTCCCTCATCGGGATCCTTCTGGCCGCCCCCCCAAAGCTTTCTCCAGAACGATTTCATCGCTCACCTCTCCTGGCGGCTCCCCTTTGGCAGACGAAGGAGTTCTCAACGTTTTCCATTGTATAATCGTGCTGGGAAGCCGATCAAAGTCTTTTCCCGAGGCCGTTTTCGAAAGGAACAAAGAATGTCCCGCGGTTCTCCCGCATCCCGCGTCGAGGAGCTGAGGCGAAAGATCCGGTACCACAACGACCGCTACTACCGGGACGACGCTCCCGAAATCTCCGACGCCGAGTACGATTCCCTGTTCCGCGAACTTACTCGGCTCGAGGAGGCCCACCCCGAGCTGGCCGATCCCGAGTCGCCGACCCGGCGGGTGGGAGCGGAGCCGGTCGAGGCGTTCGGAGTGGTGGTGCGCCAGAGTCCCATGCTCTCCCTCCAGAACGCATTCGGTGAGGAGGAGCTGAGAGAGTTCGACGCCCGGATCCGCCGCCATTTGGAGAGCCGGGGCTTGCCGGAGGACCGCATCCGCCTGTTCGGGTACACCGCCGAAGTCAAGATCGACGGACTGGCAGTGGAACTGACCTACGAAGGCGGCCGCCTCATCCGGGGAGCCACGAGGGGAGACGGAGTCCGGGGGGAGGATGTGACCGCAAACCTGAGGACGATTTCGGATATTCCGCTCAGCATCCCGCGAACGTCCGCCGCCGTGGCGGTCCCGGAAATCCTGGATGTGCGCGGCGAGATCTTCATGGAGAAGAAGGATTTCGCCGACCTGAACCGCGGCAGGAACCGCCTCGGAGAGACCTCTTTCGCCAACCCGAGGAACGCCGCGGCAGGGTCGGTCCGGCAGCTCGACCCGCGGGTGGCCGCGAGCCGGCGTCTCAGGCTCTGGGCCTACGGGATCGGGCGGGTCGTTCCCGGTGCCTCCGATCTCCCGTCCCGTAATCCCTTTCTCTTCGACACCCACATGGAGGAGCTCGACCGACTCGCCGCCTGGGGTTTCGCGGTCAACCGGGACTGGACAAGGGGGCACCTCCCCGACGAGAGGCGCCATGATCCCGCGGATCGCCACTATCTGGACGATCCGCTCGACATCGAGGGGGTGATCGCGTTTTACCGGGAGGTGGAAGCGAAAAAGGATTCCCTGTCCTACGAGATCGACGGCATCGTGGCGAAGGTCAACGAACTGGGCGTCCAGCGGGAGCTGGGGGAAGTCGCCCGCTCTCCCCGATGGGCCATTGCGGCGAAGTTCTCCCCGGACCGCGCGGAGACGAAGGTGGAGGAGATCGTCGTGAGCGTCGGCCGCACGGGAACCTTGACCCCCGTGGCGATCCTGTCCCCCGTGACGGTCCGGGGAGTAAGGGTAGGGAGGGCCACGCTGCACAACCAGGACAACGTCGAATCCAAGGACATCCGGGTGGGAGACCGGGTCGTGGTCCAGCGCGCAGGGGACGTGATCCCCGAGGTCGTGGAATCCCTATCCGCGAAGCGCGGGGAACACAACCGGGAGGTGCCGTTCCGAATGCCCGACCGTTGCCCGATCTGCACCTCTCCCGTTGTGCGCGTTCCGGGCGAGGCGGCGCACCGCTGCACGGGGAAGAACTGCGTGGCGCGACGCAAGGAGTCGCTTCGCCACTTCGTCTCGAAGAGCGCCATGGATATCGAGGGGCTCGGCCCCAGGCTCCTCTCCCTGCTCGTGGACGAGGGGCTGGTCGCCGAACCGGCGGATCTGTATCGGCTGAACCGGGATACGCTGGCCGGGCTGGAGCGCCTCGGAGACAAGTCCGCGGACAACCTCGTCCGGTCTGTCGAGCGAAGCCGAACCCCCACACTGGGCCGCTTCCTGTACGCCCTGGGGATTCCCCACGTAGGGGAACACCTGTCCGGGGTGATCGCCCGGAGGTTCGGAACGATCGAGGCGGTCCGTCAAACGACCGCGGAAGAACTCTCCGCGGTCCACGAGGTGGGGCCCGAGGTTGCACGAAGCATCCGGGAATATTTCGACTCGGTAGAAAGCAGTCGGGTCGTGGACCGTCTCCTGGAGGGGAAAACGGTGGAAATCCGGCCGGAGCCGGCAGCCGAAGGGATATTCGCCGGGAAGACGTTCCTCTTCACGGGGACCCTTGGGCTCCCAAGGGCGAAGGCGAAGCAGATCGTGCGGAAGGGAGGGGGAACCGTCGCCACGGCGATCCGTCACGGAGTGGACTACCTCGTTGCCGGGGAAAACCCCGGCTCCAAGCTCGCGAAGGCGCGGGAGAAGGGGATCCCGATTCTCTCCGAGGAGGAGTTCCTGACCATGGCGAAGGAGCCGGAAACGTAGATGAAACAGGTCTCGGAAGCCCATGTGACCGTATCCGGCCGCGTCCAGGGGGTGTTCTTCCGTGCGTCGACTCGCGACGTGGCGACCCGATTAGGCGTGGCCGGTTTCGTCCGGAACCTTCCTGGGCGGCAGGTCGAGGCGGTCCTTCAAGGGGAACGGGAGGCAGTGGAGAAGGTGATCGCCTTCCTGCGCGAGGGTCCCCCGGGCGCGGTCGTCACAGACATCGCCGTGGAATGGCGCAAATCCGCCGAACCGCTCGAGGGATTCCATGTCCGTTACTGAACTCCGGCCGGCCGCCCACTGGCGGACCGAGGGAGGGGCCGTCCGGTGCGAGCTGTGCCCCCACCGATGCCTCATCTCCGAGGGGAAGCAGGGAATCTGCGGCGTCCGGGAGAACCGGGACGGCAGGTTGTTCGCCCTGACCTACGGAAAGGTGGCCGCCGTTCAGTTCGACCCGGTCGAAAAGAAACCGCTTTTCCACTTCCACCCGGGGAAACCGATACTCTCGGTCGGATCGGTAGGTTGCAACTTCCGTTGCGGCTTCTGCCAGAACCACCACCTGGTCGAGAAACGCGTCCCCTTAACCTCCGTGCCCATTCCCGATCTCGTGCGGGCCGCCCGGCGGGAGGGGGCCGTCGGAATCTCCTACACCTACAACGAGCCGCTGATATGGTTCGAATTCGTCGTCGACTGTGCCCGGGAATTCCGGAAGGCCGGCATGACGAACGTCCTTGTCACCAACGGGTACGTCTCGCCCGAGCCGCTCGCCGAAATCCTCCCCCTGGTGGACGCAATGAACATCGACCTGAAGTCGATGGACGCAACGTTCTACCGGAAAATCTGCGGGGGGGAACTCGCCCCCGTGCTCGACACCATTCGGGAAAGCGCGAAAACCACGCACGTGGAGATCACCAACCTCCTCGTCACCGGGGAGAACGACTCGGAGGAGGCGATCCGCGCCGTCGTCGACTTCGTCGCCGGAGTCGACCCGGAAATTCCCCTTCACCTTTCCCGGTACATGCCCATGTATCGCTTCACCGCCCCCCCCACACCTCCTGAACGGCTCGAAGCAGCTTTCCGGATCGCGCGGGAGAGGCTGCCGTACGTCTACGTGGGGAACTACCCCCTGGAGGGGGCCGAGGACACGGCCTGCCCGGCATGCGGGGTAATCGTCGTCCGGAGGCAACGGTACCGAACCGACTCTTCCGGCCTCTCCGGGAGCCATTGCGCTTCCTGCTCCGCGTCCCTCCGTTTCGTGGTATAAATACACGATGAAAACTGTCCCCACTCCGCGCCGGAGAGGAGTTTCGGGCGTCGTATTCGGCTTACTCTTCTTCTGCTTCTCCCTCCTGACGCCGTCACCGTTTCCGGTTTACGCGAACAACGCCGCCGGAGGGGCGAGGGCATACCAGGAGCGGGCCGCCGCCGAGCAACACACACGTTCCCGCTATCGACGCCTCGAGTGGGCGTCCCTGGTGCTCATCCTCGCTGCGGGCGGGGCCGCGATCTTCTGGGCGGGCAGGAGGAAGTAACCCATGAGGGTTCCATTGCACCGGAGAATCCTGATCGTCGACGACGAACTCCAGATCCTTACCTTCCTCGACGATCTCTTCCGGACGGAAGGATGGGAGGTACAAACCGCCGATTCGGGGTCGTCCGGAATCGACAAGCTCGAGCAGAACCGCTTCGACATCGTCCTCACCGACCTGAAGATGCCCGGACCCGATGGGATCGAGGTGCTCCGAACGGCCAGGAAGATCCAGTCGGATGCCGAGGTGATCATGATGACCGGGTACGGCACGGTGGACACCGCCATCGAAGCGATGCGGGCGGGCGCGTTTCATTACCTTGCAAAGCCCTTCAAGGCGGAGGAAGTTCTCCACCTCGTGGACAAGGCCTACATCCAACGGCAACTGAAGAGGGAAAACCTCTACCTCAAGGCCGAATCCCGCAGCAGGCACCTGTTGCACTCCGTCGTGGGCACCAGCCCGCCTATCCAGGAGGTGATCGCCGCAGCGCAGCGTCTCTCCGACACGGAAACACCGGTGCTGCTGGTCGGAGAGAGGGGCACGGGGCGATCCTTCTTCGCGCGGATACTGCATTTTCACAGTTCCCACTCCTCGGGTCTTTTCGTCCCGGTGCACTGCGCGGGAGCCGGCGAGGAGAAACTGGAGGGGGATCTCTTCGGGTACGCCGCGGGAGCCTACGAGGGGGCGGTGCTTCCCCGTCCGGGAAAAATCGCAATGACGAACAACGGAACCATCTTTCTTTCGGAAATCATGGAGGCAGGCTCCCGGGTGCTGGAACGTATCACCACCCTCCTCGCCGAGAAGACGATCACGCCCGTCGGCTCCACCCAGGAGGTCGAACTCGACATCCGGGTGGTTGCTTCCTCCTCGACGGACCTCGAAACCCTCGCCGCCAAGGGGAAAGTGACAGAAGAGCTTTGCGCCCTCCTCGCCCCGGGGACAATCCGCATCCCGGCGCTCCGGGAGCGTGCAGAGGACATCCCCCTGCTTCTTCACCACTTCCTCTTCGAGGAGAACCGGAACCGGAAGAAGCCCCTGCGGGGCTTCAGCCAGACGGCCATAGCCGCCCTCTCGGCCTACTCCTGGCCAGGGAACGTGCGGGAGCTCGAGAAATTCGTGAAGGCGATCTCCACGCGGAAGAAACAGGGAACGGTGGTGGATGCCGCGGACCTGCCCACCGAGATCCTGTACGGCAGGAAAGGGAGAAAACCGGCGGATCGGCAGGCGGAAGTCCTGGCGAGAACCGACATCCGCAATGCAATCCAGGATCTCGAAACACCGATGGTCCTTCAGGCCCTGGCGCTCACCGAGGGGGACAGGGAGCGGGCCGCGGAACTTCTTCAGATTGACGTATCTGTCCTTGAGGACCTCATTCGCCGAAACAAGATCGAGCCATGACCCGGCGGTTCGAGACGGATGGCCCCCCGAACGGATCGCGCCCATGAAGGCTGCCTTCTTCCGCGAGCACGGGGGTCTCGAAACGATCCGGCACGGCGACCTACCCTCACCTGTCCCGGGACCGGGACAGGTGAGGGTCCGCGTCCGGGCGGGCGCACTCAATCACCTCGACATCTTCGTCCGAATCGGGATCCCGGGGCTTTCCCTCTCGCTGCCGCACGTGATGGGGTCGGACGGAGCGGGTGTCGTCGACTCGGTGGGGCCGGGAGTAACGCGGCTTACGCAGGGCGACGAGGTCGTCCTGAACCCGGGCATCCACTGCGGAACCTGCGAGTTCTGCCTCCGTGGCGAGCACTCCCTCTGCGCAAGCTTCCACCTCCTGGGGGAGCATGTCTGGGGGACCTTCGCCGAATACGTCGTTGCCCCCGAGATCAACGCCTACCCGAAACCCGAGAATCTCACCTGGGAGGAATCCGCGGCGTTTCCCCTCACCTTCCTCACCGCCTGGCGCATGCTCGTCACCAAAGCAAAGGCAAGACCCGGCGAGTCGCTTCTTATCGTCGGCATCGGGGGGGGCGTTTCCCTCGCCGCGTTCCAGATCGCGAAGCTTCTCGGGCTCACCGTCGGCGTCACATCGGGGAGCGCGGCCAAGCTTCGGCGCGCGGAGGAGATGGGTGCGGATTTCGGGATCGACCACGTGACGGCCGACTTCGCCGGCGAGACCCGGAAGATCACCGGGAAACGAGGCGTGGACATCGTGCTCGACTCCGTAGGGAAGGAAACCTGGAAGCAATCGATCGCCTCCCTCGCACGGGGCGGGAGACTGCTCACCTGCGGGGCGACGACGGGGCCGAACCCGGAGGAGGACATCGTCCGGATCTTCTGGAACCAGCTGACGGTAATGGGCTCCACGATGGGGACGCACGCCGAGTTCTCCGAAATGCTCCGGATGGTTTCGGGAGGAAGGATCGTCCCGGTGGTCGATTCCGTCTTCTCCCTGTCCGAGGTGAAGGCGGCACAGCAGCGGCTGGAGGAGAAGAAGCAGTTCGGGAAGATCGTCCTCCGGGTCGATTGACACCCGCAGAGTGGGGGAACACTCCTGGGTTTTTCGGCGGGGACAATCCTGTTTTTCTCGGCGATAATATAAGGGGTGTCCCCGATGGAAGTGGCCCCGGTGGGAGTGCCCCCCGGTTGCAGTGAAAACATCCCGACAGGAGGGAAAGCGATGATCACGTTCGAGTACCGGTTCGACGTTCTCCCCGGGAAGGCGAAGGACTACGAGAAATATCTGGCGCGCACGGGAAAGGACCTATGGTTCAAGTTCCCGGGCGTCCGATCGGTCAGGATCTACAAGAGCATGCTGGGTGGCTCCTCTCCGCAGCGCGTTGTTCAGGTGGATCTCGACAACCTCGCGGCCCTGGAAAAGATCTTCTCCAGTCCTGCCTTCAAGAAGGCGAAGGATATATTCCACGGGTTTGTGACGAACGTTTCCGACTCGCTGCTGATTCAAGTGAGCGAAAAGAAGAAATAGACGAGGTTCCCGCCAAGGGCCTCCCCGCGGGCGGTTCACGGGCCGCCCGCTTTTATTTCTGCCGCTGCCTCAGGATCTCCGCGTACACCTCCTTGCGGGAGAGCCCCGTCCGCTCGGTAATCTCCCGGGCGAGGTCGCGGGAGGAGCCGGAGCCGTCCTCGAGAGCCGCCCTGACGATTTCCTCCACGGACAGCTCGACCGTTTTCTTCCCTCCCCCGATCACGATGGTGACCTCGCCCAGGACCGATTCGCGCCCGGATATCTCCGCGGCCAGCTCGGAAAGCGACCCCCGGAGAATCTCCTCGTGGACCTTGGTGAGCTCCCGGACAACGCAGGCCCGCCGATCGCCGAAGATCTCCGCGGCTTCACGGAGAAAGGCCGCGAGCCGCTGGGGAGACTCATAGAAGATCATCGTTCTCGTCCCGGTGGTGAGACCCTGCATCGCCTTCCGGCGCTTTTCCCGGCGGGCCGGCAGGAACCCCTCGAACGTGAAGTGGTCGGTCGGCAGCCCGGATACCACCAGCGCGGCGACGAGCGCCGAAGGGCCCGGGACAACTTCGATGGGAACACCCGCGCCGATCGCCTCCCTCACCAGTTCGTACCCGGGATCCGAGATGGCGGGCGTACCCGCATCGGATACGAGCGCGACGCTTTCCCCGTCGCGGAGTCTGCGGAGGATGCTGGCACCGGCGCGGACCTTGTTGTACTCGTGGAAAATGAACAGGGGCGTCCGGATCTCGTACCGGTTGAGGATCTTGACGGTGCGCCGCGTATCCTCGCAGGCGATGATCGCCGCTTCCTTGAGGACGCGGATCGCCCGAAGCGTGATGTCCTCGAGATTCCCCAGCGGGGTGGCCACGATGTACAGCGTGCCCGTGCTCATCCGCCGCCCCCTACAGCGTTCTGCGGTCCACCACCCGCTGCGACTTCCCTTCGGAGCGGGCGAGCGTCTTTCTCTCGACGAGCTTGACCTCTATGTTGATCCCGAGCTCCTGGGCGAGGCGCTTCCGGATATGTTCCATCATATCCCTCTGCTGCCGCATTTGATCGAAAAAGATCGTCTCTCCCACCTCCACGTGGACGGTGACCTCGTCGACCCCCCCCTTCCGCTCGATCACGATCTGGTAGTGCGGCTCCGTCCCCTCGATTTCGAAGAGGACGGACTCGATCTGAGAGGGGAAGACGTTCACTCCCTTGATGATCAGCATGTCGTCGGTCCGCCCCTTCACACGGGCCATGCGGCGCAACGTGCGTCCACAGGGGCAGTGTCCGGGAAGGAGGCTCGTCAGGTCCCGGGTCCGGTACCGGATCATCGGAAACGCCTCCTTGGTAAGCGAGGTGATCACGAGCTCCCCTGTCTCCCCCTCGGGCATCGGCCGGAGCGTTTCCGGGTCGACCACCTCCACCAGGAAGTGGTCCTCGTTGATGTGCAGGCCGTTCAGCTCCCGGCACTCCCCCGAGACGCCCGGGCCGATGATTTCGGACAGCCCGTAGTTGTCCGTGGCGATGATCCCCAGATTCTCCTGGATCTCCCGCCGCGTCCGCTCGGACCAGGGCTCCGCCCCGAAAAGACCGTATTTCAGCGAAAGAGCCGCCAGGGGAATCCCCTGCTCCCGGATCGTCTCCGCCACGAGCATCGCGTAGGAGGGGGTGGAGATCAGGGCGGTGGTCTTGAAGTCCATCATGATCTTGATCTGGCGAAGGGTGTTGCCGCTCGAGGCGGGAATCACGGAGGCACCGATACGCTCGGCGCCGTAGTGGAGACCGAACCCGCCGGTGAAAAGGCCGTACCCGAACGCGATCTGGACCACGTCGTCCTTCGTTATCCCGCCCATCGTAAGGATCCGCGCCGTGAGGTTGCTCCAGATCCGGACGTCGTTTCGCGTATACCCCACAACCGTCGACGCACCCGTCGTTCCGGAAGAAGCGTGGATCCGGACCACCTCGCGGAGAGGAACCGCGAAGAAGCCGTAGGGGTAACTCTCCCGAAGGTCCTCCTTCGCGGTGAACGGGAGGCGGGAGAAATCGGTCACGGAGCCGATGTCCTCCGGCAGGATCCCGAGAGAGTCGAACTTCTTCCGATAGAAGGGGACGTGGGAATAGATGCGGTTCAGCGTCGACTGGAGCCGTTCGAACTGGAGCTGCTCGAGCTCCTCCCGGTTCATGCACTCCCTGTCGGCCTCCCAGAACATCTGCCTACCTCCTTCGGTTACGCGCTCTCCTCGGAACTCCACCCCAGATAGGCGCGTTGCACGTTTTTGTTGGACAAGAGCTCCTCGGACGGTCCCTGGAGAACCATCCGCCCGGTCTCCAGGACATACCCCCGGTCGGCGATCGCGAGGGCTCCCCGCGCATTCTGCTCGACGAGGAGAATCGTCAGCCCGAACTCCTTCCGGAGATGCACGATATGGGCAAAGATCTCCCGAACCATCCGAGGGGCCAGCCCCATGGAGGGTTCGTCGAGGAGAAGCATCCGGGGCCGGGAAAGGAGGGCCCGTCCGATCGCCAGCATCTGTTGCTCCCCCCCGGAAAGGGTCCCGGCCAGCTGGGCCTCCCGTTCCTTCAGCCGGGGGAACAGGCCGAAAACCCGCTCCATGTCCTCGGCCACCTCCTCGTGCCTTCTTCTCCGGTACTGGACACAGGCCCCGAGGATCAGATTCTCCCGTACCGTCATGGGAGCGAACAGCTGTCGGCCTTCGGGCACGAGCGAACAGCCCAGGGAAACGATCCGTTCCGCCGGCACTTTCCGGATCGTCTCCTTCTCGAAGAAAATCTCGCCCCCCCGCGGGGCAAGAAGCCCCGAAACGGTCTTCAGAAGCGTCGTCTTCCCCGCGCCGTTCGCCCCGATGACCGTGACGATCTCGCCGGGGCCGATGTGAAGCGACACCTTCCGGAGGACTTTCAGGGGACCGTATCCCGCCTCAAGGTTCTTGATCCTAAGCATCGCCTTCCCCGAGGTAGACCTGGATCACTTCCGGGTCCTGCTGGATGGAGGCCGGTTTGTCTTCGGCGATCTTCTGCCCGTAACTGAGCACGACGATATCGTCGGAGATGTCCATGACCAGGGACATGTCATGCTCCACGAGCAGGACGGTGACGTTCCGCTCGCGAATCCTGCTGATCAATTTCCCGATCTTGACCGTTTCGCGGATGTTCAGCCCCGCCGCAGGCTCGTCGAGGAGAAGGATCCGCGGATCGCACGCAAGTGCGCGGCCCAGCTCCACAATGCGCTGCTGTCCGTAGGGGAGACGAACGGCTTCCTCATCCGCCTGCCCGGAAAGACCCAGGAACTCCAGGATCTCCCGGCACGTTTCCCGCGCGCGGCTCTCCTCCTTCCGGAGGAACGGAAGGTGGAGCATACAGGATACGAAGCCCCCCCGGCTGTGGAGGTGGCGCCCGACCAGGATGTTATCAAGGACGGTCATTTTCGGAAAGAGACGGGTCTGCTGGAACGTCCTCGCCATGCCTCGCGCCGCGATCTGGTGAGGCATGAGCCCCAGCACCTCGGCGCCGTCGAAGACGACGGAACCCCGGTCGGGACGGAGGAACCCGGAGAGCAGGTTGAACAGCGTCGTCTTGCCCGCGCCGTTCGGGCCGATGAGGGCTTTGATGGCGCCCTGCGGCACATCGAAGGACACGTTATCCACCGCCTTGAGGCCGCCGAACCGCTTGCTTATGCTCCGGACCGAGAGGAGCTTCACGTTTCCTTCTCCCCGCCGGCAGGGAAAACCGCTGCCCTGAGCTCTTCGAACAGCTGCCGCCGCAGGAGCCCATCGGGCGCGAAGAGCATGATCAGGATGAGGATCCCGCCGAAGACCGCGTCGTCGTACGTCCCGAAATATCCGCGGAGGGAAAGGTAGTTCAGGAGGAGACTCATCAGGAGCGTGCCCCAGAGGTTCGCCATGCCCCCGATCGCGACGATCGCCAGGTAGCGGACCGATTTCATGACGGAGGATTCCGAGGGACCGATCCCGCCGTTGTAGTGGGTCAGGAGGACCCCCGAGACCGCCGCGAAGGCGGCGCTGACCACGAAGATCTTGAGCTTGTAGCGCGCTGTGGGGATCCCCATCGCCTCGGCGGCATCCTCCGCGCCGTGGATCGAGGCGAGCGCCCTTCCCACGCGGGAGCGGACGAGGTTCAGCAGGAAGACCATCCCCAGGATCACGAATCCCCAGGCGACGTAATAATTCATCACCCGGAGAGAGGATTTCCCGGACACCACGATTCCCGGAAGCAGGGGAAAGGCCGGGACGTTGTAGATCCCGTCCGCCGAACCGACCAGCTCGGTCCCGAGAACGATCCGGTAGACAATGATGCCGAACCCCAGCGTGGCCATGGCGAGGTAATGCCCTTTCAGCTTGAGGACCGGCCCCCCGATGGCGAAGGCTATGGCGACGGCGGTGAGCACCGCGAAGATGCACGCGGGCCAGGGATGGACCGTCAGCAAATCCCCCCCGTAGAGGTCGGGACGGCGCGTGAGAATCCCCATCGCGGCCAACCCCGAGACGATGAGTCCCCCGTGGGCCGACAGGTCGTGGGTGGTCAGCAGCGCGGAGAGATACCCCCCGATCGCGAAGAAACCGGCGTGCCCGATCGAGATCTGCCCGGCATACCCGGTGAGGATGCAGAGACCGAGCACGACCAGCGAGTAGTAGGCGGACATCGTCAGCTGGGTCAGGTGGTATACGTTCCCGGTCAGGGAGGTCACCAGCTGGATCGCCGCGACCACCGTGGCGAACCCGGCGATCTGGAGCCCCTGTTTCCTCATCAGAACTCCTTCAGGCGTGCCTCTTCGACGCTCCCGAACAGTCCGCTGGGCCTGACAAAGAGGATGCCGAGCAGGATGGCGACCGAAATCACGTCCTTGTAGGCCGCCGGAAGCACCGATATGCTGAGGGACTCGAGAATCCCGAGAAGCATGCCCGCGCCGGCAGAGGCCAGGCTGTTTCCCAGCCCGCCGAGGATCGCGACCGTGAACCCCTTGATCGCCAGCGGCACCCCGCTGTCATACTGCACGTAGGTGATCGGGGAGACGATGCACCCTCCGAGCGCCCCGATGCCTGCGCTGAGCATGAACGAAAAGGTCACCATGTTCTTCGCGCTGATGCCGCACAACCTCGCGGCGTCCCGGTTCGCGGCGCAGGCCCGCATCTGCATCCCCAGCAGGGTGTACCGGAAGAAGCCCGCCAGGATTGCCACCACGACCGCCCCGATGCCGACGACCCAGAGCACCTGCGGGGAGATGTAGACCCCGCCCAGCCGGATCGAGGTCACCGAGGTCCCGGTGAAGTAGGGAAGGGCCCGAACGCTCTCCCCCCAGATGTGGAGCGCACCTTCCCGTATCAGGATCGACAGCCCGATCGTGATGACGATCATCCGCAGCACCGAGGGACGGTGGAGCCAGCGGATGAACAGGATCTCGAGGAGGGCCCCGACGATCATCGTGATGAGGACCGCCCCGAGGATGGCCGCCGGAAGGGGGAGAAACCGGCCGAGGGTCACGGCGGTCATCCCGCCGAGCATGACGAACTCCCCCTGGGCGAAGTTGATGATCCCCGTCGCGTTGTAGATCATGTTGAAGCCGACGGCGACGATCCCGTAGATCGTCCCGTAGGTGACTCCGGCGACCATGTATTGCAGGAACAGGTCGAGGTTCATCGCGCCCCGTCAACAAATCGGGAGTATCCGCGGCGTGCGCGGATACTCCCGCAGTGAAGTTTCTTGCCGATCCGACCTTCCTACTTCCCGTACAGGGCGAACTTCCCGTCCTTCACGGTGAGCAGTTCGAACGCGTCGATACCGAGTCCGTTGTGGTCCTCCGCCGAGAAGTCGAAGACGCCGCCGGTGCCGACAAACCCCCGCATCGTTTCGATCGCGTCCCTCACCTTCTCCTTGTCGGTGCTGCCCGTCTTCTCGATCGCCTTCGCGAGGATCATGAAGGCGTCGTAGGCATGTCCGCCGAAGGTGCTCGCATCCTCCTTGTACTTCTTTTCGTAGTCGTTCTTGTACTTCACGAGCACCGGTTTCTGCGCATTCGAATCCGGGAGAACGTCGGCGACGAGCAGCCGGCCGGCGGGGAAGATGACCCCCTCGGCGGCCGCTCCGGCGGCCGCCACATACTTGATGTTCCCGAACCCGTGGCTCTGGAAGATGGGGCCCGTAAACCCGATCTGGCGCGCATTCTTGATCACGATCGACTGGGCCGGAACGATCGACCAGTTCACGATCGCCTCGACGTTGGCCGCCTTGAGCTTGGTCACCTCGGCCGTCAGGTCGGTGGAGGCCTTGTCGTAGACCTCGCTGGCCACGATCGTGATGCCGTTCTCCGGCGCCAGCTTTTCGATCTGCCCCTTGCCCGCCTTGCCGAACCCGGTATTGCCGGAGAGGACGCCGATCTTGGAGATCTTCATACTCTTCATCTGGTTGAAGATCGCCTGGATGGCATCGCTGTCCTTCTGCGGGGTCTTGAAGACCCACTTCGCCACCGGGTTCACGATCACCTCGGCCGCCGCGCAGGAGAGGAGGATCGTCTTCCCCTCCTCGGCGATCCCCTTGATCTGCATCGTCTCCCCGCTCGTGGAGGGCCCCAGGATCGCCAGGACCTTCTTCTCCTCGATCAACTGCTTGGCGAAGGAGACCGCCTTCTCG
The DNA here is from genome assembly GCA_035464915.1 of Candidatus Limnocylindria bacterium. GTDB lineage: Bacteria > Desulfobacterota > Deferrimicrobia > Deferrimicrobiales > Deferrimicrobiaceae > CSP1-8. Next base: position 36,641 of record DATHRT010000170.1, read on the forward strand.
GGGCTGCCCCCCGAATCCATGATGAACAGCTCGACCTTGTGCCCGTTGATCCCCCCCTTGGCGTTGACTTCCTCGGCGAGCATCTCCAGTGTCCTGGACTCGGGCCCGCCGAGAAACGAGGCCGGACCGGTCACCGCGAGGATCGCCCCGACTTTGATCGGCTCGGCCGCCTGGACGCCCGCGCCAACCAAAAGCGCCAGCGCGACGAATGCAACGATAATTCCGTTTCTCCCCCTCATGTTCCCCTCCTTCTTCGTGGGATATTTGCCGCCTCACCCGTTTGGGAACCTCTTTTCCCGACCTCCCGGGACCCGGCGGGAAAAACGTTTTTCCTTCCGATTTAACCCGTTCCAACATGCAGGCCGCTTCTTTTCTCGCGAGCGGCGCTACAAAGAGTAGACCTCCTCTCCCCGGAGCACACGCACTCTGGCTCCCGTTAGGACCGATATCGCCTTGTCGATCTCGTCGAAGCGGAAGATGATGACCGCGTTGTCACCGGATCGCTGCACGAATGCGTACATGTACTCCACGTTGATCCCCGCCTCGTGCAGGATCTTCAGTATTTCTCCCAGCCCTCCCGGACGGTCCGGGACCTCGAGGGCCACCACCTCCGTCTTTCCCACCGTGAACCCGTTCTCCTTTAACACCTGCTTCGCCCGGTCACTCTGGTTGACGATCAGGCGCAGGATTCCGAAATCGGCCGTATCGGCCAGGGAGAGCGCACGGATATTGACGCCCGCCCGGGAGAGAATATTCGTCACCTCGGCCAGACGCCCGGACTTGTTCTCCAGGAATATGGAAATCTGCTCGACCTTCATCACAGCCCTCCTTCGGTCAGGGGGACACTGGCGGGGGACACTCGTGCAACATGGTACTTGAGTTCATGAGTGTCCCCCTGAAAGGGTATGAGTGTCCCCCGCCACCTGCGAAACGAAATGTGCACCCCCTGAACGGGAATGAGTGTTTCTGCCGCCCTATAACTTCCGGTTATCGATTACCCGTTTTGCCTTTCCCTCGCTGCGCTGGATCGTTTTCGGCTCCACGAGTTTCACCTTGCAGGAGACTCCGAGCAGATCCTTGATCTCGTGTTCGATCCGCTTCGCGAGCGTCTCAAGCCCTTTGATCTCGTCCGTGAAGACCGCCTCGCCCACCTCCACCTGCACCTCGAGGAGGTCCAGGGACCCTTCGCGGGATACGATCAGCTGGTAGTGGGGCTCGACGCCCTCGATCGTCATCAGGACCGCCTCGATCTGGGACGGGAAGACGTTGACCCCCCGGATGATGAGCATGTCGTCGGTCCGACCCGAGATCCGGTCCATCCGCACGTGGCTCCGGCCGCAGGAGCAGGGGGAGACATTGAGGCGCGAAATGTCGCGCGTCCGGTAGCGGATCACCGAAAACGCTTCCTTGGTGATCGTGGTGAAGACGAGCTCCCCCGTTTCCCCGTAAGGGAGCGCTTTCCCCGTCGAGGGGTCGATGATCTCCGCGATGAAGTGGTCCTCGAAGATGTGCAGGCCTCGCTTTTCCTCGATGCACTCCGACGCCACACCCGGCCCGATGACCTCCGAGAGGCCGTAGATGTCGAGCGCGCTGATCTTGAGCTTCTTCTCGATCTCCCCGCGCATCGATTCGGTCCACGGCTCGGCGCCGAACAGGCCGCACTTGAGCCGCAGGCCGGCCGGGTCGACTCCCTCCTCCGCCATCACCTCGGCGAGGTTGAGCGCATAGGAGGGGGTGCAGAGGAGAATGGTGGATCCGAAATCCTGCATGAGCATGATCTGGCGCTTGGTGTTTCCGCCCGAAATCGGGATGACGGTTGCTCCGATCTTTTCCGCTCCGTAGTGGGCGCCCAGCCCCCCCGTAAACAGGCCGTATCCATACGCGTTGTGGACCACGTCCCCCTTCGTCGTCCCCCCGCAGGCGAGCGTGCGTGCCATGAGCTCCGCCCAGGTGTCGATGTCGCGGCGCGTGTAGCCGACGACGGTCGGCTTGCCGGTCGTCCCCGAGGAGGCGTGCACCCGCACGACCCGTTCCATCGGGACGGCGAACAACCCGAACGGGTAGGTATCCCGGAGATCGTCTTTCGTGGTGAAAGGAAGGTTCTTCAGGTCTTCCACCCCCCGGACGTCGCCCGGCTTGCACCGTGCGCCATCGAGCTTCCGCCGATAGAAAGGCACCCCGGCGTAGACCCTGCCGATCAGATCCCGGAGCCGCTTCGACTGCAGCGCCACAAGAGCCTCGCGGGGGAGCGTTTCGAACTCGTTGTCCCAGATCATCCTTCCTCCTCCAGACGGGATGGGGATCGTTCAGGCCGTCACCGCGGGGGCTACCGGCCCGCCCCGCGCGGAGCCATGAGCGCCCGGCCGGAATGAAACGCCTTCGCGTTCACCTCCACGATTCTCTCCGGGAGGTGGGCCCGGAGGGCCTCCAGGTAGCACGTCTCCGGAAGCGGGAGCAGGTGCGATGCGGCTCCCACCATCACCATGTTCACAGCGCGCACCTCGCGCAGGGAGAGAGCCGCAGCCAGTGCGTCGATCAGATACAGGTTCGGGGTCACTTCGGCCAGCCTCTCCGCTATGTTTTCCGGATACCGCTCCCGTCCGGTAGCCACGGAAGGAGGCATGATCTCCTGCGCGTTGACCACGGCAGCGCCGGCCGGTTTCAGGAAATGCGCGAAGCGCAGGGCCTCCATCTTCTCAAAAGCGACGAGCAGGTCCGCCGATCCCGGCTCGATAAGCGGCGAGAACACCTTCGGGCCGTACCGCAGGTGGGTCGTCACCGCGCCTCCGCGCTGGGCCATCCCGTGGACCTCGCTCTTCTTGACGTCGTATCCGCCGATCAGGAACGCCTCCCCCAGCACTTCGGACGCAAGAAGGGCCCCCTGCCCGCCTACGCCCGCGAGGAAGACGTTCCCGCGGGCCCCTTTCAATCCTTTATCTCCAGGATCGCCTGGAACTTGCACAGCGGGGGGCACTGGTTGCATCCGTCGCACAGGAGGGGGTTGATGCGGGCCATCCCCTTCTGGGACGGCGCTTTCGCCGCTGCGACCGCCTCGTCCGGCGTGAACGGAACCCATTCGATCGCGGGGCAGCCGAGTTTGCTGCACGCCATGCACCCCGTGCACAGGTCGGGGATCACCTCGTAGACGGGCCGCTTTTTCTTGCGGTGGTCCGGGAGAAGGACGCACGGCGCCTCCGTGATGATCACGGACGGCTCCTCGCGGAAGAGTTCCCTTTTCAGGACCGCCTCCGTCTGCGCCATGTCGTGCGGGTTGACGGTGTAGACGTGATCCACCCCCACCGCGCGGCACAGAGCCGCCAGGTCCAGCCGACGGGTGGCCTTGCCCATGAGCGTCCTCCCCGTGGCCGGGTTTTCCTGGGCGCCGGTCATGGCTGTTGTCCGGTTGTCCAGGATGATCACGGTGGTGAATCCGCGGTTGTACACGATGTCGATCAGGGGCGTTACCCCTGAGTGGAGGAAGGTGGAATCCCCGATGACGGCCGCCACCTTCCCGAGGGCTGCCTTTCCCAGCGCCTTCTCGATACCGAAGGCGTTCCCGAGGGAGGCTCCCATGCAGACGCAGGTGTCCATTCCCTTGAGCGGCGGAAGCGCCGCGAGGGTGTAGCAACCGATGTCGCCGGCCACCGTGACCTTGAACTTGTTGAGGACGAAGAAAAGCCCCCGGTGCGGGCACCCCGGGCACAGGTTCGGCGGCCTGCCGGGGAGGACCGCAAACGGACGAACGGGGACACCCTGTCCGGTAATCCCTTTCCGGACGATCCCGGGAGATAGCTCCCCCACGATGGGAATGATCTCCTTCCCCTGCACCGACACGCCCAGCGCCTTCACGTGCATTTCGATGTGGGGGTCCAGCTCCTCGACCACCACGAGCCGCGACACGCCCGCCGCAAACTCCCTGATGAGCCTCGACGGGAGGGGGTGAACCATCCCCAGCTTCAGGACCGATGCATCGGGGAACACCTCGCGGACGTACTGGTACGATACGCCGGCCGTGATCACCCCCAGGTCCCGGTCGCCCCATTCGATCCGGTTGCCTTCGAATTCTTCCGCGAACGCAGCCATCGCCCGCATCCTCTCCTCGACGATCACGTGGCGACGCCTCGCGTTGTCGGGAAGCATGACCCATTTGGCGGGGTCTCGAACGAATCCGGGAGCGAGGGAGGATTCCGACGCTTCTTCCAGGCGGACCGCCCCCTTGGCGTGGGATATCCGTGTAGTGCTCCGCAGGAATACCGGGGTGTCGTACGTTTCCGAAAGCGCAAAGGCAAGTTTTGTGAACTCCTTCGCCTCCCAGGAATCGGACGGCTCCAGCATCGGGATCTTCGCCGCAACGGCGTAGTGGCGGTTGTCCTGCTCGTTCTGGGACGAATGCAGCTCGGGATCGTCGGCGGTTACGATCACGAACCCGCCGCGGACTCCCGTGTAGGATGCGGTGAAAATCGGGTCGGCGGCGACATTCACCCCCACGTGCTTCATCACCGCAAGCGCACGCACCCCCGCCATCGAGGCACCCTGCGCCACCTCCACCGCCACCTTTTCGTTGGGGGCCCACTCCGCGTAGACATCGGGATACCGGGCGAAGTTCTCGAGGATTTCCGTGCTCGGGGTCCCGGGGTATGCGGATGCCACTTTCACACCCGCCTCGAATGCCCCCCGGGCGATCGCCTCGTTTCCGGACAGCAGCCCGACCTTTTCCCTCGCGGGGATGGACAACGATTTTCCTTTCTTTCTTGCCGGGATATAAGTTGTATAAGTTATCATATACCCTCGCTCCATTCAATTGTTGCAAGCGGGACTTTGCTATACTCAACCGATACCGTATTCAGGGAGGATGCGAGATGAAGATCGGCGTGCTGACCGGTGGCGGAGATTGTCCGGGCCTAAATGCCGTCATCCGGGCTGTGGTCCGGAAATCCGATAATTTCGACTCCCGTGTCGTGGGCATCCGGAACGGGTGGAAAGGGCTGGTCGACATCTCCTACACCGACCTCGACGCCAAGATGGTCTCGGGGATCCTGCACATCGGCGGCACCATCATCGGCACTTCCCGCACGAATCCCTTCAAGGACCCCGGCGGTCCGGAAAAGGTCCTGAAGAACTTCCGCCTGCTCGGCCTCGACGCGCTCGTCGCCATAGGGGGGGAGGATACCCTGGGTGCGGCGAGCAAGCTTTACGAGCGCGGCCTGCCGGTGGTGGGCGTCCCCAAAACGATCGACAACGACCTGTCAGGGACCGATTTCACCTTCGGGTTCGACACGGCGGTCTCCATCGCCACCGATGCCATCGACCGGATCCACACGACGGCGGAGTCCCACAACCGGGTCATGGTCGTGGAGGTGATGGGTCGCAACGCGGGCTGGATCGCCACCTTCTCGGGGATCGCGGGGGGGGCGCACGCGATCCTCATCCCGGAAAAGCCGATCGACATCGACGAGGTATGCGACCTGATCCTGCGCCGCCACAGCCGCGGGAAATCCTTCAGCATCGTCGTCGTGGCGGAGGGGGCGAAGTTCGCCGAGAAGCCGGGCGAAAGCGGCCAACTGATCGTCCAGGAGACGAAGACCGACGAGTTCGGGCACGTCCGTCTGGGAGGGATCTCGCAGGTCCTTGCCAGGGAGATCGAGAAACGGACGACGTTCGAATCCCGGTACGTCGTACTCGGCCACATTCAGCGAGGCGGCTCCCCGACCGCCCACGACAGGGTGCTGGCTACCCGGTTCGGCGTATTCGCCACCGAGATGGCCCACCGCGGCGAGTTCGGGAAGATGGCCGGCCTCCAGGGGAAAGAGATCGTCCCCGTCCCTTTGGCCGAAGCCACCGCGCAATCCAAGACGGTTGAAATGGGGATCTACCACATCGCCGAGGA
>DATHRT010000171.1:0-2774 GCA_035464915.1 Candidatus Limnocylindria bacterium
TTGCCCCGCCTGTCCCCTGAAAGGCCACTGTGAGGGTCATCGCGACGGCATCCAGGAAACGATTCCCGCAAAGGCGGGAAAAAAGATTCTCCCCCATCACGACGTGGTCGTTGCGTGGATCGCCGACGGGAAAGGGAGGGTCTTCACCGGCCGCCGGCCTGACCGGGGGCTTCTGGGCGGCCTTTGGGAACTCCCCGGCGGACGAAGAAGGCCGGAGGAAACAAGGGAAGAGGCCCTCCGGAGGGAGCTGCGGGAAGGGTGGGGGATGCGCGTGGAGATCGGGGACCGGCTTGCATCGCTCCCCCAGGGATTCACCCATTTCCGGACCACGGTGCATGCCTACCGGTGCTGCCGGAAGGGCGGACGGCCGGGCCCGGAAAGGGAATGGCGCTGGGTGCGGCCGGAGGATCTGGCTGGTCTTGCGTTTCCCCGGACCTACCGAAGACTGGTGGAAACGGTCTTCCCGAAAGAAGGAAAGGAATAGCCGCTCCCTGTCACAGGGCGGCGAGTGCCTTTTCGATCTTTTTCACGTGTACTTTCTCGAATGCCACGAGGTGTTCGAAGATCTTCTTGATCTCGGGGTCTTTCGCCTTCGAGGAGGCGTTCCGGTACAGGTCGGCAGCCTCTTTTTCCAGCGCCAGCGCGATTTCGAGAACGTCCTTCCTGCTTTTCAGGTTGGGAATCTTTCCGAGCAGCTCCTTGTGCGTCTGCTGCATCTGCTCGTCGATGTCGGGCAACCCGTCCCGGGTCATGATGTCCTTGTAGGGGGCCCACATCTCGGAACGGACGTTCTTGTCGTAGGCCTCTTCCAGCTGGAGGAAGTGCTGCTTTTCGTCCATGGCGAGATCGTCGAGCACCTTGCGCACGTTCTCGTCGCCGATTGTTTTCGACGACCGGCGGTAGAACACATACGCGGCGAGCTCGGACTCGATCCCCAGATTCAGGAACTTGAGCGCTTCCTCTGCAACTTTCATGGATGCTTCCTCCGCAAAGAAGATGGTGTGTCGGGTATATGTATATCTATACCATAAAACAGCCGATTCGGCGCATTCCCGCCCCGGGCGCGCCCGGGCATCCGCGTCAGTATCCACGGCCCACGGCCGCGGTCGTCACACCGCTCAGGTCCCTCCGTAGCCGATCGTCACCTTGTCGGCCTCGAGGATGACGGGGACGTCGCGTCGCCCCTTGCAAAGGGTCATCATCTCGGCCATCGCGGACTTGTCTTTCTGGACGTTTTTGTACACCACCCGGGCGCCGTTTTTCTCGTAATCCATACGAGCGTTGGTCGTGTACCCTCAGGTGTCCTTCCCGAAAATCGTCACGATGCGCGACATGGTTACCTCCTTGGCAGGGGCAGGTTCATACGGTAGCCGCCCCAATCCCGGCCATCGCTTTCAACCGTTGGATGCGAAGAGCGGTCGAGGGATGCGTGGAAAGAAGAGCCGATGCGTCGTCGGCAAAATGAAGGAGCGGGTTGACGATGAACAGATGCTGGGTACCCCGGTTCTCCCCAGGGACGTGGGCGCCGGACTGCGAGATCTTCCCGAGCGCGGAGGCCAGCCCCAGGGGGTTCCGCGTGAACTGCGCGCTTACGGCGTCCGCGTGGTACTCCCGCTGGCGGGAGATGCTCATCTGGAGAATCTTCGCGGCGATGGGGGCCAGGAGCGCGAGGAGGACCCCGAGCGCGAGGAACGCGACGTTCCCCCGCCCTCTCCCCGTGCCTCCCGAGCGCCCTCTCCCACGGAAGGGGATTCCCCGGAGAAACATGTCGGACAGCAGAGCTATGGCGCCCACCAGGACCGCGGCGCAGATGTTGTAGAGCGTGTCGCGGCTCTTGATGTGGGCCATTTCATGGCCGATCACCCCCTGCAGTTCCTCCCGGTTCAGCCGTTCGAGAAGGCCGGTCGTAACCGCGACGAGGGATTCCGCCGGCCGCCTTCCCGCGGCGAAAGCGTTCATCCCCGCGCTTTCCATCACGAAGACGCGCGGCATCGGAATCCCCGATGCGATGCTCATCTCCTCCACGACGTTTCGCAGTTTCCGGTGGGCAAGCGGGTCGGCCTCCCGGGCACCGTGAATCGAGAGGACGATGGAGGATCCGCGGAAATACGCGGTGGAGGCGAGAATCGCGTAGAGGATGAGCGCGAGCGCAACGCCGTATCCGACGCTCCCGTACGCGCCGCCGATTCCTCCCCCGACGGCGAGGAACGAGGCGAAGAGCGCGAGGAAGAGGAGCAGGGACAGGCGGACGTTCCGGGAGGCGGCCTCGTAGAAGGAGAGCATGGGGGCCGCGCGCGGGACGGGGCCGGCCGGCCCCGCGCCGTCGCCTGACGTCTCATCTGCCAACCGGGAGATGCCGGGGAAAGCGAAGGGTTTCTGGCACAGGTTGCAGTACGCGGCGCCTGGGTGGTTGGCGGTTCCGCACGCCGAGCATGCCTTCTCTCGACGCGAAAGGGGGGACATTCCTGGTTTACCCGACGAAAAAACCAGGAGTGTCCCCCTCCATGGTCCTTACCGGAGGTCCGCCTTCGGAACGGCCCGGCTTTCCTCCCCGGCCTCGAAATATTCCGCTTGGGAGAAGTCGAACACCGAGGCGATGATGTTGGACGGTATGGACTGGATCCTGTTGTTGTACATCATCACCGAGTCGTTGTAGAACTGGCGCGCGAAGGAGATCTTGTTCTCCGTTCCGGTCAACTCCTCCTGGAGCGCGGCCACGTTCTGATTCGCCTTGAGTTCCGGGTATTTTTCGACGACGGCGAATAGGCTTTTCA
>DATHRT010000172.1:0-2662 GCA_035464915.1 Candidatus Limnocylindria bacterium
AGCGCGGCTCGAGAGGAGGAAGCCGCAGGTCACACCTTCCGCATCATGGGGGACGGGAAAAGGGCGGACGCAGATGGCCCCGACGGAGAACTCCTTCGAGTCGAAGGTGCAAACCGGCCCCGAAAGGGGGGAGCGGGACAGGATCTTGCGGGAAAACGGCCGCACGTTCTTTTCGTGCAGGAGGATCGGTACTTCGTGGCGGGCGCAGCAGGCGACGGCGGACGGGTGGATGTGATCGCCGTGGAGGTGGGAGACCAGCACGGCGTCGATATCCTCCCAAGTGGTTTCGGCCTCGGAGAGCGCCTGGGCGAGCCCCCGTTGGGAGGGCAGCCCGGCGTCCACCAATAGGACCGTCCCGCCGTGCTCGACGAGCGTGAGGTTTCCGGAACTGCCGCTTCGCAAGGGGCGGACGGCGAACCTGCTATGCAAGGGTCAAAAGCTCCAGCCCGGACCGCTTATCGGGGGATCTTGTGACGTGCACGCCCAGAACCTCGAGGACCATCGCCTCGACCACGATAAACACCTCGCCTTCCTTCCGGATGCACCCGGTAAGGACCTCCTTCCCCCTCCCGAGGGAGGAGTGCAGATGGATCGAGGGGGGTCCGTCGCCTGCGGCGATGCTTCCCATCCCCACGATCTCGAACGGTTCCGTGAACTCCTGCCAGACCGGGTCCGGGGGCAGGGACGCGTCCTTTGGACCGGCCACCAGCTTTCCGTTTTGGACCGCGCCGAAAAGGAAGAACCACCCCGAGGAAATCTCTTCCTTTTCGCAGAGGCCGGCGAGCGCCGGGACTACCTGCTCCCCGTGATCGAACCGGGCAAGCACGACCCTGCCGACCTTTCCCGCCTTATACCGCATTGCGCACCGGAGGAGGCAAACCGCATGGCGCTCCCTCCATTTCTCTCCCTTCGGGGATCCGTGATTGGCGGTATTATACCAGCATCCGGATCCTTTCGATGCCCTTCGCTTCCATGACCGGCGCCGGAGCCGGTGATATAATCCGCCCTCATGAATCCGGAACCGGAGAACGGACACCGATGAGGAATCGGACGCTCCTTCTTTTTTTTCTCGCCGTGGCCATCCTGTACGGATCCGCGCTTGGCACCATCCCCCTCCTGGAGCCGGACGAAGGTCGGTACGCGGAGATCCCGCGGGAAATGCTCGCCTCCGGGGACTTCGTGACCCCGCACCTGAACGGCGTCGTCTACCTGGAGAAGCCCCCGCTCTTCTACTGGGGGACCGCCGCATCGCTTGCGGTGTTCGGGGAGACCGAGTTCGGGGCGCGGTGCTTCACCGCCGCCGTCTCGGTGGCGGGCATTCTTCTCACCTACTGGATGGGGGCGACCCTTGCGGGATGGCGCACCGGCCTGTATGCTGCGATCGTCCTCTCCACGTCCGTCTACTATTACGCCATTGGGCGACTGAACACCCTCGACATGACCCTCGCGGTGCTGCTCCTGCTGTCCATCTTCCCCGCGTATCTTTACCATTCCGGCAAGAGCGACCGGCGTTCGTATCTCCTCCTTTCGTACGCGGCGTCGGGGCTTGCCTTCCTCACCAAGGGGCTCATCGGGGTCGTCTTTCCCCTGGCGGTTATGGTGCTCTGGCTGGTTTTCTCGCGACGCCAACGGGAGTACGCGAAGGCGTTTTCCCCGTTGGGGATCGCGCTTTTCCTGGCGGTCGTGCTGCCCTGGACGATCCTGGTGCAGAGGGAGAATACCGATTTCCTCTGGTTTTTCTTTGTCCACGAGCAGTTTCTCCGGTACGCGACGAAGATCCACCACCATGCCGAGCCGTTCTGGTATTTCCTTCCCGTGGTGATTGCCGGATTCCTCCCCTGGGTCGCCTTCCTGCGCAGAATCGCGGTCTCGGTCCACGGAGCGCGGGAGGCGTTTCTCCCCCGGGAGGACCTCGTCTTCCTCCTCTCCTGGATCCTGTTCGTCTTCCTCTTTTTTTCCTTCTCCGGTTCCAAGCTCGCGACCTATGACGCACCGATCTTTCCCCCCCTTGCCGTGCTCTTCGGGAGAGGGCTCGTGTTGTGGGCGGACCGGGAGGACGGGGCGGTCCGGTGCCGCTTCCCCCTCGCCCTTGCGGCGATCCTGGCGGCCGCCATCCTCGCGGTCCCGTCCTTCTCCCGTCACCGGATGGAGCCGGCAGCCTGGGCCTGGGTCACCGCCGCCCCCGTCGCCCTGATCCTGTTGTGGGGCATCATGCCGCTGTTCGTGCGCCGCCTGGGCGCGGAGCGCGTTGTCCTTCTCTCCTTCCTGCTCCTGGCGCTCTTCCTGACGTCGCTTAACCGCCCCGCGGGCCTGTACCTGGGAGATTACAAGTCGGTGAAGAACCTCTCCCGGACTCTCCAGGGGATCCTCCGCCCGGGAGACGATCTCGCCCAGTACGGGACCTTCCGGCAGGGACTCCCGTTCTACACGGGGCGCCGGCGTGGATGCTGACCGGGGCGGCGGTGGAGGAGATCGCGCGCCGGAAGTGGGAGTATCTGAGCTGCACGCGGGCTCCCGCCCCATTTCTCCTGGGGGGGGACGGGGCTTGCGGAGGTTCCCTCCGACCTGCCCTGCATGGAGGAGGTGGGGGGCCGGAAAGGAGTCGGGGTCATCGTGGACGCGCTCTCCGGAGGCGGCACCCACGTTTACCCCGTTCACGCCG
>DATHRT010000173.1:0-22720 GCA_035464915.1 Candidatus Limnocylindria bacterium
TTTTACTTGGTAGTCCCAGCGGGGTTCGAACCCGCGTTTTCGCCGTGAGAGGGCGGTGTCCTAGTCCACTAGACGATGGGACCGTAATGGCTGAGGAGCCAGGATTCGAACCTGGAAAACCTGGTCCAGAGCCAGGCGTGATGCCGTTTCACCACTCCTCAACGGAAAAATCAGGTTACCCGAACCGTTCTTCCTCCGTCAAGCGTGATTCCGTCCGGCGCTTCCGGTGGGCGTCGTGCGCGTTTCTCCGCGGGTGCGGAGCCGCATTCGCGCCCCTTTTTGACTCGGTCCCGGCGCCATGCTATTGGTGTATTCATGCGGGAGCTTGCAGGCGGCGAACCCCTCGATTTCCTCCGCGAGATCGTCAGGAGCGATACGCTCACCGGCCGTTACGGCGGCCGTGTGGTGACGCGATTTCCTCCGGAACCGAATGGCTATCTGCACATCGGCCACGCTAAATCGATCTGCCTGAACTTCGGTATCGCCCAGGATTTCGGCGGTGTCTGCCATCTGCGCTTCGACGACACGAACCCGGAAACGGAGGAGATGACTTACGTCGAATCGATCATGGGCGACGTGAGGTGGCTCGGGTTCGACTGGCAGGACAAGCTCTTCTTCGCTTCGGATTATTTCGAGCAGCTCTACGAGTTCGCGGTCCGGCTGATCCGGGACGGAAAGGCCTACGTGGACAGCCTGAACGAGGAGGAGATCCGTAAGTATCGCGGCACCGTCACGGAGCCGGGCGTCGAAAGCCCTGACCGGGCCCGATCGGTTGCGGAGAACCTCGACCTGTTCGCGCGGATGCGCGCGGGCGAGTTCCCCGATGGGGCGCACGTCCTGCGGGCCAGGATCGACATGTCGGCCAGCAACATGAAGATGCGCGACCCGCTTCTCTACCGCATCCGCCATGCGACGCACTACCGCCGGGGCGACGACTGGTGCATCTACCCCATGTACGACTTCGCCCACCCGTTGTCGGATGCCGTCGAGAACATCACGCACTCGATCTGCACGCTGGAGTTCGAAAACAACCGGGCGGTCTACGACTGGCTGCTCGACAGCCTCTTTCCGCAGCCGCGTGCGCACCAGTACGAGTTCGCCCGTCTCAATCTCGACTTCACAATCATGAGCAAGCGGAAACTTCTTTCGCTCGTGGAGGAGGGGCTTGTCTCCGGATGGGACGACCCCCGCATGCCGACGATCGCCGGAATGCGGCGGCGCGGCTATACGCCCGAGGGAATCCGTCTGTTCGCGTCCCGCATCGGCGTCGACAAGTCCAACAGCCGGGTCAGCATGGAGCTGCTCGAGGATGCGATACGCGACGACCTGAACGCGCGCGCCCCCCGGGTGATGGCGGTGCTGCGCCCCCTGAAGGTGACGCTTACGAATTACCCGGAAGGCGAGGTCGAATGGCTGGATGCCCCGTTCTGGCCGCGCGACATCGACCGGGAAGGGTCGCGTAAGGTTCCGCTCTCGCGGGAAATCTCCATCGAACGGACGGATTTCCTGGAGAATCCCCCCCCCGACTGGATCCGGCTGCGCCCCGGCGGGGAGGTGCGACTGCGAAGCGGATACTTCATCCGGTGCGAGGAAGTCGAGAAGGATCCGGCCTCCGGCGCGGTGATCGGGCTGCGCTGCAGCTACGACCCGGAATCCCTCGGCAAGCCCGCGAAGGGAGCGCGCAAAAAAACCACGGCAATCCAGTGGGTATCGAATGCGCACGCTATTTTGGCCGAGGTGCGGCTCTTCGACCGGCTGTTCACGGTTGCCGATCCCGAGGGAGCGGAGGAGGGGAAGACGTTCCGGGACTGCCTGAATCCGGAATCGGCGGACATTTTAGGCGGCTGCCTTCTCGAGCCGGGGCTTGCGAAGGCCCGCCCCGGGGAGCGGTTCCAGTTCGTGCGCCACGGCTTTTTCGTCGCGGACGAGGTCGATTCGCGGTCGGGCGCCCTCGTGTTCAACCGCATCGTCGAGCTGCGGGACAGATACCGGCGGACGGTTCGGGACCTGCTCGCCAAAACACCGGGATAGGTTCCCAGGTTCCGTGAAGATCCTGGTCCTCAATGAGGACCGGGTCTCGACCTACCAGTAATTCCCCCACCGGAATCCGTTTTTCTAAAAAACGCATCCCATCTTCGAGGTCCGTTTTGTGTAACCAAAGACACCGGGGGCAATCCTCGTGAGGAGGAAAAATGGAAAGAATAGGGAAGAAAGCGTTGTTCTGGCTGGTTGCTTTCGTAGTTTTTCTCATGATGGGCGTGCCGGCGCACGCGATGGACCATGCGGTGCAGACGCTTCATAAGGAAGGGGTCGCGCACTATCTGGCGGATGCCAAGGGGATGACCCTCTACTGGTTCAAAATGGACTCGCCCGGCAAGAGCGCCTGCGCCGGACCGTGCGTCGACAAGTGGCCGGTCTATTTCCGGGAATCCGTCAAGGGGGGTGAGGGGCTTTCGGACGGGGATTTCGGAACGATCACGCGCGAGGACGGTAAGAAACAGTCCACTTTCCGGGGCTATCCCCTCTATTACTGGGTGGGGGACAAGGTTCGGGGAGATACCAACGGACACGGTGTGAAAGAGGTCTGGCATGTCGTTGACCCGACCGATTTCCCGCCGAAGAAATAGGGAAAAATCCGCCCATCCGCACCGTCAGGGGGAGACCTTCCGGAACCGGTTTCGGAAGGTCTCCCCGGTAACGGACGGCACGAATCCGGATTGGTTGGGAATGCGGGGAGAAGGGGTTTTCGTTATTTTTCCCGAATTGTTGCGGAGGCATATGTAAGGCGTCGGATTACCTCGTCCCTGCCGAGTACGTCCATCACCTCGAAAATCCCGGGAGACACCGTTCCGCCTGTAAGGGCGACCCGGATCGGCTGCGCCACCTTCCCCAGCTTCGCCCCCATGTTCTCCGCCACACGATGGAGTACCGGTTCGATCGCGGCGGGTGTGAACTCGGGGAGGGCGCCAAACTCCCGGGCAATCTCCTCGAAGAGAGGGGCCATCTCCGGGGTGAGGAACTTTGCCGCCGCTTTCGGGTCCGGATCCTTGGGACGGAAATAGTACACAGACGATTCCGCCATCTCCGAAAGCGTCCTTGACCGCTCCTGGAACGTGCGCACAGCCTTCGCCAGCCACGGAGAGGGTTCCGCTTCGATTTCCCGCTTTCCGAGAAACGGGACGAGAAGGCTCGCCAGCCGCTCCGGGGACCCCGTCTTGATGTAGTGGGCGTTCAGGTGCAAAAGCTTCTCCGGATCGAAGCGGGAGGGCGACTTCCCTACGCTTTCCAGGGAGAAGATTTTCTGGAGCTCTTCCAGGGAAAAGATCTCCTGGTCGCCGTGGCTCCAGCCCAGCCGGACGAGGTAGTTGACCATCGCCTCCGGGAGATATCCCCGGTCCCGGTAGGCGGTCACGGAGACATCGTCCTGCCGCTTGGAGAGCTTCCCTCCCCCCATTCCATGAATGAGGGGAAAGTGACCAAATCTCGGCAGGGGGTAACCGAGTGCTTCGTAGAGGAGAATCTGCCTGGGGGTGTTGTTGAGGTGGTCGTCGCCGCGGAGGACATGGGTAATGCCCATCGATGCGTCGTCCACGACCACGACGAAATTGTACGTCGGCAGGCCGTCCGACCGGAGGAGGATGAGATCGTCCAGTTCTCCGTTTTCGTAGTCGACGTCTCCGCGGAGAAGGTCGCGTATGGTCGTCGTGCCAGAGAGGGGTGAACGGTAGCGGACCACGAACGGCTTTCCTTCCGCCTCGGAAGGGCGAAGCTCCCGGCATTTCCGGTCGTAGCGCGGGGTCTCCCCCCTGGCCCGGGCGGCCTCCCGGCGGGAGTCGAGCTCCCCCGGCGTGCAGACGCACCGGTACGCCTTTCCTGCCGCAAGCAGCCTCTCTGCCTCCGCCCGGTACCGTTCCATCCGCTCCGTCTGGAAGAAGGGACCCTCGTCCCAGGTGATCCCCAGCCACATAAGCCCCTCGAGGATCTCCTTCACGGCTTCCGGGGTCGAACGTTCCCGGTCCGTATCCTCGATGCGCAAGAGGAACGTTCCCCCGTTGCGCCGGGCGAAAAGCCAGTTGAAAAGGGCGGTACGGGCGCCGCCGATATGGAGGTACCCCGTCGGGCTGGGGGCGAAACGCGTCACGACGTCGGGCATGCAGTGCCTCTCTTACCGTGGGTTGGTGCGGTCGCCCGGGCGGCGGGGCCCTACAGGAACGCCAGGCCCGCGTATCCGACCACCTGTTCCCGGTCGCCGCTCACGTCGCCGGAAGTCGAATACTTTATCAGGAGGGAGGACGTGGCGCCAAGGGCCAAAGAAGCGAACAGCACGACGGTCGCAGGGATCACGCCGCACATTGAAATCCGCTCCGAGCGGACGACCCGGTGGAGTCCTTCCGGGTCGAGCGCAAGCATGCGGTCGATCGCCGCACCGTCTTTCTCGCGCGCAAGGGCGTCGGGTTCGTAGTGGGACATATCGGAGCTCGCAATCAGCAGAGGCGGGTGGGGCTCCTTTGCCGCCACACGGGCCACGGCCTCTCCCAGCGCCCGGCAATCGGGAAGGGAGAGATGCCCCAGGGCGACAGGGACGAAACGAAACGTCTCCCGGAACCGCCGAAGGAACGGAAGCTGCACCTCCAGGGAGTGCTCCCTGCGGTGCGCGGAGGCATCTTCCGAAAAAAGAGGGGACTCCGCAAGAAGTCGTCCGGCCAGCTCCTCGTCGATCGGCGCCTCCCCCCACGGCATACGCCAGGCCCCCCGCGACATGACGGCCGCGTCATTGCCCACTCCCGTGTGGTTGGGGCAGAAGATGACATTCCGGTCGGGAATCTCCACCGAAGAGAAAACTTCCCCCGCCACGCCTGCCGAGTAGACGTAGCCCGCGTGGGGGACGACGATCCCCTTGGCCCGGAGCTTTTCCGCGGTGTCCCGGGTGTAGAGGCGGACCACGCGGTCCAGTTCCCGGGCCGTCCCCGGGTAGAATTGCCCCGCAACGGCAGGATTCCGGCTCCTGTTCATACGGTATTTTACACCACAGGAGCCCCCCGGACAGGCACATTCCCGATTGACACGCGGTATGGGGTTTCCTATAGTATTTTATTTACTTTTCGGGGAAGTGCGTCGTTTGTACATACGAATGTCCGAAATTCCCCGCGATGGGCTGGATGTCGTCGCCAACCGCGGGAAGGCGTGGGTTCCCCGGCTGTTGGAGGGGATGAATGCGCACCCCCTCCGGGCTTGCCGGATGCGGGAGGTCACCCTGTTCCTCTCTCTGGAGGGTAGGGATCTGGAGGCCAGCGGGACCTTCGTCGCCGAAGGGGAGACCGTGTGCGACCGTTGTGCGGAGGCCGTCACCCTGCTTCTGGAACGGGACTTCCGGACGGTTTTCGTCCCGGCGGACCGGGGCCCGACCGAGTCCGGAGACCTCGAGCTCCGGGTGGACGATTTAGATATCGCCTTCTACGACGGTGCGGGGATTGAAGTGACGGATATCTTCTGGGAGCAGGTGGCCCTTGCTCTTCCCGCCAAGGTACTCTGCCGGGAGGATTGCCGGGGCGTATGCCCCCGTTGCGGAGAGGACAGGAACCGGTCGGAGTGCCATTGTCCCGGGGAAGCAAGAGAGGGACCGTTCGACGTCTTGAAGACATTGAGGAAAGAAAAGGAGTAAGCGATGCCGAATCCGAAACGACGCGGCTCCAAGTGCCGCCGGGACAAGCGGAGGACCCACAAGAAGCTGTCCGAGCCCGCGCGCAGCACCTGCCAGCAGTGCAAGCAGGTGAAGCGTCCTCACGCCGTCTGTCCGAATTGCGGAACATACAACGGCCGGGAAGTTATTGCCAAGGCCTGACGCCCATTTTTTCCTGCCCTCGATGAAAATAGCGGTTGACGCGATGGGAGGGGATCACGCCCCGGGAGAAGTGGTCCGGGGAGCGGTGCATGCCTTCCGTGAGTTCGGCTTCCCCATCGTTCTCGTCGGGCGGGAGGATTTGATCCGTGAGGAGTTGCGCCGGGCCAAAGCGGAAGAACTGGAGGTGCAGCACGCGTCCGAGGTAGTGGAGATGCACGACGCCCCGGGTGTGGCCTTCCGGAAGAAGAAGGATTCTTCCCTGCGAGTCGGTCTCAACCTTGTGGCGGATGGGAAGGCCTCCTCCTTCGTGAGCGCGGGCAATTCCGGGGCGGTGATGGCCGGGGCGCTCATGGTGCTCCGGAAGATCCGGGGGGTCGACCGGCCGGCGATTCCCGCGACGATTCCGACTCCGACGGGGCCCATCGTTCTCCTCGACGCCGGGGCGAACGTGGATTGCAGGCCGGACCACCTGGTGCAGTTCGGATGGATGGGTGACGCGTACGCGAGAAAAATTCTCGGGATCCCGAGCCCTCGCGTGGGCGTGGTGAGCATCGGACAGGAGGACTTGAAAGGGACGGACCTTACCCGCGAGACGGGGGCCCTGTTTCGCAAGACCGACCTGCGCTTCGTGGGGAACCTCGAGGGGAGGGATTTCTTCATCGGGAAGGCCGACGTGTTCGTCTGCGACGGGTTCGTGGGGAACGTCATCCTCAAGACGATGGAAGGGATGGCGACGGCCCTGGTGGATTTCCTGCGGGAGGAGATTCTCAAATCGCAGATGGCGAAGGTGGGTGCCCTCCTTGCCGGAGGTGCGATCCGGCGGGTCAAGACGAGGCTGGACTACGCGGAATACGGGGGCGCGCCGCTGCTCGGGGTGAAGGGAGGAGTCGTGATCTGCCACGGCTCGTCGGACGCGCGTGCGATGAAAAACGCGATCCGTTCCGCGGGCTCGCTCCACCGGGACGGGGTGGAAGAGGAGATCGCAAAAGTAGTTACCTGATGACGTATGTCTGATCGCGGCGGGGGTGCCGGAAGGAGCAAGGTTCCCGGGACGGAAGGACCGGTGATCGGGAAGAAAGGGGGAAACGATAATGGGATCGAAAATCGTCGGGCTGGGGATGTGCGCCCCCCCGAAAGAACTGACCAATGCCGAACTGGAAAAGATGGTCGATACGTCCGACTCCTGGATCATGGAACGGACGGGAATCAAGCTGCGGCGAATCGCGGAACCGAACAGTGCCACATCCGATCTTTGCCTGGAGGCATCGCGTCATGCGCTGGCGGAAGCGGGCGTAAGCCCCTCCGAGATCGACATCATCGTCGTCGGGACCTGCACTCCCGACATGCCGCTTCCTTCCACCGCATGTTTTCTGCAGATGAAGCTTGGCGCGGGGCGCGCCTTTGCGATGGACGTGAACGCGGCATGCTCGGGCTTTCTGTACTCCCTTACCACGGCGGACGCGATGATCCGCGCCGGCCGCGGGAAGAAGGCGCTTGTCGTGGGCGCAGACCTCCTGTCGACCGCTACCGACTACACGGATCGGAACACGTGCATCCTCTTCGGTGACGGGGCGGGAGCCGCGGTGATTGCCGAGTGCCCGGACGGGGAGGGCGTGTTGAGCTGCCATCTACACTCCGACGGGAGCCTGTGGGAGCTGATTTACGCTCCGGGGTGCGGGACGATTCACCCGTGCGGACCGGAGATCGTGGAGAAACGGATGCACGCGATCCGCCTGGCGGGAAACGAGGTGTTCAAGCAGGCGGTTACGAGAATGGTCGAGGTTGCCCAGGAGGCCCTTAAGCAAAACAACGTGGACATTTCGGACGTCGACCTTTTCGTGCCCCACCAGGCCAACATGAGAATCCTCAGTGCGGTCGGGAAGCGGCTCGGAGTCTCCGAGGAAAAAGTGTTCGTAAACCTCGAGCGATACGGGAACACCTCCGCCGCCTCCATCCCGATCGCCCTCACGGAAGCCCGGGAACAGGGGCGGTTCGCGAAGGGGGACCTTGTGCTCCTTACGTCCTTCGGAGCGGGGCTGACCTGGGGCTCCGCCCTGCTGCGAATGTAGGGGGAGAGATGGGGATCGGGCTGCTCTTTCCCGGACAGGCGTCCCAGTTTCCGGGTATGGGGAAGGAACTCCACGAAGCCTACCCGGTCGCACGGGAAGTCTTTGATGAGGCTTCCGACGCGCTCGGGTTCTCCCTGGCCGACCTCTGCTTCCGCGGTTCGGCGGAGGACCTCCGGATGACCGAAAATACCCAGCCCTCCATCTTTGCCGTGAGCGTCGCCGCATACCGGGTTCTCGCGGAAGAGACGGGAATCCGTCCCCTGTGCGCGGCGGGACACTCTCTCGGCGAGTACTCGGCCCTTGCGGCCTCCGGCGCCCTGTCTTTGTCCGATGCGGTCCGGCTGCTCCGGTCGCGGGGAAGGTTCATGCAGGATGCGGTTCCGCCGGGGGAGGGAGCGATGGCCGCCGTGATCGGTCTTCCGCCGGAAGCCGTGGAAACCATTTGCCGCGATGCGGGACGGGAAGGGGTGGTAGAGCCGGCGAACTTCAACGGAGGGGGCCAGGTCGTGATCTCCGGGAGCGCCCGGGCGGTGGCGGCCGCGTGCGAGGCGGCGAAATCGGCAGGCGCGAAGCAGGTGATGCCGCTTCCGGTGAGCGCTCCGTTCCACTGCTCCCTCATGGAACCGGCCGCCGAACGGCTCGCCCCTGCCCTGAGGGCAGCGGCGCGGGGGGAGTTCTCCTTCCCGGTGGTGGCCAACGTTACGGCGGAAACGTATCCGCACGGGGAAGGGGTGGCGGAGATCCTCATCCGGCAGATCGTCTCCCCCGTGCGGTGGGAGGAGTGCGTCCGGCGGATGCGTGCCATGGGAGTGACATCGTTTCTGGAAGTGGGGCCCGGGAAGATTCTCACCGGACTGCTGCGCAGGATCGAGAGGGGTGTGCCGGCGGCGGCGTTCTGCTCGCCTGCGGACCTGCCGGCCGTCCGCGGCGTGGCCGGGTGAAGTTTTTCCTTGTACGGTCGCTGAATTTGTGGGTATGAACTTCGGGGAGGGAGGAGGAAAGATGCGGCTTTCCGGCAAGGTGGCATTGGTCACGGGCTCTGCGCGGGGCATCGGGAAGACCATCGTGGAACGATTCGCCGCGGAGGGCGCCGTCGTGGTGTTAAGCGATGTCACCAACGAGGCGGCGGCGGCGGAGACGCTTGCCGCCATCGTGGGCGCGGGGGGGAAGGGCATGGTGGAAATGTTCGACGTGGGCGATGCCGCCCAGGTCGACGCCGCTGTCCAGCGCATTCTCGCGGAGCAGGGCCGCATCGACATCCTCGTGAACAACGCCGGGATCACCCGGGACAACTTGTTGATGCGCCTTTCGGAGGAAGATTTCGACTCCGTCCTGCGGACGAATCTCAAGGGAACGTTTCTTCTGACGAAGGCCGTTTCGAGGCATATGATGAAGCAGCGCAGCGGCCGGATCGTCAATCTGAGTTCCGTCGTGGGGCAGATGGGCAATGCCGGGCAGTCGAATTATTCCGCGGCGAAGGCCGGCATCATCGGGTTCACGAAGTCGATGGCGCGCGAGCTGGCCTCGCGAGGCGTTACCGTCAACGCGATCGCGCCGGGGTTCATCATGACGGCCATGACGGCGGCTTTGCCGGAGAACGTCCGGAGCGGGTTTCTCAGTCAGATCCCGATGGGGAAATTCGGCACCCCGGAAGACGTGGCCGAACTCGCGGTCTACCTTGCCTCCGATGGCGCCTCGTACGTCACCGGGCAGGTGATCGGGATTAACGGCGGGCTATACATGTGAAGGGTATACTACCAAGAGGGAGGGCGTGAGATGTCGGTAGAAAAAAAAGTGAAGGAGATCGTGGCCGAGCAGCTGGGAAAGGACGCGAATGAAGTGACCAACGAGGCGTCTTTCATAGACGACCTGGGAGCGGATTCCCTCGACATCGTCGAGCTGGTGATGGCGATGGAGGACGAGTTCGGGATCGAGATTCCGGACGAAGAGGCGGAAAAGATCAAGACCGTCAAGGACGTCATCGAATACATCAAGGCGAACGCGAAGTAACCAGCGGGGCGTTCGGGGTTCCGGCGGGGGTGTTCCTGCCGGATGCGAGTGCCGGTTGCCGGGAGGTCGGGATGCGGAGGGTGGTAGTCACGGGACTGGGGGCAGTTACGCCGCTGGGCGTAGGGTTGGGACCTACGTGGGAGGCGCTCCTCGCCGGCCGGTCGGGAGTGGGTCGGATCACGAAGTTCGACCCGTCGGATTTCCCGACCACGATAGCCGCAGAGGTGAAGGGATTTGTCCCCGAGGACCATGTCGACAGGAAAGAGGTCAAGCGGATGGACCCGTTCATCCACCTGGCCATGGCGGCAACCCATTTCGCGATGACCGACTCCGGTCTGACGATCGACGAAGAGCTTGCGCCGCGCGTCGGTGTGTACATGGGCAGCGGGCTGGGCGGTCTTTCTACGCTGGAGCGGTATCACAAGGCCTATCTCGAGGACGGGGTGCGGAAGATCAGCCCGTTCTTCATCCCGATGCTCATCTCCAATCTCGCTCCGGGGCACATTGCGATCCGGTACGGGGCGAAGGGCCCCAACATCACGACGACCACCGCGTGCGCCGCGTCCAGCCACGCGATCGGGGAAGCGCTGCTGGCGGTCCGCCGGGGCGTCTGTGACGCGGTGATCGCAGGGGGAACCGAGGCGACCATCACTCCCATGGCGCTGGGGGGATTCTGCGCGATGAAGGCCCTCTCGACGCGCAACGACGACCCCACGGGCGCCTCGAGGCCGTTCGACAAGGACCGGGACGGATTCGTCATGGGGGAGGGAGCCGCGATGCTCATTCTCGAGGAGCTCGAGTTCGCCAAAAAGCGGGGTGCGAAGATCTATGCCGAACTGTGCGGCTACGGTGCATCGGGCGACGCGCACCATATCACGGCGCCCGCGCCCGGCGGGGAAGGTGCCGTGCGGTGCATGCGGGCCGCCATGGAGGACGCGCGGGTCAGTCCCGAAGAGGTCGGGTATATCAACGCCCACGGGACCTCGACGCCCTACAACGACATGTTCGAAACGATGGCGATCAAGACGGTGTTCGGGGACCACGCAAGGAAACTGGTGGTGAGCTCCACAAAATCGATGACGGGCCACCTTCTGGGCGCCGCCGGCGCCGTCGAGGGAATCTTTTCCGTCCTGGCGATCCGCGAGGGGGTCATTCCCCCGACGATCAACTACGAGACCGCCGACCCCGAATGCGACCTGGACTATGTTCCCAATACGGCGCGCCGGAAGGAGGTCGGGTACGTCCTCTCCAACTCGTTCGGTTTCGGCGGGACGAACTCGTGCCTGCTCTTCGGCAAGTTCTCCGGGTGAGGGGCCTCCCCGCGAGCGGCAAGGTGCCTGCCGCCGAGCCCTCCGGCGGGGAGGAAAAGAGCCGAGGGAAAACCGCAAAAGGAGCAAACGCATGTCCCATCTGAAAACCGTCGACCCGGAAATCTACGAGGTGATCCGCAGAGAGACCGAGCGCCAGGCGTTCGGACTCGAACTGATACCTTCGGAGAACTTCGTGAGCGAGGCGGTTCTCGAGGCGACCGGCTCGGTCCTGACGAACAAGTACGCGGAAGGGTATCCCGGGAAGCGGTATTACGGGGGCTGCGAGTTCGTCGACCAGGCGGAGGAACTGGCGATCGAGCGGGCGAAGAAGCTCTTCGGGGCCGAGCACGCGAACGTCCAGCCCCATTCGGGGTCCCAGGCGAACATGGCCGTCTACCTGTCCGTAATGAAGCCGGGGGACACGATCCTGGGGATGAACCTCTCCCACGGAGGGCACCTGACGCACGGCAGCCCGGTGAACTTCTCCGGCAAGCTGTTCAAAGTGGTCTCGTACGGTGTCCGTCCCGACACGGAGACGATCGATTTCGACCAGGTCCGCGACCTGGCGCTCGCGCACAGGCCGAAGATGATCATCGTGGGGGCGTCCGCCTATCCGCGGATCATCGAATTCGCCCCGTTCCGGGAAATCGCGGACGAGGCGGGCTGCATGGTGATGGCGGACATCGCCCACGTGGCCGGCCTCGTCGCGGCGGGGCTGCATCCCAACCCCGTTCCGTACTGCGAGTTCGTGACCACGACGACCCACAAGACTCTCCGCGGCCCCCGGGCCGGTTTGATCCTGTGCCGGGAGGAGATGGCGAAGAAGCTCAATTCCTCGATCTTCCCGGGAACGCAGGGTGGCCCGCTCATGCACGTGATCGCCGCAAAGGCGGTCGCGTTCCAGGAGGCCATGTCCCCCGAGTGGAGGGAGTATCAGGCCCGGATCGTCCGGAACGCGAAGGCCCTGGCAGCTACGATCAAGCATCGGGGGTTCCGGCTGGTTTCCGGGGGGACGGACAACCACCTGATGCTTGTGAATCTTATGGAGACCCCTCTGACAGGGAAGGATGCCCAGGAGGCCCTCGACCGGGTCATGGTCACCGTAAACAAGAACACCATCCCCTTCGAGACGCGGAGCCCCTTCGTCACCAGCGGCATCCGCTTCGGGACCCCGGGTGTCACCACGAGGGGCATGGGAGAGAAGGAGATGGAAAGGATCGGGAACATCATTGCGGACGTTCTCTCCTCACCGGGGGATGCCCAGACGGAAAAACAGGTCGCCGCGGAGGTGCGGGACCTCTGCGAGTCCTTCCCCCTTTACCCGGAGCGGATCGCCGCCTACGCCGGGAGGTAGCACGATGAAGACCGCTTCGCGTGTCCGTCCGGACTGGGACGCCTACTTCATGGACATGGCGAAGCTTGCCGCACGGCGGTCCTCCTGTCTGCGGCGGGCCGTCGGCGCGGTACTGGTGAGGGACCGGCGCCTGCTGGCCACCGGCTACAACGGGGTTCCCTCCGGTGTCACCCATTGCGAGGTCACCGGCTGCCTTCGGGAGGAGCGCAATGTCCCTTCCGGGGAGAGGCACGAGCTCTGCCGGGGCCTGCACGCCGAACAGAACGCGATCATCCAGGCGGCCCTGCACGGCGTTTCCACACGGGACGCGGTTCTTTACTGCACGAATCTTCCCTGTATCATCTGCGCGAAGATGCTGATCAACTCGGGAGTCCGGCGCGTTGTCTA
The DNA here is from genome assembly GCA_035464915.1 of Candidatus Limnocylindria bacterium. Classification (GTDB taxonomy): domain Bacteria; phylum Desulfobacterota; class Deferrimicrobia; order Deferrimicrobiales; family Deferrimicrobiaceae; genus CSP1-8. Next base: position 12,973 of record DATHRT010000173.1, read on the forward strand.
TCTGGACGGGTACTGCGACCCTCTCACCGAAGAGATGCTGGCCGAAGTGGGGATGGAGCTGGTGCGGATGGAGGACAACGCCCCTTGAAGTGCCCGCGGTGCGGTCATGGGGACAACCGGGTCGTCGATTCCCGGGCCGGCAAGGACGGGGACGTGATCCGGAGGCGCCGGGAATGCCTTTCCTGCCGGCGCCGTTTCACCACCTATGAGCGGATCGAGGAGGAGCTTCCCCTCGTGGTGAAGAGGGACGGGCGACGGGAGCCGTTCGACCGGCAGAAGATCCTCACGGGCGTCCTGAAGGCCTGCGAGAAGCGTCCGGTGAGCTATGGCGTCATCGAGGAGGTGGTCGACTCGCTGGAGGCGAGGTTCCAGGCATCCGGCGAGAAGGAGGTGTCCTCGGTGCAGATCGGGGAAAGCGTGATGGCGGAGCTGCTCAAGATGGACGACGTCGCCTACGTGCGATTCGCGTCCGTCTATCGCCAGTTCAAGGACATCAGCCAGTTCGTGGAGGAGATCAAATCGCTGATCTCGGAGCCTTCCGAACGGCCGCCGAAGACGTAAGCGAAGGCACGAAGGATGCGTTTTCCCCAACCCGAGTTCATGCGGCTGGCCTTGCGTCTCGCCCGCAGAGGGGCGGGCAGGACGTCCCCGAACCCGACCGTCGGGGCGGTTCTGGTGAAACGAGGCAAGGTGGTGGGCGGGGGATATCACCGTGCCGCGGGAATGCCGCATGCGGAAGTGGAGGCCCTCCGGAATGCGGGGGCGGCCGCCCGGGGGGCGGACCTGTACGTGACCCTGGAGCCGTGCGCCCACACGGGGCGCACCGGTCCCTGTACAGAGGCGATCATCAAGGCCGGCGTGAAACGGGTCGCGGCAGGAATGCAGGACCCGAACCCGCAGGTCGCCGGGAAGGGGTTCCGGGCCCTGCGAACGGCTGGTATCCCGGTCGTCTGCGGAGTGATGGAGGAGGTGGCGCGCTCCCTCAACCGGGGCTACTGCCGCTGGGTGGTATCCGGCAGGCCGTTCGTAACCGTAAAGCTTGCCGTCTCTCTCGACGGGCAGATCGCCGCCGCCTCGGGGGAATCCCGGTGGATAAGCGGAGAGCCGGCGCGTAAGATAGTCCACAGGATGCGCTCGGAAGCGGATGCCGTTCTGGTCGGCGGAAGAACGTTCCGGCGGGATGCGCCGCTGCTCACCTCGAGGATCCGGGGGGGGAAGAACCCGAGAAAGGTGATCGTTACCTCGAGGGCTGCCGGGCTTTTCCGAAGCGGACGGTTCCCGGATACGGGTGGGGAAGTCATCGTCGCGGCTGCCAAGAATCTCCCCCGCGAGAGGGCAGACCGGCTCCGATCGCTCGGAATCCGTGTCCTCCTCCTGCCGGCACGGAAGGGGCGGATCGATGCGGGCGCGTTCCTCGACGCCCTGGGAAGGGAGGGGATCACCTCCCTCCTCGTGGAGGGAGGAGGCGAAACGGCGGGGTGGCTCGTAGATGCGGGCGCGGTGGACCGGTACGTGGTGTTCATAGCCCCGCTCCTTCTCGGCGAAGGAATTCGGTCAATCGCCGGGTTTGCGGCACGCCGGGTGAACGAGGGGAGACGACTGGTCATTACGAAGGCCGTGAGGGCGGGAGGCGACGTCATGGTCGTCGCGGAACCCGTTCCTAAGGTTTGAGGGGATATGTTTTCCGGTATCGTCGAAGATGTGGGGACCGTCGTTTCGGCGGTTTCCCGGGGCACGGGCATCCTCCTGGGGGTATCCACCGGAATCCCCCTGGACGAGGTCCGCGTCGGGGATTCCCTCTCGGTGTCCGGGGTGTGCCTGTCGGTAACCGACAAGAAGAAGGGGACGTTTTTCGCGGAGGCTTCCGAGGAAACGATTTCCCGGACGACGTTCCGGACGCTCGCGGCGGGATCGCGGGTGAACCTGGAACGCTCCCTCACCCTTTCCGGACGTCTCGACGGTCACCTGGTGTACGGGCACATCGACGGGACCGGGACGGTTCGCGAGGTCAGGCACGCGGGCCGGAGCCGGGTATTCCATATCCGGACCGATCCTTCTATAATGAAATACGTTGTTTTCAAGGGCGCCGTGGCCGTGGACGGGGTGAGCCTCACCGTCAGCTCCGTTCATCCGGCAGGGTTCGAAGTCACCCTGATCCCCCTGACTTTGGCGCAGACGACGTTCGATCGCCTGCGTCCGGGAGAAGCGGTGAACGTGGAGGCGGACATCATCGGGAAATACGTCCTCAAGTACCTCGAAGGCCGGGGAAGCGGCATCTCCTTGGATTTCCTGAAAAAACACGGGTATGCGTAGGAAGGGCGCCGGCAGGATGATTCTTTCGACGATCGAGGAGGCCCTCGAAGACATTCGGGCGGGGAAGATGATCATTCTCGTCGACGACGAGGACCGGGAGAACGAGGGAGACCTCACGATAGCGGCCGACCACGTCACGCCCGAGGCGATCAACTTCATGGCCCGGCACGGCCGGGGGCTGATCTGTCTCAGCATCACGGAGGAGCGGGCGAGGCAGCTCCATCTTCCGCCCATGGTCCAGGACAACTCCTCCCCATTCGGGACCGCCTTCACGGTTTCCATCGAGGCGCGCAAGGGCGTCACCACGGGGATATCGGCGCACGACCGGGCGACCACCATCCGGATGGCGATCGCGCCGAACGCCCGGCCCGAGGATCTCCTGCGTCCCGGCCACGTGTTTCCCGTCGTGGCGAGGAAGGGCGGCGTCCTCGTGCGGACGGGGCAGACCGAGGGGTCCGTGGATCTGGCCCGCCTCGCCGGGTGCTCCCCCGCGGGCGTCATCTGCGAGGTCATGAACGAGGACGGGACGATGGCCCGTGTGCCCGATCTGCGGAAGTTCGCGGACGAGCACGGGCTGAAGATTGCCTCCATCCGTGACCTCGTCGAGTTCCGCATGCACCGGGAGCGGCTGGTCAAACGGGTGGGCGAGACCCATATGCCCATCCAGGCCGGGGGGGAATTCACCGCGATCGCCTACCGGAACACGATGAACGGCGACACCCACATTGCCATGGTCAAGGGGGAGATCCGCCCCGACGCCCCGGTGCTCGTCCGCGTGCATTCCGAATGCCTGACGGGGGACGTGTTCGGATCGATCCGGTGCGACTGCGGGGAACAGCTCCGCAGTGCATTGCGGAGAATCGAAGACGAGGGTGCGGGGATCCTCCTCTACATGAGACAGGAAGGGCGGGGGATCGGGTTGGAGAACAAGATTCGCGCCTACCAGCTTCAGGACAAGGGATTCGACACGGTCCAGGCGAACCAACGGCTCGGCTTCAAGCCGGACCTGCGCGACTATGGGGTAGGGGCCCAGATACTCGTCGATCTCGGTGTCCGGGAGATCCGGCTGCTCACGAACAACCCGAAAAAGATCATCGGGCTCGAGGGGTACGGCTTGCGGGTGGTCGAGCGGGTCCCCGTCGAGGTTTCCCCCAACGACGAGAACGTCGATTACCTGAAGACCAAGAAGAAGAAAATGGGGCACATCCTGAGCGTGGAATAGGGGAGGGGAGATGGTGCGGACAATCGAGGGCGACCTCCAGGGGCAGGGCCTGAAAGTGGCGATCGTGGTCTCGCGGTTCAACAGTTTCATCACGGACCGCCTGATGGAGGGAGCACTGGACGCGCTCCGCCGGCACGGAGTCCAGGAAAAGGACATCACCCTGGTGAAAGTCCCCGGCTCCTTTGAACTGCCTCTGGGAGTGCGCCGTGCGTCCTCGGGAAAGGTCGACGCGGTGATCGCGCTCGGGGCGCTCATCCGCGGCGGGACCCCGCACTTCGACTATCTGAGCGCCGAGGTAACGAAGGGGATCGCGCAGGTGATGCTCGACTCGGGTGTTCCGGTCTCCTTCGGCGTGCTCACGACCGACACCGTGGAGCAGGCGATCGAGAGGGCGGGGACCAAGGCGGGGAACAAGGGATTCGAGGCGGCCCTGTCCGCGATCGAGATGGCGAAGCTCCTGCGCCAGATGTAACGGCTTGGGGGGTTAGGGGCGAGGGAGATTGCGCCGGGAATCTCGGGAAAAGGTCTTTCAAACGTTGTTCATGATGGATTTCCTGGGGGTTGGCCCGGACGAGGCCATCCCCCTTTTTGCATTGGTGTCCGTTCCTCCCCCGGATGGGGAATATTACGAGGGAACGGTACGGGGAGTCTGGGAACACCGGACGGCGATCGATGACCTGATCCGCCAGGCGACGGAAAACTGGCGGCTGGAGAGGATGACGCTGGTCGACAGGAACATCCTTCGCCTGGGGGCGTACGAAATCGGCCGATCCCGCGACATCCCGTTCGCTGTGGCGATCAACGAGGCGGTCGACCTCGGCAAGCGGTTCGGATCGGAGGAGTCCGGGGCGTTCATCAACGGAATCCTGGACCGGATCTCGGAAATCACGCAGAAAAAGGTGACGCCGTGAGATATCAACCGAAGGCCATCGAGGAGAAGTGGCAGAAGCGGTGGGAGGAGGAGGGGATTTTCCGCTGCCCGGACGCGATTACCGCTCCGAAATTCTACTGCCTCGAGATGTTTCCGTATCCGTCCGGTCGTATCCACATGGGCCACGTCCGCGTGTACACGATCGGAGACCTCATCGCGCGCTTCAAACGGATGCGGGGATTTCAGGTCCTCCATCCCATCGGATGGGATGCCTTCGGACTGCCCGCGGAAAACGCCGCGCACCGGCACGGCACCCACCCCGCCAAGTGGACGTGGGACAACATCGGCTTCATGAAACAGCAGCTACGGGAGTTGGGGATCTCGTATGACTGGGAGCGCGAGTTCTCCACCTGTTCCCCCGAGTATTACCGGTGGGAGCAGCTGTTCTTCCTCTGGATGCTGGAGGACGGAATCGCGTACCGGAAGCGGGCGCAGCTCAACTGGTGCGAGGAGTGCCAGACCGTTCTTGCGAACGAGCAGGTGAACCGGGACGGGACATGCTTCATTCACGATCAGGAGCGCGTTACCCAACGGGAGCTCGACCAGTGGTTCGTCGGCACCACGAAGTACGCGGAGGAGCTTCTCTCCGGTCACGAGGAGCTGAAAGGGGGTTGGCCCGACAACATACTCGAGATGCAGCGCAACTGGATCGGGCGAAGCGAGGGCTCGGAAATCGATTTTCCTCTCGAGGACGGGGAGGGGAAGATCACCGTGTTCACGACGCGTCCCGACACGGTGTATGGGGCCACGTTCATGAGCATGGCGCCCGAACACCCGCTCGTCCTCGCGTTCGCCCGGAAGGCGGGGCGGGAAGAGGAGGTGCGGAAATTCGTACAGCGGGTCGCGCAGCAGGACAGGATCGCCCGGTCCGGCGAGGAGGCGGAAAAGGAGGGGATCTTCACGGGAGGACTCTGTAAAAACCCGATGACCGGAAACATGATCCCGATATACGCAGCCAATTTCGTTCTGTACGAATACGGAACCGGGGCCGTGATGGCGGTGCCGGCACACGATCAGCGGGATTTCGAGTTCGCGCGGAAGTACGGACTGCCCGTCACGGTCGTCATCCAGCCTGACGGGGAGGAGCTGTCCCCCGGGACGATGACGTGCGCCTGGGAGGGACCGGGGCGAATGGTCGACTCCGGTCCGTTCACCGGCCTGCCCAGCGAGGAGGGGAAGAGGAGGATCACGGCGTACTTCGAAGAGAAGGGGATCGGAAAAGGAAAGGTCCAGTACCGCCTGCGCGACTGGGGGGTGAGCCGGCAGCGGTACTGGGGTTGCCCCATTCCGGTCATCCACTGCCATGATTGCGGCGTCGTCCCCGTTCCTGCACGGGACCTCCCGGTGGTCCTGCCCGAAGACCTCCCCTACACCCGCGAGAAGGGAAACCCCCTAGCCGGCGCCGAGGACTGGATCCGGGTCCCCTGCCCGGCCTGCGGCGGTCCGGCCAGACGCGAGACGGACACCTTCGACACCTTCTTCGAGTCGAGCTGGTATTTCCTCCGGTACATCGACCCGAAGAACGACAAGGAACCGCTCGACCCGGAAAAGATGCGCAACTGGATGCCCGTGGACCAGTACATCGGCGGTGTGGAGCACGCCTGCATGCACCTCATCTACGCCCGGTTCTTCCATAAGTATCTCCGGGACCGCGGAATCGCCCACGGGAACGAACCCTTCCGCCGCCTTCTGTCCCAGGGGATGGTGTGCATGCAGACGATGGAATGTCCGAAGCACGGATGGCGGTACCCGGAGGAGGTCGACGAGGAAGGGAAGTGCAGACAATGCGGGGAAACGGTGGATGTCGGGCGGTCGATGAAGATGTCCAAGTCGAAACGCAACGTCGTGGAACCCTCCGTGCTCATCGAACGGTACGGCGCGGACACGGCGAGGCTGTTCTCCCTCTTCGCGTCTCCCCCCGAAAAGGATCTCGACTGGAGCGAGCAGGGGGTCGAGGGGGCGTTCCGGTTCCTCGGCCGGGTGTTCCGGCTGCTTGCCCAGCGCAGGGAGGCGGTCTCCCGGGCGGGAGAGAGCTGGGACGAATCGGCGGAGACCCGGCGAATTCGCCGGATGACCCACCAGACTCTCCGGAAAGTGACCGGGGATGTGGAAGAGAGGTTCCATTTCAACACGGCTCTTTCCGCGATCATGGAAATGGTCAATTTCCTCTACCTGGTCGAGGACGCCGCCTGGGATTCCCCGGGGACGTCCCCGGCGCTCCGGGAAGCGGTCGAAATACTGCTTCACATGCTCTCCCCCTTCGGACCCCATATAAGCGAGGAGCTCTGGGAGATGATCGGAGGGGAAGGACTGGTTTCATCCAGGTCATGGCCGAAATTCGACGCGGAGGTGGCACGGGCGGAGGAGATCCTCGTGGTCGTGAAGATCAACGGGAAGCTGCGGTCGCGGATCACCGTGGATGCCGGGGCGACAGAGGAGGAGATCCGGTCGATGGTCATGGCCGACCCCCGCGTACTCGAATACACGGAAGGGAAGAAGATACGGAAAATGGTGTACGTCCCCAGGAAGCTCGTGAGCATCGTCGTGTAACGGCATGGATCCGGGTCTGACATCTTCCGGGGCGTGTCCGGGAATCGTTTCCCGCACGTCCCGCGACACTGCGCGCAGAGGTCGTATCCTCTCGGTCGCGTATCGCGCTGCCTGGGGGTTCTTACTTCTCCTGCTCCTTTTTCCCCCCGCGTGCGGTTACCGGCTCCAGGGGAAAGCGGGTTCCCGGTTCAGCGATCCGGGGATCCGGGTAGACTTGCGCCCCTTTGCGAACGAATCCCTCGTCCCGGACGGGGGGGCGTACCTCACGGCCCGTCTGCGGGACGAGATGCGCGGCAAAGGATTTCGGGGGCGCTTCCGGCGAAGCCAGGCCGATTACCTTGTCGAGGGGACGGTGCGGGGAATCCGCGAGGAGGTGTTCTCCCACGGGACGGACGAGTTTGCCCTCGAGCACCGCATGACGATCACCGTGGATATACGGGTCGTCGAGATCACGCAGGGACGGCTTCTCTGGAAGGAGGACGGGCTTACCGAGTCCGCTTCCTATTTCGCCGGTCCCGATTTCCAGTACACGGAGTCCAACCGCCGCATGGCGTTCGAGGAAGTTTGCCGCCGGCTTGCCCGCAGGATCGCCGATACCCTGAGGGAGGTCCTGTGAGAGAAGCCCCCGTGGGTTCCGTTTTCGGTTCTTGGATGCGCGAAGAGCCGGCGCCCGCATACGTCCTGGGAGGAGAGGGAGCCAGACTCTCGGAAATGGTTGCGCAAGGGTTGGTGTCCCGGTTCCGGAAGGAAGGGGAGACGGCGGAGCTGGTCCACTGGAGCGTTGTGGACCTGGAACGGGAGTCTCCCGGCGCCGCTTGGCGGTCCCCCTCGTTCTTCTTCCGGTGGCGGGTGTTTCTCCTCCCCGATGCGGGGGAGTGGAAACAGGGGCCACGCAAGGAGATCCTTGCGTATCTCGAGTCCCCCGATCCTTCCGTCCTGCTCGTGGTCCCCTGTTCCGACCGCAAGGCCCGGAAGCTGTTCACTTCCGTCCGTGGGATTCGATCGGCCTCCCCCGGGGAGGAGGATGTCGTCGACGCAATGGCCGACTTTGCGGTCGACTTGGCGGCCGAGGAAGGAAAGACCCTGTCCGGGGACGCTGCCGTTTTTCTGGCAAGGTGGGTGGGAGCGGATTTCCCCCGATTCCGGGCGGAAATGGGCAAACTGCTCTCCTACGGGGCCTCGCGCGGAGAGATCGGGGAAGAGGAGATCCGGGAAGTGTGCGTTGCCGGGGGAGCAGTGGACCCGTTCCGCCTGGCGGACGACCTGATCTACCGGAATCGGAAAGGATGCATCGAGAAGCTTAGGCGGTTTGCCGCCGGCGCCGAAAGCGGGGACTACCACTCCCTGGTCGGGGCGATTGCGTGGTCGGTACGGAGGAAACTGGCAGACACGGGGCGGCGCGGAATGGGAATCGCGACGCGGTCCGGAGGGGCGGGGAGTCCGTTTTCGGTCGCAAGGGGGGAGGAGATCCTCACGGCGTTGTCGCGGATCGACCGGGACCTCAAAGGAGGAAGCGGCCTCACCCCCGAGCAGGTGTTCGAGATCCGGCTGCTGAAGCTTCTTGCCTGAAGAGGGATCCTTACGCGCTGCTTGCGGTTGCCTTGTGGACAGCCCGGGAGAGCCTGCCGACCTTTCGTGCCACGTTCTTCTTGTGAAGCACGCCCTTCGAGCCGGCCCGGGAGAGGACGGAGACGGCCTTGGAAAGGACTTTCCCTGCCTCCTCGGCGCCCGTTTTCTCCAAGGCGGAACGGACTTCCTTGATGGCGGATTTCACCGAGGAGCGGACGTGACGGTTTCTCGCTCTTCGTTTCAGGCTCTGCTTGTGTCTTTTTACCGCGGACTTGATCCTGGCCAACAGGTTCCTCCTGCGAGATCCGATAAATGAAGGTAAAGATGAAATTAGATACGAGGAGGGAAGAAATGTCAAAGGAAAAGAACAGGCGCGGGGATGCTTCCGACGGGGATTTACGCAGGCCAAGCGGGCATACCGGAAGAGGCGGTCATCTCCTCCGCACGCGGGCGGTCCCCCTCCCCTATGGCGTCGCATCCGCGATCCTTCGCGATGGAGTCCTTCAGTCGGTGGAATGGGAAAGTTCCCGAAAAAGGCTCGAGGTTGCCCTGGCGGAAAAATTTCCCGGCGCATCGGAGATAGACCCCGGGGAATGCGCCGCCGGGCGTCTCCTGCAGGCATACTCCGGGGGGCGGCGGGTCCCGGCGGAGGCCATTGCCGCCATACCGGTGGCGTGGGACCGCGCAAGGGGATTCCAGCGCATCGTGTTGCGCGAGCTGGCCAAAGTTCCCTACGGGAAGACGGTCACTTACGGCGAGCTTGCCGCGAGGGCCGGCAGGGAGAGGGCGGCGCGCGCCGTAGGCGCGGCATTGGCCCGGAACCCCTGGCCCGTCATCCTGCCCTGTCACCGGGTGGTGGGGGCAGGCGGCAGGATGGTAGGGTTCGGGAAGGGGATCCATGCGAAAAGGATTCTTCTTTCGTTTGAGGAGAGGAACCTCGAGGTCGCAACGGGGTGCCCAAGAAACAGGCAAAGTGTTTAACCCGTGGAGCCTTCACATGGGAGGATGATTTTCCACAAGGAAATCCACAACCTTTCCCCATTCGGTGTGGAAAGGGGGGAAGGATCATTCCGTCATCTTTTTTGCTTTTTCCCAGAACCGGTCGAGTGTCGAAATGTCCGTCTTCTCAATGGAACACCCCGAATTTTTTGCGATATTTTCCA
>DATHRT010000174.1:0-7540 GCA_035464915.1 Candidatus Limnocylindria bacterium
GCCCGACGTGGGAGAGGTCGACGCCCGCCACGACGAGCTTGCTCCCCGGCGGCTCGGAAATCCAGGCGGAAACCTCCTCGACGAAGGAAGCGATGCCCGGCGCCTCGAGAGGGGAGCGAACCGTTTCGAAGAGGTCTTCCATTTGCCCGCAAAGGACGGGAAGGATCGGGACCTGTTCCATCGGAAAAAGCCGCTGCAGGAACAGGAGCTGGAATTCGAGGGAGTGCTCGTTCCGGTGGGCGAAGTCGTCAGGAGACGCCGCCGTGCCCGCCGCCGCCCGGATTCGCGCGGTCGCCTCCCGGTCCGCCGGAACCCGGCCCAGAGGGGTGGTGAATGTCTTGTCGGAGATGCTGTAGCGGGACCTCCCAAGGGCGTGGCCGGTCCCGAGAAGAAGGATCGCGGAAGGAGCGAGGTCCCGTACCGCCCGGTACGCCGCGGCGTAGGTCCGCTCCGCCACCCGGAGGTCGATGTGGGGGGCCGCCAGCGCGCAGGGGGGCCCGGGAAGGCGGACGGCGGAGGTCGCCGGGAGGGAGAGGATCCGGTCGAGCACGGAGGCGGCCTCTCCGGGGTCCGCAGGGTAGGAACTTCCGGCAAGAAACGCCGCCCTCTCCGGGCTGTTTGCGAACTCTCGCGTGATCCGGTCCTTTGCCGCCCGGTACGAATCCGTCTGGAGGATACCCAGCCGGGAGAGATCCTCGACGATCCGCTCCGCCGCGGAGCGGAAGACAAGGGAGCCGCCTTGGTGGCGCATCATGATGATCTGCAGGTTGCCGATAGAAGTGGAACCGTCGAAGAGCGGAAGGTACGGGGCAATCTCGGCAGAAAGGGCGGCGTTCGGGGAGACGATCCCCAACGGGTCCCGGACGAGAATCATGTCCCGCCCCTCGTGATGCACGGTCAGAAAGTCGATGTCCGTGCGAAGCGCGGGTAGCGTGTCCATGGACACAATTGTACCGCGTGTCACCGGTCCGCGGCTTACAACGGTTCGTCTTCCCTCCGGCTACGCCGCTTTTAACTCCGATGTGCAATGGCCGCACCGCGTCGCCTTGATCGGGATGGTCGACAGGCAGAGCGGGCATTCCTTCGTCGTCGGCACGGCGGGCGGGGCCTCTTCCTTCTTCTTGAGGTTGTTGATGCCACGGACCACGAAGAAGATGGCGATCGCGATGATGAGAAAGTTCACGATCGTGTTCGTGAAAACCCCGTAGTTCAACGTGACCGCGCCCGCCGCCTTGGCCGCGGCGACCGTTTCGTAGGGTCCGGGCGTTGTTCCTTCCTTGAGCACCTGGAAAAGATTGGCAAAATCAACGTTGCCCAGCAGCATGCCGATCGGCGGCATCAAAACGTCGGCAACCAGCGAACTGATGATTCCCCCGAAGGCGGCGCCGATGATGATTCCCACCGCCATGTCGACCATGTTGCCCTTCACGGCGAACTTCTTGAACTCCTCCAGCATGGAAAGTCTCCTTTTTTCTCTACCGCGTGAAATGCTTTATTTTCCTGGCTTGTATTACCAAAATGGAGCCCGGCTTGCGGGTCCGGCCGTCAGAAATTCGCCACCAGCGCCACTCCCAGAATCTTGTCCGCTTTCTTCAGGTTTCCGATCGGGTTGTTGTCGTATTTTACCAGGTAACTCGCCTTCAGCGAGAGCCAGCCGTTCAGGGCGGACAACACCGCCGTCTCCGAGTTCAGGTTCCAGTTGTCGAACTCGCTGAAGTCCAGAAGCCATTCGAGGGACTGGGTGAACCTGTTCTTCTCGTTGAAGTGGTATTCATACTTGCCGAAGAGCCGTCCCCCGAGGAAACTGTTGTCCGTGTCGTCGGTGTAATCCTCCTTCGTGTAGGTGAGGCCCGCCTCGCCAAGCAGGAAGTGCTTCGGGCCGGTATAGAACTTGTACCCCCCGCCCGCGCCGAGATAATACCGGGCGTCGATTCCCGAGAACTTGTCCTTGAGCCACCCCCCGTAGCCGAACGAGTAGAGTTGCTCGGTGTACGAATGGTCGACGCGGACCTCGGTGAAGTAGCTCTCCGCGTTCTTTGTGCCATCGCTCTTGCCGTACAGCGCCCCCAGTTTCCACGTCCCCTTCGTCTTCGCGGTGAACGGAACAGTCAGCATGTTCTTCGCCGAAAGGGTGGTCACCTCGGTGTTGCCGCTGGTGTCGACGTACATGAGTTCCGCCTCGTCGTGCCACTTCGGCTCCTCCGCCAGCGCGACGGCATTCATCCCCAGAAGAAGTGCCCCCGCTGCCATAAAAAAACAGAAATATCTCATCCTTTTCTCCTTTTTTATTCGGTTCCCTGCTTGAGAAGTGGCGTCGACCTGCCGCTTATGAGCCTGTAGCCGGAGAAACGGACGTCTCCTCGGGAAAATTCATTGATTTTAAGGATTTTCCGATTTGATGCAGGCACCCGGGGTTGGTTTCCGGAAATCGTTCGAGGGACACGGTACTGCAAAGTGCCGAACGGAGGGATTCGTAAAGAAATCCCCCGGGGTGTCCGATAGGGAGAATGTATTCGTTTTTAAAGGGGGGGCAAAGGTCGGATGGCATACTGCCCGGTCACCGGCGACTGGCGTCACATCCTGGACACCATTCAGGACATGGTCGTGGTTCTCGACCTACGGCAGCAGGTTCTCTGGGCAAACCGGTCGTTCCTTACGTTCCTGGCCCTTCCGGAAGAAGACGTCATCGGTCGTCCCTGTCACCGTTTGCTGCACGCAGGAACAAGTCCCGGCGACGAATGCCCCTGCGTGCGGATGGTGAAGAGGAGACAACGGGAATCGTTCGATATGGACCTCCCGGACCGGGATATGCGGGTAAGGATCACTGTCGACCCGCTTCGGGACGGGGACGGGAACCTCGCGGGATCGATTCACATCCTCTCCGACGTCACGGCGACCCGGCGTGCCGAGTTGCGCGCCCAGTTCGAGTCACGGCGTCTTATGCTTCTTACCCGTATCGGCGCGTCGCTTCTGGGTGACTTCGACATCAAGTCGGTGCTTACCGAAACGGCACTCGACCTGGGCCGGTTCCTCGGGGTCCCCCGGTGCGCAATCTTCCTTTCCGGATCTCCCGGTGGGACGGTCGAGTATCACGAGCCGGATTCCCCGTCCGCCATAGACGCGTTCCGGGAGCTGTCGAATGCCGCCGAATCGAGGGAGGCGTTCGAGAGCGGACGTTCCCTCGTCGTCAACGATATCCGGCTTTGGCCCTATCCCGAAGGGAAGGAGGGCGCCGAGACCATTCTCCCGCGGGCCTTCCTCGGGGTCCCTCTCTGCGATCAGGAGAAACTCTTCGGGGTTCTGTTTCTCGATCGGCCGGAACCCCACGAGTGGACGGAGAACGAGATCGAGACGGCGGAAGCGGTCGCGCGACAGGTCGCACTTGCCGTCCGCCAGACGGGGGCGCTCCGGGAGCAGCAGCAGCTTGCCGGCCAGCTCCTTTCCCTCATGAACAACGTGCCCGGGACCGTCTACCGGGGCCTTCGGGACTGGTCTCTCACCTTCGTGGGGGCCGAGGTGGTGCGGCTCACCGGGTACACCGCGGAAGAATTCCTTCAGGGATTCGCCGGCTGGCAGGAAATCGTCCATCCCGATGACCTGCCGTCCTTGAAGGTGGCCTTCCGGAGCGCGGTGAGGGAGCAAAGAAAGGTCTTGCGCGTAGAATACCGCATAAGGCACCGCGACGGCGGATATCGGTGGCTTGCGGACAGGCGCCAGCTCATATACGGTCTGGACGGTTCGTTCGATCACGTGGACGGCCTCCTGCTCGATATCTCGGAACCGAAGCGCGTGGAGGAGGAGCTGCGCGCGTCGAACCAGGCACTTGAGACCCTGATCGAGGCGTCGCCGCTTGCCATCATGGCGCTTGACAGGGGGGGGTACGTCACCCTTTGGAATCCCGCTTCGGAGAAGATGTTCGGTTGGACGAAAGAGGAGTCGATCGGCCGTCTCAACCCGATCGTACCCGAGGAGAAGATCGCGGAGTTCCGTGGTCTCCGCGAGCAGGTGTTGCGCGAAGGGGGATTCTCCAGGCTGGAGCTTCAACGGCAGAAAAAAGGAGGTATCCCGATCGAGATCAGCCTGTCCACCGCTCCGGTGCGGGATGCCCAGGGAAACATCACGGGGATCATGTCCGTCATTGAAGACATCACGGAGCACAAGCGGATCGAGGAGGCCTTGCGCCAGAGCGAGGAGCAGTTCCGTCAGGCGCAGAAGATGGAGGCGGTCGGGAGGCTGGCCGGCGGGGTCGCCCACGACTTCAACAACCTCCTGACGGCGATCCGGGGCTACTCCGACATGCTGCTGCTCCGTCTTGACGCCTGCTCCCCGCACCGGAAGGAAGTGGAGGAGATCCACAAGGCGGGGGAGCGCGCCTCAGCGCTGACCCAGCAGCTGCTCGCGTTCAGCCGGAAGCAGGTATTGCAGCCGAAAGTGCTGGACCTGAACGAGGTGGTGGCGGGCATGGAGGAGATGCTCGGACGCATGATCGGCGAGAACGTCGATCTGATCGCGGTGCTTCGGCCGGACCTGTGGAGCGTCAAGGTGGACAAGGGCCAGATCGAACAGATGGTCATGAACCTCGTGGTAAATGCCCGGGACGCCATCGATGGCAGGGGGAAGATCACGGTCGAGACGGGCAACGTGTATCTGGACGATGAATACGTGTCCCTCCATTCGGTCGTGACCCCCGGCGCCTATGTCATGCTCGCGGTAAGCGACACGGGGAACGGGATGGACGGCGAGACCAAGGCGCGTCTTTTCGAGCCGTTCTTCACCACCAAGGAAAAGGGAAAGGGTACGGGACTCGGTCTTTCCACCGTCTACGGCATCGTCAAGCAGAGCGACGGGTACATCTGGGTGTACAGCGAACCCAATCAGGGATCTGTGTTCAAGATCTACTTTCCCCGTCACGAGTCCCCGTCCGCCGTGGAGGATCCGGCACGGTCGCCTGTCGTCTCTCCCCGGGGGCATGAGACCATCCTCCTCGTGGAGGATGAGGTGCTGGTGCGGGTGCTGGTGCGCGATGTCCTTACGGGGCATGGGTACAACGTGTTGGAGGCGAATGACGGGGCCGATGCGATGGGGGTCGCAGTGTCCCACCGCGGCCCGATCCACATGATGATCGCGGACGTGGTGATGCCCAACATGGGAGGCCCGGAAGTGGCGGTTTCCCTGGCGCCCCTGCTGCGCGACATGAAAGTCCTGTTCATGTCGGGGTATACCGGCGAAACCATCGCGCAGCGCGGCATTCTCCGCCCGGGGACCTGTTTCCTTCAGAAACCGTTCCGCCTCGACGCCCTGCTTCGCAAGGTCCGCGAGGTGCTGGACGGGTAGCGGCCAGGAAAAATGCGGTAAGATGGGGGTTGCGCCGGCAGGCGCGACCCCCGTTTTTTTCCGGGTATCAGGGGAGGCTGGCCCATGCGGATCGGGTTCCACGGCATCGTACCGGTATGCCACGGCAGCGTGTTCGTGGCGGAAGGGGCGATGGTGATCGGAGATGTGGAGATAGGAGAGGAATCCAGCGTCTGGTATCACACCGTCATCCGAGGGGACATCCATCGCATCCGGATCGGGGAACGGACCAACGTGCAGGACAACAGCACCCTGCACGTCACAAGAAGGGATCCGCTAACCGTGGGGAACGAGGTCACCATCGGCCACGGGGCCGTGGTGCACGGTTGCACGGTGGAAGACCTCTGTCTCATCGGGATCGGGGCGGTCGTGCTGGACGGAGCGGTCATCGGGAGGGGAAGCGTGATCGGAGCGGGGGCCGTCGTGCCCCCCGGAACCGCCGTCCCGCCGCACTCCCTCGTGCTGGGAGTCCCGGGGAAAGTGGTGAAGGATCTCGGCCCGGGCTCGGCGGACGGAAATCGGGTCACCGCGTCGGGCTACGTGGAACTGGCCCGGGCCTACCGGAAAGGATAAGGAGAGTGGCGATGAGACGCATCGGCGAGATCTGGGAGGGAGACCGGCTGATCCAGGATTTCGGGATGAAGCTGCTCGAGACTCGGGAAGGGTACGCGAAGGTGTCGGTGGAGGTGAAGGAGAGGTTCCTGAACGCCCACGGGATCGGGCACGGGGTGCTCCTCTTCGCCGTGGCTGACGCGGCGTTCGCCCTCTCGGTAAACGCGGAGATCGACGCGGTGGGGGTTCAGTGGAGCATCAACGTCTTCCGCGCGGCGAAGCCGGGCGAGGAGGTGATCGGGGAGTCGAGGATCCTCCACAGGGGCCGTCAGTCGATGGTCTGTGAGCTTACGGTCACCGCGGGGGACGGCCGTATCCTCGCCCGGGGGCAATCCACCGCCCTTCCCGTCGGGCGCGGATCGCACAGGGGCGCGGCGCCCCCCGACGTCAGGAAGGAGGCCCCCCCCACGGCGGAATAGCGGCGAGGAGGGGGATGCCGACCGGGAGCTTTCAGGTCGTCCCCGCCAGGATCGCCTCGCGCTCGCAGACCCTGGGCTGTTCGGCGGCGAGATAGTCGCTCACCCGAATCCGCACGATCTCACGGTGGGTCCCCGCGGTGAAGACGATCTCCTCGTTCCCCGTGAGTTCGTGGGATACGAGCACCGGGATGTTGTAGAGGGACCCGAAGATCGGCATCGCCCCGATGTCGCAGTCCGTGAACAGGGGAGCGAACTCCGCCTCGCTCGCGAGGCGGATCTTTTTCGCCTCGAGGCATGCCTGCATGCGCTTCAGATCGACCCGCTCCGTCGCGGGGACGACCGCCATCCAGACCTTCCCGTCGACATTGACGATCACCGACTTGGCGAAGGAGCGCCCCGCCACGTGCGATGCCTGGGCGACCTGCTGTGCGGTGAATGCCTCGGGGTGTGTCTCCGTCCGAAACGGGATCTTGCGGTCCTCGAGGAACCGGACAAGATTCTGCGGGATGCTCATGGGAATCCTCCTGTGGCCGGAAAGGGTTCACCGCGCACGTTGCGTTGCTTGCGTTACGGGTTGGCGAAGGAGTGGACGAATGGCCGGCCGACAACCAGTTCCAGTATACCGCAAATCCGGCGGGCGAAGAAAGTTCCCCCGCGACGCGAGGGATCAGTGCCCGGGGGGCGGGGGGCCGTTCTGGTGGTCCGGCCGTCGCATCAGAAGGAGGAGAGGGAGGACGCATGCCATCAGGACCGACAGGATCCAGAAAGCGTCGTTGAACCCCATCACCGTCGCCTGCCGGACGACCTGCCCGTAGATCATCTTCAAAGACGTCCCCTCGGCAACGGCCTCCGGGATCCCTCTCCCCGGCAGCATCGACTTTCCCCACCCCACGGCATCCCGGAAGCCCCGGTCGAACCAGGTCAGGTGTTCCGTGAGGCGGCTCTGATGGAACTGGGCCCTGCGGGCGAACATGGTTGTGGCGAATGCCACCCCGATTGATCCCCCGAGGTTCCGAAGCAGGTTGTAGATGGAGGTCGCGTTTCCCATCTGGGGCTTGGGGATCGAAGAGAGGGTGAGGGTCGTCAGCGGGATGAACAAAAGTCCCATCCCGATCCCGAGGTAGATCCGCGGCCACATGAGGGATTCGAAATCCGCT
>DATHRT010000175.1:0-7649 GCA_035464915.1 Candidatus Limnocylindria bacterium
CGGTCTTCAGGTTCCCACATCGGGGAAAATCGCGATCGGGGATGTCGATCTGGCGGGGCTGTCGGCCGACGGGCTCGCCGATTTCCGGAAGGAGACCATCGGGTTTATCTTCCAAGCCTACCATCTTCTCCCGTACCTGACTGCCCGGGAGAACGTCATGGTGCCGATGACCCCGGAACGGTCGACCAACGACGCGAAGGCGGAACGGGCGGACCTCCTTCTTGCCTCTGTGGGACTTTCGGGAAAGGAGAACCGCCTTCCATCCGAGCTCTCGGGCGGCGAGTGCCAACGGGTCGCAATCGCCCGGGCGCTGGTTCACGACCCCCCCGTCCTGCTCGCGGATGAGCCGACCGGGAACCTGGATACGGCGACGGGAGAGCAGATCATGGACCTTTTCCAGGGGCTTCACGAGAAGGGGAAGACGGTGCTCATGGTCACCCACAACCGGTACAATCTCGCCCGAGCCAGGCGTTCGATCCGTCTTCGGGACGGCCTGATCGAGGAGGATGTCACCCTGACGGTTTGCCGCCCGGCGGTTTGAGTGCCGGGGGACAACCATTTTTTGTTAGCGAGGGGACGGGGATGGAAAAGGAAAAGGAACTGCTGGAAAACAGAGAGAGATATTTCCGGAGAGAGGATTTTTTTCCGGACGAGCCGGAGCAGGATGACCAGGCCGGGCTCTCGTCGCCCACGTGGCGCGGGCTGGTGATCGCGGTGGTCACCGCGATCGTTCTCTCGGTGACCGCGACGTTTCTGCTGGGCGGCTCATTCATCCAGGACGGCGGGTCTTCCGCGGCCGGCTGCGGACCGGGAAGCGCATGCTGCCCTCCCGTCGCGCGGGGGAAGTAGGAGCACCGACGCCGAATTCCCGCTGTTCCTGCAGGATGGCAAGTCGTCCGAATGCCGGAGGTTGCCCATGAGGAAAGGGTACACGGTTTACCGAGTGGACTACGTCACGGGGAAAAAGGAGGCGATCGGCTCCATCCTGGAACGCAGGAGCGGGAATAGGGGCGTGGAGAGAACACTGCTTGCCCTCCTGGTGGAGGCGAGAAGTCTCTTTGGCAGGACCCTCGAGGATGCCTTTTGCATCGTTCTCGATTCCCCGAGGGATTCGCGGGGGTTGCCTATGGATGAGACGGAGGGGGAGCCACACCTGGTTCATACGGGCGATCCTCCGGATTTCCAAGTTGCACGGTTCGGGCAACCAGTTGAAAAAGGAGGAGATAATGGCTAGGGGGAAGGAGAAAGGCGAGGCATTCGTGGTCATGCTGGCGTTCATGCTGGCCAGTGGCCTGGTTCTCTGGCTCGCGACGGGTAGTTTCCACATGATGCCGGTGCACGGGAAGAAGGGGATGCACATGGGGGACTTTTCCCCGGCGACCGACGGGCCGAGGAGAGATTTTTCCGCCCCCCCTCCCGGTGTGGAGGAGAATGCTCCGGAACGTGCCGTGGGGCCGGGGTCGAGGCGGGATGACACGGATACGGTTGCGGCACATGACCATGGTGCCCGAATTCCGGATTCGTTACACTGGATCGGGAGCCCGGAGCCGGACCGGAAGGAAGGAATGCCAAGGGGAGCAGGCGGAATTAACCCGGTCGAAAATACCTAACCCATCCGGTATCCGGGTCCCGTACTTCCCGCTGGCCCGGATCTTCTCCTGACGTTGTGTTTCCTGCGGAGATGAAACCGGCCCTTGGCAGGTTTCGCGGGTCCGCCATGTTCGGCGGGGACAAGAAAAATGGAAGAGAGGAAAGACATGTCCGGAACGTATCGCATGGAGAGCCTGCTCCGGAAGGCAGGAAGGGGGCCAGGAATCGGCAGGGAGACCTTGCGGGAAAGGGTATGCCCAAGGGGACGGGCAATTCTCCTCCTCCTCCTTTTCCTCGGGATCCTCTCCCTCCCTGCGTTCGCCGGAGAATCGGCCAGGGAGGGGGATATCCTTCGGTCTCTCGTCCAGGAGGCCCTCGAGGGGAATCCGGATCTCGTGTCCACTCGGTTGACGACCGAGTCGAAAGAGCAGCGTATCCTTCCCGCAGGGTCCCTCCCCGACCCGATGCTCTCCCTTGCCTATGCGAACCTGCCGGTGGACGATTTCTCCCTCGACAAGGAGCCGATGACGTCCAGGAATATCGGATTCACCCAGGCGTTTCCTTTTCCCGGGAAGCTCTCTCTCAAGGAGGAGATCGCTCGGCTGGAGGCGGTCCAGGCGGCTGACCGGGTCAAGAGCCTGGAAAACCTGGTCCGTTTCCGAGTGAAGAAGGATTTCTTTCTCCTCCTCGAGAACCGGGAAGTGACTCGCCTCGTGGAGAAAAACAAGGCACTGCTCGGGGAATTGCTGGCCGTCGCCAACTCGCGCTACTCGGTGGGAAAGGCGCCCCAGCAGGACCTTTTCAAGGCCCAGGTGGAGATCTCCCGGCTGGAGAATATGCTGATCGCCCTTAGGAAGAAACGGGTGGAACTGCTGGCGGACCTGAACACCCTGCGAAACCGTCCCGTGGGGACTCCGGTGGATCTTCCTCCCTCCTATGCCCTCCTCGATATCGCGCGTTCCGAAGAGGAACTGCTCACAATCGCGAAAGAGGCCAACCCCGATCTGATGAGGGAGGAGGATGCCGTGGCTCAGAAGGAGACGGCGCTTGCGCTCGCCCGGAAGCAGATCCTCCCCGATTTCCAGATCGGGGCGACCTACCGGTTTCGGGAGGATGCCCCGAGCGGGGCCGAGCGCCCGGACTTCTTCACCGCGCAAGTGATGGTTTCCGTGCCGATCTGGCACGGACGGAAGCAGGACAAGGAGGTCGAAGCCTCGATCCGCGACCTTTCCTCAGTGAAGAGCAGATACCAGGAGGGATGGAACGCCGTCCAGTACCGGATACGGGACATCACGGCGGATATCGAGGCGTTACGGGCATCCCTCTCCCTCTTCGACACGGGACTGCTCCCGCAGGCGAAGGAGTCGGTCGCCTCCTCCCTCTCCGCATACCAGGTCGGGGAGGTCGAATTCGCATCGGTCCTCCTCGGCCAGATCGCCCTGTACCAGCAGGAGATCGATCGGGAGAAGACGGCGCAGGCCTTGGGTATCCGTGCGGCCCAGCTGGAGCTCGTAGTGGGGAAGGAACTCTTTTGAGCGAGAGGATAGACCGATGACAGGGAAAAAAATCATCACGCAGATACTCCTGATAATTGTCGCCTTGGGAGCGGGGGGCGCGGGAACCTACTACTGGATGACAAGGGGGGGGACGAGCTCTCCGATGGGGACAGGGGCCACGCAGGCGACCGCGGAGGAGAAGAAGCAGTATACCTGCTCCATGCATCCGTTCATCGTCACCGACGAGCCCGGCGCCTGCCCCATTTGCGGGATGACCCTCGTCCCGGTGAAGTCCTCCGCATCGGCCGCGACGGGAGCATCCGGCAGGGAGAAGAAGGAGCGAAAGATCAAGTTCTGGGTCGCCCCCATGGATCCGAACTACCGTAGCGACCAGCCGGGCAAGTCCCCCATGGGGATGGATCTCGTGCCCGTGTACGAGGACGCGGGGGGGGAGGAAGGGACCATCCGGGTGGACCCGAACACGGTCCAGTCGATCGGCGTGCGGAGCGCCCCCGCGACCATGGGGGAGCTTACGAAGACGATCCGGACCGTGGGGCGGGTCACCTACGACGAGAGGCGCATCGGCACGGTGAACGCGAAGATCGGCGGATGGATCGAAAAACTGTACGTCAACACCACGGGGGAGGAAGTTCGGAAAGGGGCGCCCTTGATCGAAATCTATTCCCCCGATCTCGTCTCCGCCCAGCAGGAATACCGGATCGCCCGGAGACACTTCGAACAGGTGAAGAACAGCCCGTTCCCCGATGTGGTAAAGAGTGCGCAGGACCTGCTCGATTCGGCGCGGAAGCGGCTTTCGTACTGGGACATCACCGACGACCAGATTGCAAAGCTCGAGAGAAACGGCGCCATCCGCAAGACGCTGGTGCTCTACTCCCCCTTCAGCGGGATCGTCGTGCACAAGGCGGCCTTCGACGGGACGAAAGTAATGCCGGGGATGGAGCTTTTCCGGATTGCGGACCTCTCACGGGTCTGGGTCCAGGGGGACGTCTACGAATACGAGCTGCCGTGGGTGAAGGTAGGGGTCCCGGCCACGGTGACCCTGGATTACCTGCCGGGAAAGACGTACCAAGGGAAGATCACCTACATCTACCCGTACCTCGAGGGAAAGACGAGAACCGCCACCGTTCGGGTGGAGCTCGCCAATCCCGGCGGAGTCTTGAAGCCGGACATGTACGCCCACATCGATCTGAACCCGAGGGTGGGCAAGAAGACGGTTATCGTGCCTTCCGAGGCGGTCATCCGTTCGGGGATCCGGAACGTCGTGTTCGTGTCGAAGGGAGAGGGCCGGTTCGAGCCCAGGGAGGTCGAACTGGGCCTGGAAGGCGAAGAGGGAACCGTCCAGATTCTCTCCGGGGTCCAGGCGGGCGAGAACGTGGTGGTCTCCTCCCAGTTCCTGCTCGACTCGGAGAGCAGCCTTAAGGAGGCGCTCAAAAAATTCCAGAGCGCTGCCGGGGAAACAGCACCCTCTTCCGGGGCGCCGGCCGGGCAGCCCGCGCCCGCCACCGAGGAACACAAGATGGAAGATGGGTCTTCGATGAAGGGGATGGACATGGGGTCCTCGATGAAAGGGATGGAGCATCCCAAGGAATCGCCGGGGGAGCGGTAGCCGATGCTCGACAAAATCATCGAGGGATCCGTAAAAAACAGGTTCCTCGTCGTCCTGGCGATGTTCTTCCTTGCGGCCTGGGGGATCTGGGCGATGACCCGGATCCCGCTAGACGCGATCCCGGACCTCTCCGACGTCCAGGTCATCGTCTTCACGGAGTATCCCGGGCAGGGGCCCCGGATCGTGGAGGACCAGGTCACCTACCCTTTGACCACGGCGATGCTCGCCGTGCCGAAGGCGAAGGTGGTGCGGGGCTACTCCTTCTTCGGCCTTTCGTTCGTCTACATCATCTTCGAGGACGGCACCGACATCTACTGGGCGCGCAGCCGGGTCCTCGAATATCTGAACTACGTCTCCAAGCGGCTGCCCGGCGGGGTGACCCCGACGCTTGGCCCCGACGCGACCGGGGTGGGGTGGGTCTACGAGTATGCTCTGGTGGACAGAACCGGGAAACACGACCTCGCGCAGCTGCGCTCCCTCCAGGACTGGTTTCTTCGGTACGAGCTGACGGCGGTCGAAGGAGTCTCCGAGGTCGCCTCCATCGGCGGTTTCGTCAAGCAGTACCAGGTGGTCGTGCATCCCGACAAGCTGGCCGCCTACGGCATCCCGATCCAGAAGGTCCGGATGGCGATCCAGAGAAGCAACAACGATGTCGGCGGGCGGCTGGTCGAGATGGCCGAGACCGAGTTCATGGTGCGGGGGCTCGGGTACATCCGGTCTCTGGAGGACCTTAGGAACATTCCCCTGGCGAGTGACCGTGGAACCCCCGTATTCATTCGCGACGTGGCGGATGTGCGCATTGGACCCGAGCTGCGCCGGGGGATCGCCGACCTGAACGGGGAAGGCGACGTCGCGGGCGGGGTCGTGGTGATGCGGTTCGGGGAAAACGCCCTGCAGACGATCAAAAACGTGAAGGAGAAGCTCGAATCGCTTAAGTCGGGGTTGCCGGAAGGGGTGGAGATCGGCACCGTGTACGACCGCTCGGGGTTGATCGAGCGGGCGATTAAGACGCTTACGGAAAAGCTCCTCGAGGAGTCGGCGGTGGTCGCGATCGTCTGCATTCTCTTCCTTCTCCATTTCCGGAGCGCCTTCGTGGCGATCCTGACGCTCCCGCTGGCGGTCCTCATGGCCTTTATCGTCATGTACTACCAGGGGCTGAACGCCAACATCATGTCGCTGGGCGGGATCGCCATCGCCATCGGAGCGATGGTGGACGCCGCGATCATCATGATCGAGAACATGCACAAGCACATGGAGCACGACGGGGGGAAGCGGGGGCACTGGGAGCTGGTCCTGGAGGCTTCGAAGGAGGTCGGCCCGACCCTCTTCTATTCCCTCCTGGTGATTACCGTCTCCTTCCTCCCCGTCTTCACGCTCGAGGCCCAGGAGGGGCGGCTCTTCAAGCCGCTCGCCTTCACCAAGACCTACTCGATGGCCGCCGCGGCGCTCCTTTCCATAACGATCGTTCCCATCTGGATGGGGTTCTTCATCCGGGGGAAGATCCTTCCCGAGGAGAGAAACCCGATCAACCGGTTTCTCATCCGGCTCTACCATCCGCTGCTCGATTGGGCGCTCAAGTACAAGAAGACGGTGATCGTCGGTTCGATCGTTCTGATGGCGATTACCATCTGGCCCGTCATGAAGATCGGGTCGGAGTTCATGCCCCCGCTCTATGAAGGGGACCTGCTGTACATGCCGACCACCTTTCCGGGGATTTCGATCACCAAGGCGAAGGAGGTGCTCCAGCAGACTGACCGGATCATCCGGACCTTCCCCGAGGTGCACCATGTCTTCGGCAAGATCGGGCGGGCGGAGACCGCCACCGACCCTGCGCCCCTCTCCATGCTCGAAACCACGATCACCCTGAAGCCGGAGGAGGAGTGGCGTCCCGGGATGACCCACGAGAAGCTGGTGGAGGAGTTGAATGCCGCCATCCAGTTCCCGGGTCTGACCAACGCCTGGACGATGCCGATCAAGACCCGGATCGACATGCTCGCCACCGGGATCAAGACCCCGGTGGGGATCAAGGTGCTGGGAGACGACCTCGACACCCTCGCAAGGATCGGGGAGGAGATCGAGTCCGCGGTCTCCGGGGTGCCCGGGACGCTGTCGGCCTTCGCCGAGAGGGCCACCGGGGGGAACTACTTCGACTACGAGATCCGCCGGAAGGAGGCGGCTCGCTACGGTCTCACGGTGTCCGACGTCCAGGACGTGATCATGTCCGCCCTCGGCGGGATGAACGTCACCCAGACGGTGGAAGGGCTGGAGCGGTACCCAGTGAATGTCCGCTACCCGGAGGAACTCCGCGACAGCGTGGAGTCGATGAAGCGGGTGCTCGTGCCGACGCCCGGAGGCGCCCAGATCCCCCTGGGGCAGTTAGCGGACATCTCCATCCACAAGGGGCCGGCGAGCATCAAGAGCGAGAACTCCCGCCAGACGGTGTGGGTCTACGTGGACATCCGCGGAATCGACGTGGGGACCTACGTGAAAAGGGCCCAGGAAGCGGTACGGAAGGCCGTCAAGCTTCCCGCAGGGTACAGCCTGGTGTGGAGCGGCCAGTTCGAGTACATGCAGCGGGCGGAGAAACGGATGATGATCGTCATCCCGCTGACCCTGTTCATCGTCTTCCTGATCATCTTCCTGAATACGCGGTCGCTGGTCAAAACGGCCATCGTGCTCCTGGCAGTCCCCCTGTCGCTGGTGGGAGCGTTCTGGCTTATCTACCTGCTCGGCTACAACATGTCCGTCGCCGTCTGGGTTGGGATGATCGCCCTGGCGGGAATCAGTGCCGAAACGGGCGTCGTGATGCTGCTCTACCTCGATGTGGCGTACGACGCGATGAAGCGGAAAGGGCTCATGAACACGATGGGGGACCTGAAGGAGGCGATCTTCGACGGCGCGGTCAAGCGGATCCGGCCGAAGATCATGACCGCCGC
>DATHRT010000176.1:0-15356 GCA_035464915.1 Candidatus Limnocylindria bacterium
GTTCTTCGGGTTGACCATCGAGAGCGGGTCCTCGGGCGGGCGGATGTCGTGCACGCCGTGGCAGGAGGCGCAGTTGGCCACCGTCCGGGAGCCGAACTGCCCCGCCACGCCGTGAAACGAGTTCTTGTACGTGGCCACCTGCTCGGTCTCGATGCCGAACTTGCTCATGATCGAAACGGAGGAGTGGCACGTCGAGCACTGCTGCGCGACGTGGGTCGCATACACCGAGGACTTGGGATCCAGGTGGCCGTAGATCTTGTGCTCTCCGTGGCAGCCGGTGCACGAAGGGGCGTCCATGATCCCCTTCGACAGCGCCACGCCGTGGATCGACATCTTGAACCGTGCGTAGATCTCGATGTGGCACCGCCCGCACGTCTCCGCGACGGCCTGGCGGGAAACCGCCGACGCCGGATCCTTCACCTTGCGGATGTCGTGGCTCCCGTGGCAATCCTGGCACAGCGGAGCCTTTGTGTTCCCCTTCGCTATCGCTGTTCCGTGGACCGACCCGAAATACTCCAGGTAGGCGTCCGACTGCGGGGCACCTTCCGCGTTCCCCTTGTAGTGGCAGTGGGTGCAGACCACGCGCTTGGGCCGTTGGCGGTGGGGTATCTCGCTCACGTCGAAATGGCAGTCCACGCACGTTTTCTTTTCGTGAACGGACCCTTTCAGGCTGTCCCCCGTCGCGAACAGATCCCGGATCTGCCCGTCGACGAGGATCTTCCGGAACTCCGGTTTGCCGTGACACAGCGTGCACTTTTCCAGCGAAATTCTGGCATACGCGGGGGAGAACAATCCCTGGGCGCAGACCCCCAGGGCGATGATGACCCATGCTGCGAAACACTTCCCCCTCATAGTACCCCTTCCCCTTTGAGTTTTTCATATTCGAGCGGGTGCTCGTCCCGAAGCCACTCGGCGTCCACCTTCCCCGTCAGCCACGCCCGGTTCATCGGAAATACGGACGGGTGCAGGTGTACGATGTAGAGGTGCCAGAACAGAAGGATAACGAAAATGAGCAGCCCCTGGTACCCGTGAATGATCAGGGTCAGGTCGAGGACGAACTTGGGGAGGAACCGCATCGAGAAGGTCTCCGCCCAGAGGATGACGCCGGTCACGGAGATGAGGAAGACCCCCGCCGTGGCCCCCCAGTACTGGAACTTCTCCTTGTACCCGTACTTCCCGAAGCGCGGGTATTCGTTGCCCATCCCGAGGTTGAACCGCATCGCCTGGAGGAAATCGTCGAAATCCCGCCTGGTGAGCCAGACTTCCTTGAGCTCCCGTTTTCCCTCGCGGGAAATGAGCATGTAGAAGGCGTGGTAGACCAGCTGGGCCATCAGGGAGACAGCCGCGGCCCGGTGGATGATCCCCCGGTACATCACCCCTCCCTCAAGGCGGATCAGGGCCTGCGCCAGCCAGTTTTCGTGGTACATCAGCGCGAAACCGGTTGCGGCGAGGACCAGGAGGGAGATCATCAGAAACAGGTGCTGTATGCGGAACAACACCGACATCCGCTCCACGTACACCGGGCCCCGGGATTCTTCGCTCATCGTTGTCACTCCTTCTTCTCTTCCGGCTTCGTTTCCAGGCGCCTGCGTCTTCCCAAAAGGTCCATCCCCACGTGCAGGACGAACAGAAGGACGAGCACGCCGATGAAGATCGTGTAGAAGACGCGGACCGCGAAGACGCCCATCGCCTTCTGGGGGCTCACCTCCACGTGGATATCCCCCTTGGCGAAGTTCACCCCCGCGTTGGGGTGGCACTTGCCGCACGTTTTCGGAAGGTTCGCCTTGTTGACGGACGAGGCGGGGTCCGACGACGGAAGAATTCCATGGAACCCGTGGCACGAGGCGCAGTTCGCCGCCTTGGTCATGCCGTACTCGAGGGCGACTCCGTGAAACGAATCCATGTAGCTGGAGAAACGCTTCTTCGGCAAGGCGTACCGGGTGGAGATCGCCTCGTTCCCGTGGCACGCCGTGCAGGTCTTGGGGATGTTCATCACGTAGACCTTCGAGTGGGGGTCGGTGATCTTCGTGATCGTATGCTCGCCGTGGCAGTCGGTGCACACCGGGGATTCCGCGATCCCGGCGCGCATCCCCTTTCCGTGCACGGAGAGCTCGTACTCCTCCAGAATGCCGGAGTGGCACTTCCCGCAAAGCGTCGGGATGTTCTGCCGGTGGGTGGCCGAACGTGGCTGGTCCCCCGCGAGGATCATGTGATTCCCGTGGCAGTCGCTGCAGACCGCGGTCCCGAGAAGGCCGGATCTCTTCAGAGCCCTGCCGTGGACGCTCTCGCGGTACGCTTCCATCACCTTCTGGTCGGGGAGCCCGTACTTCTCCTCGATCACCCTGTCATCGTGGCACCCCAGGCAGACCCCTACGATGTTCAGCCGGAACGTATGCGCCTTGGGGTCCTTCACCTTGCGGGTGTCGTGTTTGCCGTGGCAGTCGTCGCACCCCGGGACGTCTTGAATCCCCTTGGCATGCGCGATCCCGTGCGTGCTCTGGGAGTACGACTTCGCCGCTTCGGCATGACATCTTCCGCACGAAACCGGATCCAGCTTCTCGTGCGGAGCCTTCGCGTCCGTGTGGCACGCGGTGCACGCGGCGTTGCCGTGGACCGACCCGCGGAACACTTTCTCGTCGACGAACAGCGACTGGGTCTTCCCGTCGGGCAGGGATTTCTCGATCGTCGAGTCACCGTGGCAGTCGAGGCAATCCTGCAACGTGGGGCCCGCATCCGCCGTCGCTGCCAAACCCGCACCTGCGGCCGCCAGGAGTACGGCTAAAAGAAACGATCGGAAAGGTTTCATTTCTCCTCCGTCAGCAGGGTAGACGACCCCGGCACACCTTCCTCCCCGCGGCGTTCCCTCTCCTCGATCTCTTCGAGTTCGAGCGGATGCTCGTGCTCCATGTGGTGGCGGGAGAGCTTCCCGTCGATCCAGGTAAGCGACATGGGGGCGAAGTCCGGATTGAGGATCACGTAGTACAGGTGCCAGACGAAGATGGCCAGGGTGGCCAGGATCGCCTCGTAATAGTGAATCAGGGTGGCCACATCAAGGCCCCACATCGGGATCCGCTTCAGGGTCTCGTTTTCGAACCAGAGCATGAACCCCGTGACGACCATCACGATCGTTCCCCACACGAGGGCGAGGTACTCGGCCTTCTCCACGTAGCTGTACCGCCCGAACTTCGGCCTGTGGTCGGAGATCCCCGCGTAGTATTTGAGCATCGCCACGACGTCCAGGGCATCCTGCCACCGGGGCATCATGCGGGCCAGCTGGTCCCGCCCGCGGGCCGTGAAGACGGCGTAGTAAACGTGGTAGAGGGAGGTCCCCACCATCACGATCGCGGCCGCCCGGTGCCCGTTCCCCCGCAGGGAGACATTCGCGGCGTCCGAGAGAAACGGGATCGACCATTTGAACTTGAGGGCGAACCCGGTGATCACGAGCACGAAGAAGCTCGAAAGCGTCAGGAAATGCTGGATCCGCTCGGAGCGGTTCAGCCGCTCGTAGCCGGGGTGATCCCACTTTTCCGTCCTCTCCCGGTAGAGGGCCTGCATCTTCCGCAAGTAGTCGGCGCCGTTGTGGACGACCATCCCCCCGATGACGATGACGATCAGCCAGATGTAGATACTCTTCACCCAGTACTTGACGGCGCCCCCGACTCCTCCCGGGCCGGCGTGGATGTTCCCCTTGGCAAAATTCACCCCCGCGTTGGGGTGGCACTGCCCGCAGGTCACCGGCAGGTTCTTCGGGTTCACCGTGGAGCGCGGGTCGGCCGTCGAGAAGATCTCGTGCACCCCGTGGCAGGAAGAGCAGTTCGCCACCGTCCTGTCGCCCAACCGCTGGGAGAGGCCATGGAAGCTGTCCCGGTACCCCTTGACCTTGCTGGTCTCGACGCCGTACCGGTCGGCAAGCTTCTCCGCGGCGTGGCAGGAGGGGCACGTCTTCTCGGAAATGGCCATGAAGGAGACGGGGGACCGGGGGTCATCCGCCTGGCGGATTTCGTGCTCCCCGTGGCAATCGGTGCATCCGGGGGCGTCGGGGACGCCGCGGGACAGCGCAACCCCGTGCACGCTCTCGCGGAAGATCGTGAAAACGCCGTAGTGGCATTTCCCGCATGTCTCCGGGATGTTCGTCCGGTAGATGGGAGATTGCGGATCGAGACGGTCCTTGAGGCCGTGCGCCCCGTGGCAGTCGACGCACGAGGCGGATTTGTTCAGCCCCTTCTCCACGATCGCGCGGTTGTGAATGCTCTTCTCGTACATCCTCGCGGCGCCGGGGATGGCGATCCCCCCCTGCTCGATGACCTCCCTGTTCCCGTGGCACCGCGTGCATGTCTCGGCGATATTCCGGAAGTAGACCGGGGACGAGGAAAGCGTCGACTTGGGAATCGCGTGCGCCCCGTGGCAATCCGGGCAGCGGGGGGCTTCCATCCCCACCATCCTCTTCCGCCCGATCACGTGCCGGCTTTTCGCGTACACAGCCGCCACCTCGGAGTGGCATCCGGAGCAATCGACCGCCTTGAGCCGCGCCGTGTGCGGCAGCTCCTCGACATCCTCGTGGCAGTCCGTGCAGGAGAGGTCCGCATGTACCGAAGCCTCATACAGCCCGCCGTCCACATGGAGGCCGATCCCCAGGAAGGGTACAGCGATCCGGTGGGGTCTTTCCGTTCCGCCCGGGACGACGTTCGACGCCAATTCCTCGGCCGACCAGGAGAGAATGTCCGGGTCCCCGTGACAATCCAGGCAATCGGAGTTTTCCACGGCCGGCAGCAAAGAGGGGGTCAACGCCAAAAGGAGTGCAACTACCCCGACGAGGCCTGCAATGCGGGTCCTTCCCCGGAACAAGGGGAACATGGTCGCTCCCTTCCTTTCCCTCTGAGAAATTTGAGGCGGGTTCAATGCCGTTTCCCCGATACGCGACCCATTCCGATTATTGTCGACTGTATACATAACTCAACAACACGCAAGAATCAAGACGAATTTTCCTTCCCCGGACACGGTTCCGCCCCTTCTGTTGAAAATTTCTGTAGAAAAAATCGACGGTGCGGCCGCGACAAGGGCGCCCCGGACTTGCCGGGAAAGCGGCCCTTGGGGGAGAATCTTTTCCGGATATGTCGGCGGTCCCCGGCCATTCCCCCGGAGAAAATTTACGGGGGCATCAACCCGCCCGTGAAATGGCGGCTGTTTTATCCAGGTGAAAACCACTCCACCGAGGGAAGTTAGAAAAATTTCCGTTTTTTCCCGTCTTTTCCTTGACAGGCCTACACGGACACCATATCTTGTATGCGTATTGATCATCGACCACAAGATATACTATCGTTAACGTGGGATAATACCTACAGGGGAGCTGCCACAATGGAACTGAACCGCCCGGTTTCCGCCTCCATCATCCCGGCGGGCGACAAGCCGGAGACTGCCTTTGTCTCCGTCACCAGGGATCTCCCGAATCGCCCTCCGCAAGAATGGACCGAGAGGATGCATGCGAAGTACGGCCCGATGCCGATCTCGGAGAACGCCCGGAAGGTGCTCGATCGCCGCTACCTCAAGAAGGATCCGGGGGGGGAGAGGATGGAGACCCCCGAGGAGATGCTCGCACGCGTGGCGTACGACATCGCGTTGGCGGAAGGACTGTACTACGGCTCCGTGCCCGAGGTCGTCCTGCAGTGGGCCGAGAGGTTCTACGCGATGATGAACCGCCTCGATTTCATGCCCAACTCCCCCACCCTGATGAACGCCGGGCGGGAGCTGCAGCAGCTGTCGGCGTGTTTCGTGCTCCCCGTCGACGACTCGATGGAGTCGATCTTCGAGGCGGTCAAGAACACCGCGCTCATCCACAAGAGCGGGGGGGGAACCGGATTCTCCTTTTCCCGGCTGCGCCCGAAGCACGACGTCGTCAAATCCACCAAGGGCATCTCGTCGGGGCCGATCTCGTTCATGACCGTGTTCGACGCCGCGACCGAGACGATCAAGCAGGGGGGAACCCGGCGCGGGGCGAACATGGGGATCCTGCGGGTGGACCACCCCGACATTCTCGATTTCATCTTCTGCAAGATGAAGAACGACCGCCTGAACAACTTCAACATTTCCGTGGCGCTCACCGAGGATTACATGAAGGCGGTGGAGGCGGACGCCGAGTACGAGCTTGTCAATCCCCACTCCGGCCAGGTCGTCGCGCGGCACTCCGCCCGCGAGGTGTTCGAGAAGATCGTGGAGGCCGCATGGAGGAACGGGGAACCGGGGATCATCTTCCTGGACCGGATCAACCGGGACAACCCCACGCCCAGGATCGGGGCGATCGAGAGCACCAACCCGTGCGGGGAGCAGCCCCTTCTGCCGTACGAGAGCTGCAACCTGGGCTCCATCAACCTCTCCGGCATGGTGACGGGCGATAACGGGAGCGTCCGGATCAACTACGAAAGAATGCGCGAGACGATCCATGACGCGATCCGGTTCCTCGATAACGTGATCGACAGGAACAACTATCCCCTCCCCGAGATCCGCCAGATGACGATGGGAAACCGGAAGGTCGGGCTGGGGGTGATGGGGTTCGCCGACATGCTCATCAAGCTGGGCATTCCCTACGACTCGGACGAGGCCCTGGCCGTCGGCCAGGAGGTGATGAGCTTCGTTCAGGAGGAGTCCGTCAACACCTCCTCGCTCCTGGCGCGCGAGCGGGGCCCCTTCCCGAACTGCGCGGCGAGCGTCTTCGCGGACAACGGGAAGATCGCCCGGCGCAACGCCACAACCACGACGATCGCCCCGACGGGGACCATCAGCATCATCGCCGGGTGCAGCAGCGGCATCGAGCCCATATTCGCCCTGTCGTACATACGCAACGTGATGGACAACGACCACCTCGTCGAGGTGCACCCTCTTTTCGAGGGGGAGATGAAACGCAGGGGAGCCTACTCGCTGGACATGATGAAGGAGGTCTCCCGGAAAGGAAGCCTTCGTCATGTCGAGGGGGTCCCGGAGGAGGTGCGGAGGATCTTCGTGACGGCCCACGACATCTCGCCCGAGGCGCACCTGAGAATGCAGGCCGCCTTCCAGAAGCACGTCGACAACGCGGTGTCCAAGACGGTAAATTTCCTCTCGGACGCGACCCGGGAGGACATCCGCAAGGTGTACCTCCTCGCCTATCGGCTGGGATGCAAGGGAGTCACCGTATACCGGGACAAGAGCAGGGGGGAGCAGGTGCTGAACATCGGCGAGGTGAACCGGGCGGAGCCGGCCGGGGCGCCCGGCGCGCCGGAGAGGGAGTCCGGCTACGTCTCCACACGGCCCCGCCCCGACACCCTTCTCGGGGTCACCAAGGAGATGAAAACCAGTTGCGGAAAGATCTACGTGACGATGAACTGCGACGAGAAGGGGATCTTCGAGGTGTTCAACCAGATGGGGAAGGCGGGCGGATGCGCCGCCTCCCAGTCCGAGGCGATCGGGAGGCTCGTCTCCCTGGCCCTTCGCTCGGGAGTCAAGCCCGATATGATCGTCAAGCAGCTGAAGGGGATATCGTGCCACCTCCCGGCGTGGGCCGGAAACGGCGCGAAGATCATGTCGTGCGCGGATGCGGTAGCCAAGGCCGTCGAGTGGTACATCGACAACGTCAACCGGATGTTCCCCGCCCACGTGGAGCCGGGGGAACCCCCGTCCTCCGCCGGCCGGGAGGACGTCTCCCGGCAGGTAAGCGCTCTCGGCAACGAGGGGTTCGTGATCTCGCGGGGTGCCTGCCCCGACTGCGGCAGTCAGGTCGAGATGCAGGAGGGGTGTCTCAAGTGCCGCTCGTGCGGATTCTCGGAGTGCTGACCAACGCGCAGGATCCGCGTTCCGGCTGGCGGGGGACACTCTTTCAACATGGTACTTGAATCAAAGAGTGTCCCCCTGAATCAGAAAAGCGCCCCGTTCGTAACGCTCGAGGGAATCGAGGGGTCCGGCAAGACGACGCAGCTTAGGCTTCTGTCCGAATACCTCGCCGGGAAAGGAATCCCCCATGTCGTTACCCGCGAGCCGGGCGGAACTCCTCTGGCCGACGAGATCCGCTTGCTTCTGCTCTCTCCGCGCGAGGAGCGCGTCTTCCCGGAGACCGAACTGCTCCTCTACGAGGCCGCGCGCGCCCAGCACGTTCGCACGGTCATCCTTCCCGCCCTCTCCTCGGGAAAAGCCGTCCTGTCCGACCGCTTCAGCGACGCCACCACCGCCTACCAGGGGTTTTCCCGGGGGATCGACGCCGCACGGATCGAGGGACTGAACACCTTCGCCTCCGGGGGACTCGTCCCGGATCTCACCCTCCTCTTCGACATCGACCCCGAAGACGGCTTCCTGCGCCTCCACGGACGGGGAGGGCCGGCGGACCGTATGGAGTCCGAGGCCATCGAGTTTCACCGGAAGGTCAGGAAGGGGTACCTCCGCCTGCAGGCGGAGCACCCGGGCCGGATCGTCCGGATCGACGGGGCGCTTCCGGCCGGCGAGGTGTTCCGTCGCGTGCGGGCGGAAACCGCGGCACGGTTCGGATGGTAGGGCCGTTCGGAGGCATACGCGGGCAGGACCGTGCGGTCGCCCTCCTAGTGCGCTACCTCGAATCCGGCAACGTTCCCCCCGGCCTTCTCTTCTTTGGGGAGGAGGGGATCGGGAAAGAGAAAGCGGCCGCCGGCTTCGTTTCAGCCCTCTTCTGCCGGCATCGGGGGGCGGCCGGCGGGTGCGGTACGTGCCCCGACTGCCGACTTCTCGTTTCGGGATCCCACCCGAATTTCGTGGGCGTATCCCCGGAAAACCAGCACATCCTGATCGATGACATCCGTCGCCTCCAGGAAGAGTTGTCGCTCAAGGCGTTTTCGGACAGGCCGCGCGCCGTCGTCATTACCCCGGCGGACAGGATGACGGTCCAGGCGGCGAACGCGCTCTTGAAAACCCTCGAGGAACCTCCGCCGGGAGCGCATCTCCTGCTCGTCGCACACCGGATCTCCCGCCTCCCCCCCACGATCGTCTCCCGCTGCCAGAAGGTCTCTTTCTCTCCCCTCCCGGCGAGGGAGGTGGAGGAAATCGTGGCCGGCATCCCCGGAGTCGGCGACCGCCATTCCCGCGAGGAGATCCGCGGGGCGGCGGCCTGCTCGGGGGGAAGCCCCGGAAGGGCGCTCGAGGTGCTGAAGGAAACGGAAGGGGAGCGCGAGAGATGGGTCCGCCTCTTTTCCTCGCTCGACCCGGCGGGCATCGCATCGGCCGCAGCCTCGTGGAAGGGAGCGGGGGACCTCTCGCGGAAGGTCGCTGCCCCCCTCTCCCTCGTGCGGGACATCGCCCTCTTATCTTCCGGCGCAGAAATGGGTATAATAAACGAGGATTTGAAGAACGCGCTGCGGGTCGCCGCCGGCCGGAAGACGCCCGATGAATGGGGCCGGGCGTTCCAGGCGCTTCTCTCCATGTCCCGCATGCCTCCGCAGGCGCAGAAGCAGCTCATGGTGGAGGCTTTTTTGTTCGCACTCCACGGGAAAGGACAGGTTCGGTAATGGATCTGGCCGGAATCCGATTCCGGGGTCTCTGCAAGATGAACCATTACGACTGCACCGGGACGCCCCTTGACAAGGGGGACTATGCGGTCGTGATGACCGACCGGGGCCCGGCGCTGGGCGAAGTCATTCATCGGATAGACAACGTCAACTTCGCGTCGGAAAAGGCCTCTTTCCCGAAGGTGGTGCGGGGAGCCTCGGCCGACGACCTGCGCGCCCATCAGGAAAACGCGAGGCGCGAGACCGACGCCCACGCCTTTTGCCTCTCCCGCATCGAGGCCCGGAAACTCCCGATGAAGCTGATCCGAACCGAGATCCTTCTCGACCGGAGCAAGTCGATCTTCTACTTCACGGCGGACGGGCGGATCGATTTCCGGGAGCTGGTCAAGGACCTGGCCCACGAAATGCGGACCCGGATCGAGATGCGACAGGTCGGCGTGCGTGACGAGGCGAGGATGGTGGGGGGCATAGGCCCCTGCGGCAAGGAGCTCTGCTGCGCCTCCCACCTCTCCGGATTCGAACCGATTACCGTAAAGATGGCCAAGGACCAGGGGCTCGCGCTCAACCCGGCGAAACTCTCCGGCGTCTGCGGAAGACTGATGTGCTGCCTCATCTACGAGCACAGGTCGTACACGCGAAACAAGGCGTGCGGGACCTGCGCCGCAAACCGGAACGGGAAGACTTCTCCCGCGGCCGAGGGAGCGGAGGATCTCTCCTTCCGGTTCGGCGACGAGGAGGGGGGGTAACGCGTTGAAGGAGACGTTCTACATCACGACCCCCATCTACTACGTGAACGACGTCCCCCACATCGGGCACGCCTACACGACGATCGCCTGCGACGCGCTTGCGCGGTGGCACCGGATGAAGGGGCAGAAGGTATTCTTCCTCACGGGAACCGACGAGCACGGAGAGAAGGTGAACAAAAGCGCCACCCAGCAGGGGATCTCGCCGAAGGAGCTGGCCGACCGCGTCGTCACCCGCTTCCAGGGGCTCTCCGAAGCGCTCACCATCAGCAACGACGGATTCATCCGGACATCCGAGCCGCGCCACTACGCCTCCGTCCAGGACATCTTCCGGAAATCACTCGCCAACGGGGACATTTACCTCGGTGCATACGAGGGATGGTACTGCACGCCCTGCGAGTCGTACTGGACCGACCTGCAGCTGGCGGACGGAAGCTGCCCCGACTGCGGAAGGCCGGCTTCGAGCCGGAAGGAACCTTCCTATTTCTTCCGGCTGTCCAAATTCCAGAAGCCGCTTCTCGATTACTACGAGAAGAACCCGAAGTTCATCCGCCCGGAGAGCCGCCGGAACGAGGTCATCGCCTTCGTAGAGGCGGGTCTGAACGACCTGTCCGTGTCGCGCACCTCGCTCTCGTGGGGGATCCCGGTCCCCGGCGCGGACGGGCACGTCATCTACGTCTGGTACGACGCCCTGACGAACTACATCACGGGGCTCGGATACCCGAAGCGGACCGAGGCGTTCGACGCCTTCTGGCCGGCGGACGTTCACATGGTCGGGAAGGACATCCTCCGGTTCCACGCCATCTATTGGCCGGCGTTTCTCCTGTCCGCCGGCATTGCGCCGCCCCTGGGCGTCTTCGCCCACGGGTGGTGGACCGTCGAGGGTCAGAAGATGAGCAAGTCCCTGGGCAACGTGGTCGACCCGTACGATATGGTGGAGACGTACGGGGCGGACGCCTTCCGCTACTTCCTGCTCCGCGAGGTGCCGTTCGGAAAGGACGGCGACTTCTCCCGGAAGTCGCTCGTGGACCGGATCAATTCCGACCTCGCGAACAACCTGGGCAATCTTCTGAACCGGTCTCTCAACATGCTGGGAAAATACTTCGGCTCCGTCGTCCCCTCTCCGTCCGCGCCCGACCTTTCCGACGATGTGCTGGCGGGCGCCGCCCGCGAAATCCTGCCCGCCGTGGACGCGGCGATGGAGGAGGTGGAGTTTCACAAGGTGCTCGCGGCCATCCTTTCCCTTTCCGACGCGGCGAACAAGTATATCGACACGAACACCCCCTGGGCCCTGGCGAAGGATCCTGCGAGGAAGGAGCGGCTCGGGACCATTCTCTACCATGCCCTCGAGGCGGCGAGGATCTCCGTGTTGCTGATGGCTCCGTTCATCCCCACGGCAGCGCAACGGATGTGGGAGGCGCTCGGGTGCGACGGCCGCGTCGAGAAGGCGACGGTCTCCGAGGCAGGCCGCTGGGGGATCCTGCGCGTCGGGACTACGCTTCCCCGCTCCGTGATCGCCTTTCCCCGTTTAGAAGAGGCGGGCGGGGGACACTCCTGACTCTCAGGAATGTCCCCCTGACCGAAGCACGATGTATTTCGACACGCATGCCCACCTGGATCTGGAACCCCTCTGCAACGCGGAGGACGATGTCGTCCGTCGTGCCCGCGAGGCGGGGGTAACGCACATCGTCACGATCGGGATCGACCCGGGAAGCGGCGAAAGAGCAGTCGAGATCGCCCACCGGCACGGGGGGATCTACGCGGCCGTCGGGCTGCACCCGCACGACGCCTCCGGCTGCTCGGAGGCGCTGCTCGCGCGTCTCGAGGGCCTCTCGCGGTGCGACAAGGTCGTCGCAATCGGCGAAACGGGGCTCGACTTCTTCCGGGACCGTTCGCCGAGGGACGCGCAACGGGCGGCCTTCCGGGAGCAGGTGCGCCTGGCCCGGAAGCGTAACCTCCCCGTTGTCGTCCACGACCGGGACGCCCACGAGGAGACGCTCGCCATCCTTTCGGAGGAGAAGGCCTCCGAGGTGGGAGGCATCATCCACTGCTTCTCCGGGGACCTTGCGATGGCGCGCCGGGCGATCGGGATGAACTTCCTCATCTCTCTTCCCGGGGCGATCACCTACAAGGGGTCCGGGACCCAGGCCGAAGCGGTTCGGCAACTCCCGCTGGAGAAGCTGCTCCTCGAAACCGACAGCCCGTTCCTCGCCCCGATACCGCACCGGGGGAAGACGAACGAGCCCTCGTTCGTGCCCCTCGTGGCAAAACGGATCGCGGAGATCAAGGGGCTGTCCGTCGAGGACGTGGCCCGCGTCACCACGATGAACGCGAAACGGCTCTTCCGGATCCCCGTCGACGAGGAGGCCCGCGTCTCGTACCGGATCCGGAACTCCCTGTACCTGAACGTCACCAACCGGTGCACCAACGTCTGCACGTTCTGCGCGAAACGTGGCGACTTCCACGTCAAGGGGCACTACCTGAAGCTTCCCGGGGAACCCGGCGTGGAGCAGATGGTTGCGGAGGTCGGCGACCCCACCGTCTACGACGAGATCGTCTTCTGCGGGTTCGGGGAACCGCTCCTAAGGCTCCAGGAGGTCAAGGAGGTCGCCGCCCTGCTCAAGGGGAAGGGCGCAAGGATCCGGGTCAATACCGACGGGCTGGCGAATCTCGTGCACGGGCGGAACGTCCTGCCGGAACTCGAGGGGCTGGTGGACGCACTTTCCGTCTCTCTCAACGCACCCGACGCGGAAACGTACGCCCGGATCTGCCCCAACCGGTACGGCGAGGCGTCCTTCCCGGCCCTCCTCGACTTTCTCCGGGAGGCGACGAAGATCGTCCCTTCGGTCACGGCGACCGCCGTGGCCCTCCCCGCCCTGGATACCGGGGCGGTGCGTCGCCTGGCGGAGTCGATCGAAGGCGTGACCTTCCGCCTCCGCGCCTATAACGACGTGGGCTGAGGCGGGGTCTTCAATCTTTCTTTTTTCCCGCGTAGAGGTATCTCTCGAACATCCGCTGATAGTCGGTCCAGGCCGCCCCTTCCCGCAGGTCTCCCATCGCCTCGAGGAAGGCGTTGGCCTTCGAGTCCATGTTCTCGACGAAGTGCAGCAGGACCGCCTCGAGCGTCTTGGGCCTCTTCGGGGAGCCGTACTCGAGTTCCCCGTGATGGGAGAGGATCAAGTGTTTGAGAAGCATCGCCTTCTCGGGGGGGAATCCGTCGATCCGGGCGCACTCGCCGGTTACCCACTCGGTGCCCATGTACAGGTGGCCGAGCAGCCGGCCCTCGTCCGTGTAGTCGAACGCACCATCGTAGGAGAGCTCCCCCACTTTCCCGATGTCGTGCAGAAGCGCGCCGGCAATCAGCATGTCCCCGTCCACCCCCTCGTAATGCCCGGATAGGAATCGGCAGATCGCGGCGACCGACACCGTGTGTTCCAGGAGGCCGCCGATGTAATCATGGTGCATGCTCTTCCCCCCCGGGGCCTGCCGGAACCGGCGCGCCGTCTCCGTCTCCGGGGGATCCGGGAAGATTCTCGCGAGCAGCCGGGAGAGGTCCGGATCCTTCACTTCCCCGACCAGCGCCTGTAACGTTTCCCAGAGAGGTTCGATCCCCTTTCCCGTCACGGGGAGAAAATCGGCCAGGTCCGCCTCCCCCTCCACCTTCCGGACGTCGTGCACCTTGAGCTGGATGCGCCCCTGGTACTGGATGGCGCTTCCGGTTGCCTCCACGATGTCGTCCCGGTCAAACCGCTTCGCGATCTCATCGGCGCGATCCCACACGCGGCATTCCACCTGCCCCGTCCGGTCGCGCAGGCCGAGGCTGATGTATGCCTTCCCCGCGTTGCTCGAAAGCACCGCCTTGTTGCTGACCAGGAAGAGGTCCCGGATCTGCTCCCCTTCCTTGATATCCTTCACGAACTTTACCTTCGGCATCGTCTATTCCGTCCTTTGGCCGGTGAATTTCTCCAGAATGCGGAGCGCGGCGCGAATCCCGTCCACTGCGGAGGATACGATCCCGCCTGCATACCCCGCCCCTTCTCCCACAGGATACAGTCCTTTTACCGTAATCGACTCATAATTCTCCCGCTCAATGCGCACCGGGGAAGAAGTGCGGGACTCCACCCCGTAGAGGGTCGCCTCCTGGGAGAGGAACCCGCGCACCGATTTCCCGAACGTTTCCAGCCCGTTCCGGATGTCCTCCTCCACGCGGATCGGGAGAATCCCGGAGAGGTTCGCCCGCACGACCCGGGGGGCCATCGCCCTTCCCCGGGAGAGATTCCGGTCCTTCCCCCTGAGGAAGGACATCAGGTTCATGGCGGGCAGGCCGAACCCGCCGCCGCCTTTCCGGTACGCCCGCGCCTCGAGGGTCTTCTGGAAGGCAACGCCGGACAGGACGTCGCCGGCCCCGAAATCGTCCGCCGTCACGGTGGCCACGATACCGCTGTTGGCGAACCCCGAATTCCTGGCGTGCGCGCTCATTCCGTTCACCGGCATCTCGTCGGGACCGGTCGAGGCGGTCATGACCTCCCCTCCCGGGCACATGCAGAAGGTATAGACCCCACGCCCGGCAGGCGAGCGCGCCGCCAGCCGGTAGTCCGCGGCGGGAAGGCCGGGATGCCCCGCCATCTTCCCGTACTGGATCCTGTCGATCAACTCCTGCGGATGCTCCACGCGAAACCCTACCGCGAACGGTTTCGCCGCCATCCGCACGCCCCGGGCGAGGAGCATCCGCACCGTGTCCCGCGCGGAGTGCCCGATCGCCAGCACCAGCTCCTCGCAGGGAATCTCCTCCCCGGTGGACAGACGGACCGACCGGACTGCCCCCCCTTTCGTCCCGGTCTCTTCGACCCGGGCGCCGAACCGGATATCCGCCCCGAGCGACGTAAGCTCCTCCCGCATCCGGACACAGAACTTCCGGAGGCGGTCCGTTCCCACGTGCGGTTTCGCCTCCCGGAGAAGCTCGGGAAGCCCGGAAAACTCCGCGAACAGCCGGATCACGTGCTCGACCAACGGGTCCCCGATCCTCGTGGTCAACTTCCCGTCGGAAAACGTCCCCGCTCCGCCTTCCCCGAATGCCACGTTGCTCTCGGGGTCCAGCGCCCCTTCTTTCCAGAAG
>DATHRT010000177.1:0-3233 GCA_035464915.1 Candidatus Limnocylindria bacterium
GTCGGCCCGCCTGACGCTGCCGGAGCTCACCGGCGACGGTTCCGGCCAGACCCGGCTGCGAGTGACCCCGAAACGTTTCCAGGCCGAGGAGCTGACCATAACCCTGACGCAGGGGAAAGTGAGCCTGGGTCCGCAAGCAACGAATAACCTGGGACCGATCCGCCTGAACGCGGCGGCAAGTTCTGCGCTTGACGGAAACGAACCTCGCCTGGAGGTGCGCGGGTTCGACATCGCAGGCCTGCTCCTGGCGCGGGGGGAGCTTGGCGGCTCCACCCTGGAAACGATGTCCGGCACCCTGGACGGGGAGATCCCGCGGGTCGAACGGGTGAAAACCGTTCTGGCTCCGCTGTTGCCCGGCCAACTGACGGGCATGGATCTAAAGGGCAGTCTCCCCTACCGCCTTCGCCTCTCGGCAACAGGAACGGCACGCGTGCTGGCCCTGGACCTAAACCCCAAGGATTTGCAGTTTTCCTGGCCAAGCGAAGGGATTGGTTGCCGCATCAAAGGATCCCTGCTGGCGGAGGGACCGTTCCCGGGTTGGATAGACGGGAAGGCCCGCCTGTCCGGGGGACTGAAGGGAACCGGTCATCTCAACAAGCCGCCTCTTACGGTACGCTCGTTCCGCTTCGACACGTCTCTGGCCGGCGGGATAGAAGCTCCGGCGTTGCCGGACGTATCGCTTTCGATCGGAGCGGGCGAGGTGATCTTTGAAGGCCGGCCCCTGCCCTTGGGCGTGATGGAAATCCGGGGCAAAGCCAAGTCAGTCGGTAATACCTTTCGCGTGGAAGGCGTGGAGATCCGATCCGAATCCTTAGGCCGCTTGACGGGTGCGTTTGGCCTTAGCGAAAGGAACGTAAGCGGGCGCCTGGACGGGGCGGGGCTGCCCGTGGACAAACTGGCAACGCTTGCGCGGGCACTGAGCGGACAGGATTGGGACAGCTGGTCGCCCGCGGGCGCAATCGACGTCGCCGCACGGATCGAACCCGCGACAGGCGGCCCCCGGGTAACGGCCATGGCCTCGCTGGCACAGATCGGCTTCAGCTCGCCCGAAGGCGATGTGCTGGGTCAGAACCTGGCCGGCAAAGTCGACCTCGAGGCGCTGCTTGCCCCACAGCCCCGGGGGAAAGCCGACGTGATCCTCAGCGGGGGCGAGGCTCTCTGGGGCACGGTGTACATCAATTTCACCAAGATTCCTCTTGACCTCCACGCGGGGGGAACGCGAGCGGGCCCCGAAGAGTATCAGGACCTTACGCTCGAAGGCGGTTTGGCGGGGTACGGTCGCCTGACCGTAAAGGGGAAGGCGCGCCATGCAGGAGGAACATGGCGCCACCAGGGGCACCTCCTGGTAAGCGATGCGCGACTTGGCCCCATCTTCCGGACGTTCCTTCGGGATCCGCTGGCAGCAAAGTACCGCGATCTGGCAGGGCTTACGGTGGAGGGGACCGCCGAGGTCGACCTTTCCTTTACCGGCTCCGGGCAGGCGGCCGATCTGGCCGGGTCGCTTACGGTTCGCTCGGGCGATGTCCGCCGGGGAGAGGAGCCGCCGCTCCTCTCCGGGCTTACCATCGACCTTCCGATCGCCTACTCCCTGGGAGCCAAAAATCCTGGCCTCCCCAAACCGTCCGATGCGAACCAGTGGGGCCGGTTGAGCCTGAAAAAATTCCACATAGCCGACCAGGAACTGGGCCCTTTGGAGATGCCTGCCGTCCTGGTGCCCAACCACCTCTACCTCGGGGGAGTGATCGATTTGTCCCTGTTCGGTGCCAGACTGTCCCTGCGGAAAATCCAGGTGGACGAACCGCTTTCCAAGGCTTTTCATATCAACATGGTGGCGCAACTCGCAGGTCTTGACCTCGCCCGGGTCGCCGGAGAGAACCCCA
This sequence comes from Candidatus Limnocylindria bacterium, assembly GCA_035464915.1. Classification (GTDB taxonomy): domain Bacteria; phylum Desulfobacterota; class Deferrimicrobia; order Deferrimicrobiales; family Deferrimicrobiaceae; genus CSP1-8. The sequence goes on from DATHRT010000177.1 coordinate 1,881, forward strand.
TGCTTAACGGAAACCTGGGAGGCCTCCTCGATCCCGTCGCCATCGGCCTGAAACGCATGACCGCCGCCGGAGAGCTGACCGGCGATCTGTTCGGCGGCCGGCTGGACGTCAGCCACATGACGGTGGAACGGCCCTTCAGCACGGGCCGGGAAATCGGCGCCGACGTAAACGTTAGCCTGATCGACCTGGAACGGTTTTCCGAAGCCTTAGGGGTAGGCCGCATCACCGGGCGCCTCTCCGGTTCCATCGAGGGGTTGCGGGTTGCCTACGGCCAGCCGGTCGCGTTTCATCTCCGGATGGAGTCGGTGCCCACGAAAGGGGTGAGTCAGCAGGTGAGCCTCAAGGCGGTGAACTCCATCTCCTTGGTGAGCACCGGCTCCGCGTTGAGCGGGATGGGGGTCTCCCTGATGACGACGTTATTCAAGGAATTCCCCTACGAGAAGATCGGGTTCGAATCCGGCCTGAAAAACGACGTCTTCACCGTTCGGGGGAGCATCCACGAAGATGGTGTAGAGTATCTGGTGAAGAGGCGATTATTCGGCGGGATCAACGTGATCAACCGCAACCCGGACAACCGCATCGGCTTTTCGGACATGGTGGAGCGTGCGAAGCGCGTGACCGGCGAACGCTCCCAATGAAACGAATGCATTCATAAAACCACGAAAAGGGGGAAGGCATGGAACGATCCGCGCAACGCATTGCTTTTTCCGTCCTCACGGTTCTCGCGCTCCTCGTAGGGTGCGTCACGGTAAACGTCTACTTCCCTGCCGCCCAGGTGGAGAAGACGGCCGAGAAGATCGTGGACGAGGTCTACCAGGAAAAGAAGGAACCTCCCCCGCAGGCGCCGGCGGGAAAACCGCAGTCGTTGAACGAGCGAGGCATATTCCACAGCCTCACCCGGCTTGCCCGCTTCGGGCCCGCGCAGGCGTTTGCCGAGGAAGCCACGACCGTGAGCAACGCGACCATCCGGGGTTTAAAGGAACAGATCGGGCAGAGGCACCAGGAGCTGCTCCCCTTCTATCGGCAAGGCCAGGTGGGGATCGACAAGGACGGCTTCCTGGATGTCCGGGGGACCGACGGCCTGGGTTTGCCGCAGGTGGCGTCCCTGAAAAGACTCGTCAGCGCCGACAACGCCGCCCGCCGTCAGCTCTACGAAGAGGTGGCGAAAGCCCTTAACCTGAAACCGGACCAGGTGCCCCAGGTCCGGCAGATCTTTGCGAAGCAGTGGCGGGACAAGGCCGAGGCCGGCTGGGCCGTCCAGGCCGACAATGGCCAATGGGGGCGCAAGTAACGGGTCGCAGACGATCACCGCACTGGGCAGGGATTCCCGGTTCGTTTCCCTGCTCGATCTTG
>DATHRT010000178.1:0-4495 GCA_035464915.1 Candidatus Limnocylindria bacterium
TTCAAGATCAAGCTCTGGGAAGACGTCCTGGACAAGGAGATGGACCTCTGGGTTGCCTACACCCAGCGTTCCTTCTGGCAGTTTTACGATTTCGCGGATTCCGCGCCGTTCCGCGAGACCGACTTTGAGCCTGAGCTTCTGCTCAATGTGCGAACGAATTACCGTCTCCTGGGTTTTCGTGGCCGTTTCATCAATGCAGGGCTGAACCATCAGTCCAATGGCCGTGCCGAACCGCTGTCGAGAAGCTGGAACCGCGCAGTGGCGAACTTCGGTTTCGAGAGGGGAGACGTCATCCTCCTCCTGAATGTGTGGTACCGCGTCCCGGAGGATGAAGCGGAAGACGACAACCCCGGTATAGAGAATTATCTGGGCTACGGACAGCTGAACGTTTTATATCCATGGCATGGGCACATGTTCGGGCTTCTCGCCAGAAACAATCTGCGGGCACACGGCAACAAAGGCGCCCTGCAGGTAACCTGGAGCTTCCCGCTCCTCCAATCGGTGAGCGGCTATGTGCAGTATTTCAACGGATACGGGGAGAGCTTGCTGGATTACAATGCTTCCTCCAACCGCATCGGCGTCGGCTTCATCCTGAAGGAATGGTGATGTAGCTTGCGGGCGTAGACCCGGGTCCCGCATAGAGTTCCATAGGCCCAGCGAAAAAGAAGATCCCTTTTTATTTCAACGATTTGGTTCCTTTCCCCCTCACGCCGACGCTGCTTCGGACGAAGAACCCGTCCGTGACGTTCCCGTCGATGTCCTTGAAGTAGAAGTACGCGAGGCGGGGATTCCCCTGGTAGTTGAAGACACCGAACAAGGCGCCGTAGTTCGCTTCCTGGTCGGAGGTGTAGATGCTCGCCCACCAGCCTCCGCTCAACAACTGCGCGCGAATGCTCAATCCGCCGAGCCCGGAGACAAATGCGAAACTTCGACCTTCGTCGGGCAGCGTATTCGGATCGTCGGAAGCGAGAACGAGCGTGTTGTCGGTGCTCGCGACCGTCTGGTTCTCGAAGTTGCTGAGAAGGTGCGTCCGGGAGTAGGAGTGCTCGTGGCCGGTCGCGATGATCGCACCCCCCGCCCTCGATTCCTCGTAGACACCCCAGCCCGTCTCGTCGCCCTTCCCCCCGACCTGCATCAAACGCATGTTCTTGTGCCAGCCGCTGATCCGCCAGATCGAGTTGTCCGTCGCGAGCCGGTCCCGGATATAGAGATCGTGGTTCGCGCCGAAGGTCCCCGGAGCCGTCTGCACGATGAAGATGCCCCGGTAGTAGAACGAGGACCGGACACCCAGGTCCCCATTCCAGGGGATGCCCAGCCGGTTCATCCGGGCTGCGAGGAACTCCTGGTAGCCGCCCGCCCCGTAGAATCGGGCAGCATCGTGATTCCCGACCGAGGCGAAGTAGGGGAAGTCGGGGCCGAGGATGCTATTGATCTGCCCGTCCCAGTCCGCAGGATTATCGACGTAGTCGAAGTCGCCTTGGTGCAACACGGCATTGGCGCCTTCGTTCTTGATCAGGTTGAGGACCGCCTCGGCGTTCGGACCCAGCCCCTGGTCGCCGATGAAAGCGATCGTGAAGTTGACCGGCGGCAGGTCGCCCTGCGCCCAAACCGTTGACGGGAGTGCGATTGCGACCCAGAGCGAGAAGACCGCGGCCAGCGCACTCCTCAATGTGCCCACCTCCGCTTCGCGCTACCGGATCTTACTATGCCATCACACGAGATAGTAACAGGATTGTACGGTTTGCACGTCGATGATTCGCGCGGTTCCGCCCGGGAATTGCCTTCGGGTCCGCCGACAAGTTACGGATACGGGCGGAAATTCCAGGATAAGGGTATCGTTTGGCAAACCGATGACGAGGGATGAAAAAAAAAGTGTGGCTTGCCGGGGCAAAGGACAGGCGATGTCTTGGCGGTGCCGGTCTTAAGCGATATACTAACGAAATACCTTACAGGAAGATCGATGCTTTCGTTCGGGTAGGCCTCTATTGTCCGGACTGCCCTGAGTTGCCACGGGGGGAAAGCGGGGAGGAACGATGAAGCGTATGCCTTTCGATAGGAGAGGGAGGACTTGGGACAAGAAAATCGGGGCGATTACGGTATTTCTGTTGTCGGGGATCCTTCTTCACCCTTCCCTACTCGGAGCGGGAGAGGTCGATAAGCTTCTGACCAGAGCTAAGCTGGGCGAGATCAAGGCACAGGTGCAACTGGGGGAGCATTATTTCCAGGGAGAGGGAGTTCCGCAGAATTACACGGAAGCGTATCGATGGTTCGCAAAGGCTGCGGAACGGGGAAATGCCGAGGGACAGCACCGACTCGGGCAAATGTATGCCCGCGGGAGCGGAGTTCTCCGGGACGACGCCGAAGCCGTCAGGTGGTACTTTTTGAGCGCGGAGCAGGGATATCCCGAAGCACAGTACGATCTCGGAGATATGCACATGAACGGCCGCGGGGTCCTCCGGAATGAGGTGGCGGCGGCGAAGTGGTTCCGGAAGGCGGCCGAACAGGGGCATACGGAGGCACAGCACAAACTTGGGTTGATGTACGCAAATCGCCAGGGCGGACTAGGGAACGACGCAGAGGCGGCGAAGTGGTTCCGGAAGGCGGCGGAACGGGGGCACGCGGACGCGCAACGTGATCTAGGCGTGCTTTATTACACCGGTCACGGCGTTCCGCGGGACTATGGCGAAGCGATGCGGTGGTACCGGAAGGCAGCCGAACAGGGCCACGCGGACGCACAGAACAAGCTTGGTTTGATGTACCACGAAGGGAAAGGCGCTCCGCAGAATTATGCCGAGGCCCTGAAATGGCTGAAAAAAGCGGCGACGCAGGAAAACGCCGCTGCGCAGAACAACCTCGGTCGGATATACGCGTCGGGAAGCGGTGTTGTCCGGGATGACGCCGAGGCCGTGCGTTGGTTCTTCATGAGCGCGGAGCAGGGATATCCCGGCGCGCAGTATGGCCTTGGCGTGATGTACGAAAAAGGCCGCGGCGTGCCACGGGAGGACGCCAAGGCTCTTCATTGGTACCGGAAGGCGGCGGAACAGGGCTACGCGGCGGCGCAGACAAACCTCGGCATCATGTACTTTGATGGCAGGGGAACCCCCAAGAATTACGGCGAGGCTGCGAAATGGCTCCGGAAGGGTGCGGAACAGGGTGATTCAGCGGCGCAGGCCAATCTCGGTTATCTCTACAGCAGTGGTCTCGGTGTTTCCCGGGATAACGCCGAAGCAGCCAAGTGGTACCGGAAGGCGGCGGAACAGGGGAATCCCGAGGCCCAAAACAGCCTCGGCGAGCTTTATGAGAGGGGCGCAGGAGTTCCGCGGGATTACGTCAAATCGGCGAAATGGTACCGGAAGGCGGTGGAACAAGGATTTACGGAGGCGCAGATCAACCTGGGTTCCCTCTATGAAGATGGGAAAGGTGTACCCCAGGATACAGTGGAAGCCCTGCGCTTGTACCAGAGGGCGGCGGACAAGGGGTCCGAGATCGCCAAGGATCAATACGAAAGACTGGAATTGGAATACGGGGGACCTTGAGAAAACCGTTTTTGGGCCCTGCCTTCCCTCCCCGTCCGCCGCTGGTAGCGTCTGCCCGTTGCAATGGAGCAGATCGCCGTCTCTCCGAACCGATTGCCGAATTCCCTTAGACGCTGGAAAGGGGACTGGACCTGGTCTATCGTCCTTAACGGTAAGGAGATCGATATATTCCCAAACCGATAATCAGAATACAGGATATGCTTCCCAAAACAAACCACCACCCGTAACTCTTCCACCCCAAGTCCACATATAAGAAGATCTTGTCCGCAATCACGTAGAATTGTTCCACCGTCATCCCTCCGAATGTTATTCGCTTGTATTTCTTGTTTCCCGTTTCGCCGGGTTTCCGTCCTTTCCCGGCGACGCGTCTGACTTGCCGTGTTACATCTAGCAAGATACAGTCCAAAATAGAAATAACTACATAAGTAATTAATATTTATAGGGTTTCTCTCTGGCTGTGTTCCTGCTTATGTGACATTTTACCGAACCAGTCCCCGAGCGATACGAAAAGAATCGCCAATTTTGGGCAATTCTTTGCAAAGAATCCTCAACAAGGGGGGGAATAACATCTATCTGGGGGTTATCGGGAGAAATTGTCAGGAACTGCAGAATCCGGTGGCGAACGACCCACGATGGGTCAACCCGTTCCCATCTCTTCCTCCTCCTTTTCCTTCCATTCACCACACCAATCAACGCTTTCAACCGTGGGAAACAGGTAATCTCCCCACGAGGGTCCACGGACCGCGTATTGTGGGGGGAAACGTCTGCAGATTCCCTTGAGGAGTGTGACGCTCTCACCGAACTCGTTCGTTCTTCTGAATTTCGAATACTCGCAATTATCGCAGTTTCTTCCCATCCTTTTTGACCCCTTTCCCTTTCGATACACCCCGATTACGCCTATGCAACGATTCGGTTCCTGTCAGGGACTCTTCCGAATATAATCTACTTCTTGACAGGGA
>DATHRT010000179.1:0-8378 GCA_035464915.1 Candidatus Limnocylindria bacterium
CGATCCGAAGAGATCCCCCTGCCGAAGGAGAGCGGGGGGCGCATACCGGGACTGGGGGAAATCGATCGGGATCGACCGGTAGTCGGCCAGGGCGGCTTCCATTTTCTTTTCGAGGAACGCCTTCTCCGCCCGCTCGAACCGCGCCCGCGCGGGGTCGGAGCAGGACACCGGCACAACCGACGCCAAAACGAGCAGAAGAAGGAAGGGGACGGAGACGGCGGGATGTCTCATGTCACACAACCGGGCCGGCAGAACGGGTCGATCTCCCCCCTCTCGGCCATCGGGCCGATACCCCCGGAGGCGCACAACCGGGGCGTGCCCTATTCTTCTTTCTCCGCCAGGCGGGCAAGGGAGGCGACATGCTCGTTCTCCTCCATCCCGATCAGGCGGACCCCCTGGGTGTTCCGCCCACTGATGCGGATCTCCCGGACCGACATCCGGATGATTTTCCCCCTGTCGGTGACCAGCATCACGACGTCCTCCTCGGACACCTGCGCCACTCCGAGCACCGCCCCTGTCTTCTTGGTCACCTTCAACGCAATGACCCCCTTCCCCCCGCGGGACTGGATCCGGTATTCGTCCACCGCCGTGCGCTTCCCGAACCCGTTGACCGTAACGGTAAGCAGGGTCCCGCCGGGCTTGAGGATCTCCATTCCCACCACCTCGTCCCCCTTGCCGAGGGAGATCCCGCGGACTCCCACCGCCGTCCGTCCCATCGAGCGGATATCGCCCTCGTGAAACCGGATCGACAACCCGTGCCGGGTGGAGAGGAACAACTCATCCCTCCCGGAGGTGATCTCCGTGGCGATGAGATGATCCCCCTTCTTCAGCCCCTGCGCGATGATTCCACCCGCCCGGGGCCGGGAGAACTCCATCAGGTCGGTCTTCTTCATCACGCCGTGGGCGGTGACCATGACCACGAATTTCCCCTCTTCGAACTCCCTCACGGGGAGGATGGCGGAGATGGACTCGCCGTGCGGCAGCGACAGCAGGTTGACGATCGCTTTCCCCTTTGCCGCCCGTCCCGCCTCCGGAATCTCGTGGACCTTGAGCCAGAAGACCTTCCCCGTGTTCGTGAAGAACATGATGTAGGAGTGCATGGAGGCGATGAAGACCATCGAGACGAAATCCTCCTCCTTGGTCCCCATCCCCACCTTCCCGCGCCCCCCCCGGCGCTGGGTGCGGTAGAGGCTGATCGGATTTCGCTTGATGTACCCGGTATGCGAAACCGTGACGACCATCTCCTCGTCGACGATGAGGTCCTCCAGGCGGAGCTCCTTCACCTCCCGGACAATCTGGGACCGTCGCTCGTCCGCGTACGCCTCCCGGATTTCCCGGAACTCCTCCCCGATCACGCGGAGGAGCTCCTTCTCCTCGGCGAGGATCTTCTTCAGCCGGACGATCTCCGCCTTCCACTCCTTCAGCTCCTGCACGATTTTTTCCCGCTCGAGCCCCGTCAGCCGCTGCAGCCGCATGTCGAGGATCGCCTGCGCCTGAATCTCGCTCAGCTCGAACTTCTCTACCAGGCCTTCCTTCGCCGTTTTCGGGTCCTTCGACGCCCGGATAAGCTTGATGACGGCGTCCAGTCGGTCCAGCGCGATCTTCAGGCCCTCGAGGACATGGGCTCTTGCCTCCGCTTTCGCCAAGAGGAAGATGGTCCGCCGCGTGATCACCTCTTTCCGGTAGGCGAGAAACTCCTCGAGCATCTGCTTGAGCGTGAGCGTCCGCGGACGATTCTGCACGATCGCCAGGAGCTGGACACCGAAAGAGACCTGCATCTGGGTGAGCTTGTAGAGGTTATTCAGGACCACTTCGGAGACGGCGTCCTTGCGGAGTTCGATGACCACGCGGGTCCCGTCCCGGTCGGACTCGTCCCGGATGTCGGTGATCTCCTCGAGCTGCTTGTCCCGCACCAGGTCCGCGATCTTCTCGATAAGCCGGGCCTTGTTCACCTGGTACGGGATCTCGGTGACGACAACCGACTCCCGGTCCCCCTTCTTCGACTTCTCGATGAACGCCCGGGCGCGGATCTGTACGTTTCCCCTCCCCGTCCGGTAGGCGTCGCGCACCCCCTCAAGCCCGTAGAGTATTCCCCCCGTGGGGAAGTCCGGTGCGGGGATATGCTCCATGAGGGCGTCGACGGAGATGTCCGGGTCGGCGATGAGCGCGGTAAGCGCGTCGATGACCTCCCCCAGGCTGTGGGGGGGGATGGAGGTGGCCATGCCGACCGCGATTCCCGAGCTTCCGTTGACCAGCAGGTTGGGGATGCGCGCGGGGAGGACGCGCGGCTCCATAAGGGACCCGTCGTAATTGGGAACCATCTCGACGGTTTCCTTGTCGAGGTCGGAGAGAAGTTCCGCCGCGATCTTGGCGAGCCGGACTTCGGTGTACCGCATCGCGGCAGCCGAGTCGCCGTCGATCGACCCGAAGTTCCCCTGCCCGTCGACAATCGGGTACCGGAGCGAGAACTCCTGCTCCATCCGGACGAGGGCGTCGTAGACCGCCGTGTCCCCGTGCGGGTGGAACTTGCCGATGACGTCCCCCACGATGCGCGCGGACTTCTTGTACGGCTTGCCGTATTCGTTGCCGAGTTCGTACATCGCGTAGAGGATGCGGCGCTGAACCGGCTTGAGGCCGTCCCGGACGTCGGGGATCGCTCGCCCCACGATTACGCTCATCGCGTAATCGAGGTAGCTCCTGCGCATCTCGTCTTCGATCGTGCGCGAAACCGCCGGCCGGGAGAACAGCTCCATGGGTTTACGTTGCTCCTGTCAGGTCAGATGTCCAGGGAGGATACTTCGAGGGCATTCTTCTCGATGAATTCCCGGCGCGGCTCCACCTGGTCCCCCATCAGGGTCGTGAAGATCTCGTCGGCCTCGACCGTGTCTTTCACGTCCACGCGAAGAAGAACGCGGGTCTCCGGGTTCATCGCCGTCTGCCACAGCTGATCGGGGTTCATCTCCCCCAGCCCCTTGTACCGCTGGATCGTCTGCCCCTTCTTGCCCGCCTCCAGCACCTGACCGAGAAGGCACAGGGGGCCGTCCGCTTCGGGAACATTTCCCTCCCCCTCGATCCGGTACGGCAGGGGGAGCGTCTCCTGGATCTGCGCGGAGAGGGACTTCACCTCCCGGAGATCCGCCGAGTCCAAGAGGCGGCGGTCGATGAGGCACGACATCGGAAGCCCGCCCCGCTTCCAGCTCAGCAGGGCGCGGACTCCTCCGTTTTCGCCGTCGGGATCCGGATCGATCGAGATGGCCGCGGAGGACACCTCCGGGCGGCTCTCCTTCCAGTCCTGGATCAGCGAGGAGAAGAAGCGGCGCGCCGTCTTCTCGTTCGCGAGGACTTCGCTACCCATCGTTGCCCGGGCCCCCAGCGAGACCAGGACAAAGGCAGGCAGCCCACGTCGTTCGGCTCGCTCGACGATCTCCTCCAGCCGGGAGATCTTCCTCAGCCAGGCGGTGAGCTTCTGCCCGGACAGGGCATTCCTTCCGTTTTCCCCCGTCACCCGCCGTCCGGACGCGCCGAGCTCGATCAGGTGCCCCCGGTAGGCGCCGTCATCCTTGAGGTAGATCGTCTCTTTCCCCTTCCGGATCCCGTAGAGAGGCGGCTGGGCGATGTAGATATTGCCCTTTTCCACCAGCTCCTTCATGTGCCGGAAGAAAAAGGTGAGGAGCAGCGTCCGGATGTGCGCCCCGTCGATGTCCGCGTCGGTCATGATGATGACCTTCCCGTACCGCAGGCGGGACGGGTTGAAATCGTCCTTGCCGACGCCGGTGCCAAGCGCCGTGATCATCGTCCGGATCTCCTGCGACGAGAGCATCTTGTCGATGCGCGCCTTTTCCACGTTCAAGATCTTCCCCTTGAGCGGGAGAATGGCCTGGAACCGGCGATCCCGGGCCTGCTTCGCCGAACCTCCCGCCGAGTCCCCCTCGACCAGGAAAAGTTCGCTCTGGGCCGGGTCCTTCTCCTGGCAGTCCGCGAGCTTCCCGGGGAGACCGGCGGAGTCGAGCGCCCCCTTGCGACGGGCGAGCTCTTTCGCCTTCCGCGCCGCGTCCCGCGCCCGTGCTGCCTCGAGCCCCTTCTCGATGATCTTGCGCGCCACCGAGGGGTTTTCCTCGAAGAAGGAGGACAGCTTCTCGTAGACGAGCGAATCGACAAGCCCCTTGACTTCGCTGTTGCCGAGCTTGGTCTTGGTCTGTCCCTCGAACTGGGGCTCGGGCACCTTCACGGAGATGACCGCGGTCAGTCCCTCGCGTACGTCGTCCCCGGTCAGGTTCTCCTTGACACCCTTGAGCAAATTCCCGGCGTTCGCGTACTGGTTGATCGCCCGGGTCATCGCGGAGCGGAAACCGATGAGGTGCGTTCCCCCCTCGTGGGTGTTGATGTTGTTCGCGAAGGAGAAGACGGTCTCCTGGTAGGAATCGTTGTACTGGATGGCGACCTCGGTCTGAACCCCCTCCCTCTCCCCTTCCACGAAGATCGGCTTGGGGTGCAGGGGGGTCTTGTTCCGGTTCAGGTGCTGGACGAAGGAGGTGATGCCCCCCTTGTACTGGAACTCGTGGGACTTGCCGCTTCGTTCATCGAGGATGGAGATCCTAAGCCCTGCGTTGAGAAACGAAAGCTCGCGGAGCCTTCCGGAAAGGATATCGAAGGAGAATTCGGTTTCGGTGAAGATCTTCGTGTCGGGCCGGAACGTCACCCTGGTGCCGGTCTTCCGGGATTTGCCCGTCGTTTCGAGGGGCGACACCGTCTCGCCCCGCGAGAAGCGGATCCGTTGGACGGTCCCGTCCCGACGCACCTCCGCCTCGAGCTCCTCGGAGAGGGCGTTGACAACGGAGACGCCTACCCCGTGCAGTCCTCCCGAAACCTTGTAGGACGACTTGTCGAACTTCCCGCCGGCGTGCAGGGTGGTCAGAACCACCTCGATGGCGGGCTTTCCCTCTTCCTCCATCACATCGACGGGGATTCCCCGGCCGTTGTCGTCCACGGTGACGGAATCGTCCTTATGGATGGTGACCTGGATGTTGTCGCAGTGCCCGGCCATTGCCTCGTCAATGGCGTTATCCACGACTTCATATACGAGGTGGTGGAGCCCGTGGGAATCCGTGCTCCCGATGTACATGGCCGGCCGTTTCCGGACGGCCTCCAGACCCTTTAAAACCTTAATATTATCGCCGGTGTACTCATCCACACCGTTGCCGTTTCTGGCCATATCGTCAGAACGGTTCGCCATGGGTATTCCGCCCTCGAAAGATTAATCGATCTATCATACTACGGATTGGCCGGGGGAGACGAGTTTTTCCGGAGAGAAAAGGGAGGACGGAGGGTGGTTCCCCGCGCCCTCCCGGCTTACAGAATCCTCATCGGCATGATGATGGCAAGATAGTGTTTGTCGGTCGCCGGTCGCACGATCACCTGGGACACCTCGTCCTTGAGCTCGATTCGGACCGTATCCTCGGAGATCCCGCCGAGGGCGTCCTGAAGGTATCGGCCGTTGAATCCGACTTTGATCGGTGCTCCCTCGAACTCGATCGGCAGCAGATCGCGTGCCTCGCCGAGATCCGGGCTGGTGGTGGACACCTCCAGTTGTTTCCCCGAGAACGAAAGCTTTACGCTGTTCACCTTGTCGGGCGCCATGACGCTTACCCGTTTCAGGACATCGAGGAACGTTCCCCGGGGCACGCTTGCCACGATCCGGTTCTCCTTGGGCACGACCTGCCGGTAATCCGGAAATTCCGCGTCGAGAAGGCGCACCCAGACTTCCGTGTCCCCTTTCCCGGCAAAGAGGAATTTGTCCGTGGCGGATAGCTCCAGGGAGCCCGGTCCCCCGTCGGAGAGCTTCCGGATCTCGATCAGCCCTTTTCGCGGGACAAGCACGCGTCTTTCCCCCAGGAGGCCTCCGAGGTTCGGTACCTCCTCGTCCGCAATCGCCAGCCGGTGCCCGTCCGTCGCCACCATGCGGAGGACCGTCTTCCCTTCCTCTTCCTGCCGTTCCAGAAGGATTCCCGAAAGGTTGTACCTCGTCTCGTCGCCGGTCGCGAAGGCGCTGACGCGGTCGACCAGCTTGCGAAACGTCTCCGAATCCACAGGGACGGGTTTTCCCTTCGGTCTTTCCGGCATCTCCGGAAACTCCTCGCTGCCCAAGCCTGCCAGGCGAAAATGGCCCCGGCCCGCGGAGATCTCCACATAATTTCCCTCGCGCCCCGCCACGGTGACCGGTCCTTTGGGAAGGACCTTCGCGATGTCGAACAGTTTCCGCGCCGGAAGAGCAACGGAACCGGGTTCGACCACGTCCAGCGACTGAGAGCAGCGAACAACGATCTCCAGGTCGGAGGCGACGAGCGTAAGCCCCGGACTTCCCGTCGGTCCTGCCTTCGGGCCCGCGTTGAGAAGGGTGTGCGACAGGATCGGCATGGTGTGCCGCCTTTCCGCCACTCCCTGTATGCGGGCAAGAATTCCCTCGAACTGGTCACGATCCACGGTAAAGTTCATCGTCACCCTCTTCTTTTATTTATCATTAATAAAGATCGTAGTCGTAGTAGAGGATGTGAAATTGTGGATAGCATGAGGAAGTTCCCTGTCTCCTTCCGAAAACCCGGAAAACAACCTGCGCACAATCCGGGCGGCGCAAACCCGGGGTCCGGGGAGAAACGACTCATCCGCAATTCCCCCACAGGGTTATCCATTGATCGATTTGCGCAGCGTCTCGATGCTGTTTCTTAACGATACATCGTCTTTGGTTTTTTTCTCTATCATTTTTACGGCGTACATGACAGTGGAATGATCGCGGCCGCCGAAGCGCTGCCCGATATCGGGGAAGGAACATTTGGTCATTTCCCGAATGAGGTACATGGCGATCTGCCGCGGATGGGCTACCACCTTGTGTTTGCGAGTGGAGCGCAGGTCGGAGACCTTCACCCCGAAGTGTTCGGATACAGCCTTCAGGATCGTATCCGGGGAGATTTCACGGACGGAGGATTCCAGGAGGCGGGAAAGTACCTCGCGGGCCAGGTCCATGTTGATCTCCCGCTTGTTGAGGGAGGCGTGCGCCCCGATCCGGATGAGAGACCCCTCCAACTCCCGGATGTTGTTCTTGATCATGGTGGCGAGGAACAGGGAGACGTCGGGGGGAAGAGGAATCTGTTCGGCCTCCGCCTTCCGGTTCAGGATCGCGAGCCTCGTCTCCAGGTCCGGCGGCTGGATGTCCGCCACAAGCCCCCATTCAAACCGCGACTGGATTCTCTCCTCCAGGTCGGGAATCTCCTTTGGAAACTTGTCGCTGGAGACGACGATCTGTCTTCGTGAGGAATAGAGGTCGTTGAAGGTATGGAAAAACTCCTCCTGCGTACGCTGCTTCCCCGCGATGAACTGGACGTCGTCCACAAGGAGCATGCCCACGTTACGGTATTTCTCCTTGAAGTCCGGCATCCGGTTTGTCCGAAGGGAGAAGATAAGTTCATTGGTGAACTTTTCGGCGGTGATATAGCACACATGTACGCGAGGGTTGCGGTCCTGGGAGAGGTTACCGATGGCGTGGAGCAGATGGGTTTTGCCGAGGCCGACGCCTCCGTAAAGGAAGAGCGGGTTGTAACTCTTGGCGGGGTCGCTCGCCACGGCGAAAGAGGCGGCGTGGGCAAACTGGTTTCCCGCGCCCACGACAAATCGGTCAAAGGTATACCGCGGGTTGAGTGCCCCGTTGAGCATCTTCGATTTCGGTTGTTTCGCGTCCAGGTGGCTGTCCAGGGACAATTCCGGAGGATGTGCCGACCGCCCTTCCTCCCCGTCCTCCTCGCTTCCCACGACGATCTCGACGGAGATGCTTCGCCCGAACTCCTTTCGGGCGACCTCCTCGAGTTTGGGCATATAGTTTTCCTCGATCCATTGCTTGAAGAACTTGTGGGGCGTCGCTACCAGGAGAAGGGAGCCTTCCCGGGAGACAAAACGCAGCGGGCGCAGCCAAGTCTCGAACACCTGGTCGCTCACATTGTTCTTCAATTGGGCAAGAACCTTTTCCCACGCTCGGGAAGTCACCGGATTCCCTACCTCCTGGGATGTCGTACAATAGGGAAAAGAAGGAAAATCGCATGCATTGTCAGGCGGTTAAGGTGTCTCCCCCCCCCAAAGAGTTGCCAACACGGTTATCCACATCTGTGGAAAAGGCGAAAAAGGCATGTAAATCGAAAGGTTTAATGTGATAACCCCGGGTTTCTTCTCCGTTTGACCTGCGCGTGTTATCGATTCGGAAGAGGTAGGATTACGCCGCGCTGTCAGGCTTAAGGCGAGGGAAGGTTACCATACCCCGAAAAGAGGAATCAAGGATATTTTCCCGATCTTTCCTTCGCGGCAATTTTAGACCGGTATCGATCCCAGTCCACGCC
>DATHRT010000180.1:0-7311 GCA_035464915.1 Candidatus Limnocylindria bacterium
GACGGGGCGGCCCCTCCTGGCGAACGACCCCCACATTCTGCTTCCCTGCCCCTCCCTCTGGTATGAGATCCACCTCGTTGCCCCGGGCGTGGATGTTTACGGGGTCTCCTTCCCCGGCGCCCCTTCCGTGGTTATCGGGCACAACCCCGATGTCGCCTGGGGATTCACCAACGTGATGCTGGACGACGCGGACTTCTTCGTCGAGAGGGTGGAGGGGGAGCAGGTGATGTTCCGCAGGGAATGGATTCCGATGAGGAAACGTGTCGAGAAGATCCGGGTGCGGGGAAAAAAAGACGAGACGCTCACGGTGTGGGAAACGCCGCACGGCCCCGTCCTCTCCCCGGTCCTGCCCGAGTCGTCCGCCGCGCTGGCGCTGCGGTGGGTAGGGTTCGATGGGGGCGACGCGCTGGGAGCCCTGCACGCTCTGAATCGCGCCCGCAACCGGAAGGAGTTCCTCGCGGCCCTCTCGGGGTTTCCCCACCCGGCCCAGAACATCGTGTACGCGGACCGGGAGGGGAACATCGGCGTGGTGACGGCAGGGCGAATCCCGGTGCGCAAGGGAGGGGACAGCCTGCTTCCGGTCCCCGGCGACACGGGCGAATGGGAATGGACGGGGACCGTTCCGTTCTCCGAGAACCCACGGGTGTGGAATCCGCCGGAACGCGTTGTCGTCGCGGCCAACTTCCCCCCCGCGGGAAATTCCTATCGACACTACCTCTCCCGGCTCTACGAACCGCCGGATCGGGGGAAACGGATCCTCCGGATGCTCTCGGAAAAAGGGAAGTTCTCCGTGGAGGATTTCGAGCGGATGCAGCAGGACATCCTGCGGCCGGAAGCGGCCAGCGTGATTTCCCTCGCGGTCCGTGTCGCGCGCCAGCGGGAGCGGGAGACGCTGGACTTCGGGGATGCGGCCAGGATCCTCTCCGGCTGGGACCTGCGCGTATCCGGGGACAGTCCCGGGGCGACGCTGTACGAGCTCTTCTACGAAAAAATGATCGAGAACGCCTTCCGGGACGACCTGGGGGAGGAGTTGTTCGACGAGGCCTCCCGCACCTCACGCCTTTTGTGGAACGCGATGGACCGGGCGATCGACCGGGGGGACTCCCTGTTCCTGGAGAACGCGGGGACCGGGGTCAAGGAATCGCTTGACGACCTCGCCGCCCGCTCCCTGCTGGACGCCATGACGTTCCTGAAGTACCGGCTCGGGAATGTTTCCTCGACGTGGAAGTGGGATCGCCTCCACCAGGTGACCTTCGAGCATCCCTTCGGAAAGAAACGGTACCTCAGGCGGTGGTTCAATATCGGGCCGCACCCCGTGCCCGGCGACGGGCGGACCGTTTTCAAGGAGGAGTTCCGGCACGGTGCGGACTTCTCGGTCGTGGTGGGGCCTTCCATGCGCCAGGTCGTCCCGCTGGGATTTCGTTCGATGGCCCGGTCCGTCATCACGACGGGCGAGTCGGGACATTTTTTCGAGCGGCACTACCGCGACCAGAGCCCCCTGTGGCTTTCCGGCGCCTCCCATCCAGCCTGGACCGACCCCGGAGACATCCGGGAAAACACCGAGTCCGTCCTCCGCCTCACCCCCAAGAACCGGGACGTTCCTAAGAACTAAACGCCAAGAACGGGGACGTTCTTAAACTTTTTAAGGATTCCGGGCGCCGCGGAACAGTCTGACCGCTCGATCTCCCGGAACCGATCCCGCAGATCGCGGTAAACCAGGAACAGGTCCAGACGTTGGTCCTCTCCGGCATTTCGATAATCCTTCATAATGCGTTCGACAGGGTCCATGCTGATGCCTCCTTTGCAAGGTGGGAAACGGTTGCCTCCACAACGTCCGGATCGGCAAGGATCTTCCTGTGGCCCAGGCCGACCGTCGTCTGCAGCGCCAGAATTCCGGGATGTTGACTTAACGCCCGTGAGTCCCCGTACGCGACGATTGGATCATCCTGATCATGAATCACGAGAGCGGACCGTCGCAGGTCTTTCAAGTGCAGATGCGGATCGTCGCGTTGCAGGCTGTATCCGAAGCGGTGTTCATAGACGGCAAGAAGGTTTTCATAGAGAGCCGGGGGAACGCCGTGTCGCTCGAAGGAGTGCGTAACCATATCCCTGAGCATAAGCGCCGGCGCAATCAGCACGGTTCCCGGGGATTCCGGTTGCCGGGCAAGGCCGTTGATCACGGCTGCTGCGCCGAACGAGTGGGCGACGACGCCGCGGATATCAAGCCCCAGCCCAGGGTCGAAAAAGGCGCGTACGACGTCGGTGAATTCGAAATAGCTTGTGCTCCGGCCATCGGATGCGCCGTGGGCCGGGCCGTCGAAGGCGATGGCCGTGAAACCTGCCCGGACCAGCGGGTCTATGAACCGGTTGAACTGGATGCCTCGCCCGCTCCAGCCGTGGACGAAAAGTACTCCCGGGCCGCTCCCCCATCTCCAGGCCTGGATTTTTTTTTCATGGACCCGGATGGAAAATGGCTCTCCCTTGTCCAGCCATCGCTTCCCTTCCTCCGAAAGGGGGTAATTCCAGGGAGAAAAAAAGAGCTTCACGGCAAGCCGCTCCGCAAGGCGTGGTGAGGTACCCCATAGGATTTTGAACACCTGTCGCACGGCCCATATGTGCAACGAATAAATACGAACGTTCGTGCTGTACCTGTGTGAGGCTGATGTATGATTGGCCATCTTCTCTCTCCTTCAATAAGGGGATTCTATGCGGTGAGCGGCCTATCCGCCTGCGCCTGGTGAGATGTCAGCCGGGGCGGGGCCTCCCTGGTATGCACGCAGCAGTTGTTCAAGCGCCGCCTGTTGGCGCTTCTGCGTGTCAGCGCTGTCCAGCAACGTGTAGTAAAGATGAAAACCAAGCAGCGACGCATAGAGCTCGAATGCAAACTGGTCGCAATCCGCGTCCTTACGGAAATCGCCCGCCTCGATGGCCGAACGCGCAATGCGCCGCAGGCTGTCGATCCATGCATTCTGCTGCTGTAACAGGAAATCCTTAACTTTTCCGGGTCGGTCCTTGAAGTCGGTGCTGGCAGTAACAAAGATGCATCCCCCGGTCATCGCGCCCGAAAAGCGAATCCAGTTTTCCACAAGGGCCCGGATTCGCGGTATGCCGGCCGGGACCGCCAATGCCGGGGCGACCACGTCCCTCGAAAATATCTCCCCCGCATATTTGAGCAACTCGATCTGCAGGTTTTCCTTGGACTGGAAATGGGCAAACAGGCCGCTTTTCGACATGTTGGCCATCTTGGCAAGAGAACCGATGGTCACGGCTTCCAGTCCCAGCCGGCTGGCAATATCCAGCCCGTTCTCCAGGATCGATAATTTCCTGTCATCCCCTCTAGTCATGAAACAGAAATAGCACGATCGTTCGTTTATGTCAAGGGAACATTTCAACAGAGACGTTCTTAAACTTTTTAATTATTCCGGGCGCCGCGGGAAGACCGGGAAAGAAAAAACCGTTCAACCAGATAGAACCCCGCGGGGAGCGCGACCGCGATGCTTGCCACCTTCACGCCCAGGCGTACGGAGGTGGAGGTGACCCCGGTGATGTCGCAGAGGAAATCCGAGATGTGCGCCCCGGCGAGGAACGCACCGATGACCCCGCCGGCGAGCGCGAGGGCGAGCAGGAACCGTGAACCGGTTCTCCTCGTTCCGTCGCGCCTGCCGGGGATGGTTCCAGGATTTTCTATCGGGCCTTGAGGCGCCATGCTCTCCGCGGGAATCACCTGGCCGAAATTGGACCGAAAAGGTTGACGGATGCCGCAACCGGGGATGCGAAAATTATACTACCGGGGTCCGTTCCTGTCGCCCGTTATCGGACAGGGAAACGGGGGAGGGTTTCCCCCCCCCTCATTTATTGACGGGTTACCAGATTGTCCTCCCCCCGGGGGGAGATACGGTAGAGCGGTTTTCACGGGTTTTAGGCGGGTGGGCTTCCTTCTTTCATCCCTTTGCGAACCTTCTCCCGAAACTCGGGTGTGTCATCGTACCCGTGGACGGTGGTCCCGTGATGCACCACGGCTTCCAGGAGCTCTTTCTCCGTGTCGGCCGAAAGGGCCACGGTGCACTTGTGGTCGCCCGGATAGTCCCGACAATCAATGTATTTTCGCGCCATGATCCATCCTCCTTTCATGAACTCTTCATTCCCCTTTTTGGGGTAAACGTAGGATGGTCTTCTCGCTTCGGCCGTTTCCCCGAAGAGGCAGAAAGAGTGCCCTTAATTCGGCGAGAGTAATAATCCCCCGGCC
The DNA here is from genome assembly GCA_035464915.1 of Candidatus Limnocylindria bacterium. Lineage (GTDB taxonomy): Bacteria > Desulfobacterota > Deferrimicrobia > Deferrimicrobiales > Deferrimicrobiaceae > CSP1-8. Next base: position 4,247 of record DATHRT010000180.1, read on the forward strand.
AGGAAGGAGCCGGGGGATCTTCCTTCCTGGAACGGTCCCGATTTACCGCGACCATCGGTCGGGTTCGTTCATTCTCCCGCCGCCCGCCGGGATTCCTTTTCGATCGGGATCCGGTTCTTGTTCACGGCAAGCCAGGCCTGAAACGTCTGCAGGGAGGGGTTGAGGGACCGCGCGACACCGACTTCCCGGGCTCCGCAGAACACATTCTCGAAATCCCGCTTGAACTGAAACATGTTCCCGAGGTCTTCGGCGCCCGGGAAACCCAGGCCACGGTACACCTCCGGTGGCATGTCCTTGTAACGCACCTCACGCCCCAGCGCTTTTGTGAGAGCATCGGCCATCTGCATGCCGGTCAGGTGCTCGCCGGCGATCCCGACGGTCTTCCCGATGAACTCGTTTCCATTCTTGAAAATGGCGTAGGCGCACTTGCCGATGTCCTCGGCGGCGACCCCCGGCAGCTTCTTGTCGCCCATGGGAAACGTGATTTCCAGTTTCCCGTCCGCCCCCCTCTTGGGTCCCATGCCGAAGTAGATCAGGTTCTCCCAGTAGAACGACGTCGGAAGAAAGGTCACCGGCAGGCCGAGATCGGTGAAAACCCGGTCGGCCTCTCCCTTCGCGTCGAAGTGCGGCACCTTGTACTTCCCCATGAGCGTGGGCATCCGGTCGTCGCTCAGGGGAACCCATCTGCGGGTGTCTTCGAGAGTCGACCAGATGACGTGCTTGACGCCGGCATTCTTCGCCGCATGCGCCATGGCACTGGCATGCGCATATTCCTTCTCGGGCGAAAAGTGCTCCCAGAAGAAGGTGACGCAGAACGCCCCATAGGCGCCCCGGAATGCCTTTTCCAGACTCTTTTCGTCGTCGACGTCCGCCGCAACAACTTCAGCGCCAAGCTTTGCCAGCTCTTTCGCCTTGTCGGAACCGGGGTTTCTCGTAAGAGCACGGACCCGGAAACCGCCGCCCTTGTCATTTAGGATGGCTCGGCACAGGCCGCTTCCCTGCGCGCCCGTTGCCCCCACTACCGCGATGATCCTCTTTTCGTCCACTGCCAGCCTCCTTGGTTTTCCGCCCCTGATGTAAGGTTGATGGGTAACGTCTCCACATTACGAATGGTTAGATTTTTGTCTATGGGAAGAGGTTTCCAACATTCCCCATTTTTCGCCTTGATGCACAGCCCATATGATCGTCCCGGTTTTTACCGCGACGGTACCGATTGAACAAGGTATCGGAGAAAATGAATCTTTAACGTCAAGGAATCATTCCTGATGTATTCCGAATCCTAATAATGAAACGAAATTTATTTTTCGGATGATGATGAGAGGGCAGTGGAGAAACAAACCCGGAGCGGGCGGCACCGGAAGGAGGAAATGGATTATGAGTCCGATTCGTTATTCGAGGGGAATGTGCCTGTTATTATTGGCATTTCTGTTCCTCGCATGGGGGGTATTGCCGGCAGTCGGAGAAGAGGGCACGGGAAGCGGCGTCCTGGATGGGAAAACCTTTATGGTCAAGCAGGGAGAAAAGGGGAAGGAGGCAAAAGGTACGGACACCTTGGTTTTTCATAATGGGAAATTCCGGTCGGCCGGGTGCGACCAATATGGCTTCGGTGATGGCGCGTACTCGACCAAGGTGCAAGGAGACGACGTGCATTTTGTCGCGGATACCGAGAGCGAAACGAAAGGAAAGATGCACTGGGAGGGAACGGTCCGGGGTGACAAGATCGATGTCACCTACGCTTGGACCGACAAATCCCACTGGTACAAGCCCAACCCGAAGCCGTTGGAGAAATGGGCCAGGGGAGAATTGAAGAAGCCCGAGTGAGGAATGGCAGGAAGTGACGGGCCGGATTACAGGGACAGAAGAGACGCCGCCCGCCCATCTGGGATGTCCGGCCCGCAATCGCAGAGGATTCACCTCCCTGGAGGTGGAGCAGACTGGAGGGGAGTCATGGCTTTCGAGATCATGGTGGATGCCGGCACATTGCGCGAGCAGGTGAAGGAGAAGTACCGTGAGGTGGCCGAAAATCCTCGCGGCAGTTTTCATTTCCACATCGGGCGCCCACTCGCAGCCAGACTGGGGTACGACGAAAGTCTGACCGCATCGTTTCCGGATTCGGCGGTGGAGTCGTTTGCCGGGGTGGCAAATCCGTTTTCCCTGCATTCCTTGTCGGAGGGGGAGCGGGTGGTCGATCTCGGTTCGGGAGGAGGGTTCGATTGTTTCGTGGCGGCTTCGCAGGTTGGCCCCAAAGGGTATGTAATCGGCGTGGACATGACGCAAGAGATGCTCGTCAAGGCCCGGAAAACTGCGGAAGAGTTAGGCCTGCGGAATGTCGAGTTCCGGGAAGGACTGATTGAAGATCTCCCTGTCGAGGACGGCTGGGCGGACGTTGTGATCAGCAACGGTGTGATCAACCTTTGCGCCGATAAACGACGCATTTTCTCGGAGATTCAGCGGGTACTCCGCCCCGGCGGCAGACTCCAGTTCGCCGATATCGCAAACGGCAAACCGGTACCGGAAGGGGCGATCCGCAATATCGATCTGTGGACGGACTGAATTGCCGGGGGCCTGCCGTGCGCGGGCTGGGAAAGGATGCTCAAGGAAGCCGGGTTTGTGGATGTTTCGATCGGATCGGCCGTCGACACCTTTGGAGGGGCGAGTGGAGAGAAGAAGGCACGAATGTTCGACGTCTACGGCCATCCATTTCTTGCCGTGAAGCCGGCACCATCTCAATAACTAATGGGAATCCGGATTAACGCCGGGTTCCCTTTTTTCGTGTTTCAGGTCTGCCTGGCTCAAATCTGGCCGGGTCAGGGGCTTTGCGGCAGATACAGGGACCGCACCTCCTCGCACACGGCGTCCGTCACCTGGTCCGTCGTGGCGCTTCCTCCCAGGTCCCTCGGAAGCACCGCCCCCGCGGAGGTGACGTTCTCGATCGCCTTCATGAGTTTCGCCGCCGCTTTTTCCTCCCCCAGGTGCTCCAGCATCAGGACCGCGGTCCAGAACGTTCCCAGGGGGTTGGCAATTCCCTTTCCCATGATGTCGAAGGCGGACCCGTGGATCGGTTC
>DATHRT010000181.1:0-6872 GCA_035464915.1 Candidatus Limnocylindria bacterium
TTTTTCCGGAACTTCGTGAACGATCAGGAGGGGAGACTCCACAACCTCGTCGTGCTGCTTTACTCCATGGGGGATTCCGGACGGGGAACGCTTTCTTTTCCTCCGTGACGTTTCTCTTAAAGTTTCGCGGCCGATTTACCGATACCGTCATCACAGAATGGTAGGGAGTCCGTCAACCCTAACCGGATCGGGGGCCAGCGTGGACAATGGCCCCCATTTTTTTTTCGGGGCCGCGGGCCTCTTTTGTTTTATTGATGGTTTGACGGGGGAAACCTGGCCGAATATCATTAGGCTTTGTCGATTGGAGGGGGGTGGCGCCAACCGATATGGGAATAGCATCCTTTCTTCAGCGCGCCAAGCGGTTCCTCCTGGGGGCCCCCCGCGACCTGTTCGACCCGAAACTCTTCCACCGGATCTCCCTGATCGCCTTTTTCGCGTGGGTCGGCCTCGGGGCGGACGGAATATCCTCCTCCGCCTACGGACCGGAAGAAGCGTTCCTCGCCCTCGGTCGGCACACCTCCCTGGCGATCTTCATCGCGATCGCCACGGTCATCACCGTCTTCATCATCTCGGGGAGCTACGCACGGATCATCGAGAAATTTCCCATGGGAGGGGGAGGGTACATCCTCGCCGCCAAGCTGCTCGGGGAGAGGGCGGGGGTCGTCTCCGGCTCGGCACTGGTCATCGACTACGTCCTGACCGTGACCATCTCCGTGGCGGCAGGAGTCGACGCGGTATTCAGCTTCCTCCCGCTTGGCTGGCAGGCCTACAAGTTCTCGTCCATCGCCTTCGTCATCATCCTGCTCATTGTGCTCAACCTGAGGGGGATCAAGGAGTCGGTAACGGTCCTCACCCCCATTTTCCTGGCGTTCATCTTCTGCCACGTCCCGCTCGTTCTCTATTCGGTCCTGAGACACCTGCCCGAACTTCCTACCGTGACCGCTACTGTGTCGGGGGACATGTCCGACGCCGTGGCGGAGTTGGGGTTGTTCGGAGTGGGTGTGCTTCTCCTGCGGGCCTATTCGATGGGGGCCGGAACGTACACGGGGATCGAGGCGGTCTGCAACGCCATGGGGACGCTTCGGGAACCCCGCGTAAAAACAGGGAAGAAGGCTCTCCTGTACATGGCCTTATCGCTCTCGTTCGTCGCCGGCGGGATCATTCTGGGGTACATGCTCAACGGGGTGGAACACATCCCCGGGAAAACGCTCAACGCCTCCCTGATCGAAGGGATCGTAGGCAACATCTGGGAGGGGCGGACCAAAAGCGTGGTCGTGGCGTTCGTGCTGGTGACGGAGGCGACCCTCCTGTTCGTCGCCGCCCAGACGGGTTTCCTCGGGGGGCCGCAGGTCCTCTCGAGCATGGCGGTCGACTCCTACATGCCCCACCGGTTCGCGCACCTGTCCGACCGGCTGGTGACCAAGTACGGGATTTATTTCATGGGGATGATGGCCATCGTGATGCTGTTCATCACCGGCGGCTCCGTGAAGTACCTCGTCATCATGTACTCGATCAACGTCTTCCTCACCTTTACCGTCGACCAGTCCGGGATGTGCGTCCACTGGCTGAGAGAACGCAGAACGGCGATGGATTGGAAATCCGGGCTCGGGATGAACGGAGTCGGGTTTCTCCTGACCGCATCGATCCTGACCGCAACGGTTTTGATCAAGTTTCCGGAAGGCGGATGGTTGACCCTGCTGATCACCGGGACCTTCATCGCACTTTCTTTCCTGATCCGGCGGCATTACCGGAATGTGGAAGGGCACATGCGCAGGCTGGACGAACTTCTGACGGAACTCCCCTCCGTGACGGTGCCTTCCGAACAGGAGCCGGTTCTCCGAAAGGACGGCCCGACCGCCGCCATCATGGTGTCGGGCTACAACGGAATGGGCATGCACGTCTTTTTCTCCGTGGTCCGGTCGTTCCCTGGAATGTTCCGGAACTTCGTCTTTCTCTCCGCCGGCGTGATCGATTCCAGCACGTTCAAGGGAGTCGAGGAGATCGAAAATCTCGGAGAGGATCTGAAACGCCAGCTCCGGCAATACGTGGAGTTCGCCAAGGGGCACGGCTACTACGCCGAAGCGCGTTGTGAAGTCGGAACGGACGTCATTACGGTGGTCGACCGGCTGGCGCCGGAAATCGCAAACGATTTTCCCAACATCACGTTCTTCGCCGGCCAGCTCGTTTTCGAGGAGGAAAGCTTCATCAACCGGGTGCTTCACAACCAGACGGCGTTTCTCGCGCAGAGAAAACTCGTCTTCCACGGGCTGCCGATGATCATCATGCCCGTCCGGGTGCTGTAGGGGAAAGCCGGTTGGATTCCCCCGGGATATGGGGTAGAAGGAGAGTCGGGACCGCATGAAGGGCCGGGAGGTTGTCAAGGAGATGGGGGGAAGGACAAAAAGTAAGCTTCTCCTCGCGGTGGTCCTGTCCCTGTCGCTCTTCCCCGTTCCCCCTGCGAACGGGGAAGGGTTCTTAGACCCCTCGGCCGATCCCCATTCCCATTTTCAGAATCCCGAAAGCTGCCCACGGTGCCACAGCTATCGCGAATCCAAGCGGGAGCCGGGCCGGTTTCTCCCGGGCACGGACACGTTCTGCCTGGATTGCCACTCGTTCGAGGGTCTGGGAATAACCCATCCGCGCGCCATCCGGCCCGGGGACGGGCAACGCCGCATGAGCGTACCGACCGACCTCCCGTTGGACGGCGAGGGGAAAATATTCTGCCTCACATGCCACAAGGCGCATGGGCCGTTCCTTTCCACGACCCGGGCGTTTGCTTCCCAGGAGTCGGCGAACCCGGGCGCCCCGGCGGGGACGAAGCCCGTTTACCGGACCTACTTCGTGAGGCGATCCGATCCCGTCCAGGGGTTCGTGCTGCTGTGCGAGGAGTGCCACGGAAAACGATGAAGCGAAATCTCCACTTCCATTTTCGGCGACGGACCAAGCTGGTCAGCCCGAAGTTCCAGGGAGGGGCCGCGATTCTCATCATCGCCGTCGTCCTCTCCGCCGCCGCGCTGGTAGGGCTTTTCCTGTTCCGTGACATGCGGCAGGCCCTCGGGAACGCTTCTGCCAGCGGCCATTTCGGATTCCCGACCTCCTTCCGGATCGTAAGCGACATCCTGGTCCGGCAGCTTCTTGCCCTGTTCGCCTTCGTCTTCGCGGGAGGATTTCTCGCGTTCCTGTGGTATGTGCGCAGGATACGGCTGGGGATAGCCCGGCTGACAGAGGCTTTCGAGGCTGCGGAGAAGGGGGACCTCTCTTCCCCGTCGAACGCACGGGGCTTCAAGGAGCTCGTCAATTTCGGGGCGGAAATCGATGAGGTCCGATCCTATACCCTTGCCCTCATCGAGGAAGTCCGGGGGGAGGCGGAAGCGATTCGGACGTCCGACCTGTCGCAGGTGGAGTTCGAAAAGCGATGGGAAGCGCTCAAGGAGAAGATCGGGAGGATCGTACCGTGAGCCCGTGGAGAGGGAGCAGGAGGGACCCTGCCGTGGGTCGCGCGTTCTGGGGACGGTTCCTTCTTTTCTGGTTTGCCTCTTCCGCGCTGGGAACGCTGCTCCTGTTCCTTTATCATTATCTGTTCCTCACGGTCCCCCTCCCGGGCGGATACGCCGCGGTGTATTACGCCCTTCGCCATCTCGCGGAGACCATGCTCCCCGTCGTCGCTCTTTCCCTCCTGGCCTACGTCCTCTTTCTGAGCGGGGCCGCGGCCTGGCTTTGCATCAACCTGCTCCACAAGATCGCCGGGCCGATTTTCGGGCTGGAGAAGGTTCTTGGGACCTACCTCAACGGGGCGGCGGTCAGGCCGTTCTTCATGCGCCACGGCGACCTGGTGCCGGAGCTCGTCTCCGCGTTCAACGGGTTCGTGAGCCGGCTGCGGGGGGACCGGCAGAAGTGGGCAGCGGTGATGGAGAACGCGGAACGCTTCACCCTGCAGGACCGGGAGACGCGCCGGACCGAGATGGAGAAGGCCCTGGCCGAACTGGAAACTCTCCTCTTCCGTTACCGATGACGCTTGCCCCCCGGTCGGTTTTTTGCCAATATACGGGAAACGGAAAAGCGAGTGTGCGGGATACCCTCGAAGGAGGTCGACTTATGAAAGCGATCCGGAAGGCGGGCTGGTTTTTCTCGTTGGCCTTGATGATGGCGTGCTGGATGGGAGTGCTCGGGTCAATCCGGGGGGAGGCATTGGCAGGCGTCATTGCGTCCCACGGGACCGACGGCGTGGCGGTACGGAACGCGGACCTCGGCAAGCTCCAGGCGTTCCTGGAGCAGAAGATCGTCCTCCAGAAACTCACGGACTACGGGGTGTCCGCGGAAGAGGCGATGGCCAAGGTCCGCTCCATGAGCGACGCGGACCTGCATCGCCTTGCCTCCCTATCCGACAGGGCGGCCGAAGGGGCGGACAGCGCCTTGGGCTTTCTGATCGGCGTGGCGATCCTGATCATCCTCATCATCGTGATCGTCAAGATGATGAACAAGGAGATCGTCATACGCTGAAAGCGATGCGAAGAGGGGTGATGGGCGCTGCCCTGCTCGCGGGCGGCGCCTTTTTCATTCTTGGGGGATGCGCGCGGGACGACGGGATCCGGGGGTGGGACGCTGCCACCCCGGGGAAGGAGGCAAGCCTCCGGCCCGTCCCCGCAATCGTCATCCCGCAAGTTCCCTTCCTGCCCCAGGAGGAGGACACCTGCGGCCCCTCCTCGCTTGCGATGCTCCTGCGTTTTTTCGGGGTGGAAGCCCGGACCGGGGAGATCGTGCGGGAGACGAGGACCGCGGGACTACGGGGGACGCTCATCACCGATCTGGCGGCGGCTGCCCGGCGGCGCGGGTTCGAGGCGGAGGTCGTGGAATTGAACCTCGAGCGGTTGCGGGAAAGGATAGCGGAGGGCATCCCCGTTATCCTGCTCGTGGACCTTGGGGCATGGGTCTACAGCCGCCCGCACTACCTGCTCGCGTTCGGCGTGACTCCCGAAGGGGTGGTAGCCCACTCGGGAAGGGAGGAGGGAAAGGTGATTCCCTTTTCCTCCCTCGACACACAGTGGGCGAAGATGCGGCGGCTGGCGATCATCGTGCGACGGGTTCCGAAGTGACCGGCAGGAGAGGGGGACACCACCGTTTTCGGCGGGAGATCCTGGCGCTTGCGATTCCCGGCCTTCTTCTGGCGGCCGTTTTCGCGGCGACGGGGTGCGGGAGGATGCCTCGCGTCATCGTGCTGGAGGACCCCTTGACGGCGGGGGAGCACCTCGAGCTCGGCGTGCTGTACGAGCGTCAGGAGAAGTTCGACCTGGCGATCCGGGAATACGAGCAGGTCCTCCGGAAGGACGAGGAGTTTTTTCAGTCCCGGGTGAACCTGGGCAACATTTGGCTGGCGAGGAAAGAGTACGGGAAGGCGAGGGCGGAGTACCGGAAAGCGCTTGCCATCCGGCCCGGCGACCCCGAGGCGACCAACAACCTCGCCTGGGCGGCGATCCTATCCGGCGAGCGACGGGAGGAGGCGGCGGAGAGGATGGAGGCGGTCCTCTCCCGGCAAGCGAACCGAACCGCGACGCTGCTCGACACGCTCGGGGTGCTCCGGATGCGCATGGGGCAGCCGGGCCGAGCGAATGAGGCCTTCGCAGAAGCGGAACGGCTTTGCCTCGAGGCGGGCGGGTCCGGGTGTTCGGACGAGGTTCTTCGGGAGATCCGGGGTCACCGGGCGGAAGCTTGCGGAGACTGCTTACCCTCCGCACCGCCCCCTTTGGTAAAATAGCATGATGTATCCTCCCATCCACCCGGATCTTCGTTTCCACAATTACGCGTCGTACCTGCGGAGGCGAATCGGCGGGGCCGCGGTGCGAATCAGCGTCGATGGGGGGTTCACCTGCCCGAACCGGGATGGAACCCGGGGCGGGGGCGGCTGCTTCTACTGCAACAGCGACTCCTTCATCAGCGGGATCAAGTTTCCGGGGCTGCCTGTCGAAGAGCAGGTCCGGCGGACGATCCTTTCCCCGGGAAGGCACCGGAACGTCCGGCACATCCTCGTTTATTTCCAGCGGTTCACCAACAGCTATGCCCCCCCGGGCGAACTGGACCGGATATACAGGGCCGCCTTTTGCCATCCCGACGTGGTAGGGATCGTCGTGGGTACCCGGCCGGACTGTCTCGACCCGGATGTGCTCGACGTGCTGGAGGAGATCGGCCGAACCGGGTACGTCTTCGTCGAGATCGGGCTGCAGTCGAAATCCGACGCCGTCCTTGCGGGGATAAACCGCGGACACACCGTCGACGATTTCGTGACTGCCGTTGCCGCGGTGCGGGCACGGGGGATCGACACCGGTGTCCACCTGATCTACGGGCTCCCCGGAGACACGCGGGAAAATTTCGTGGAGACGGCCGGATTCCTCTCCGACCTCGACGTGCAGGGGGTGAAGCTGCATCACTTTCACGTCGTGGCCGGGAGCGCCCTGGCGGAAGAATGGAGGAAAAAAACGGTGAGGGTGCCGGAATACGGGGAATACGTATCGGCATGCGCGGATTTCCTCGAACGGCTCTCCGCCGAAGTCGCCGTTCTCCGGTTGATCGGAACGGCGCCAGCCGGGACGCTGATCGCCCCCCTGTGGGAGAAGGGCGGCAGGGAGATGGCGCAGGATGTGGCGGCCGAACTGCAAAGAGGAGGTGCCTGGCCGGGAGCGCTCCGGTCGGGAAGCGGAAAAGGAGAGGATTTGGGCGACGCGGAGAGGGAGTACCTCCCCCACTCGTCCCGGTGCTTCATCTGCGGGGACGAGAACGGGTGCGGTGTGCGTACCCGTTTCTTTGTCGAGGGGGATGCCGTGCGGACGCGGGTGACCCTGCCCCGCCATGTCAACGGGTACAAGGACGTCGCGCACGGA
>DATHRT010000182.1:0-1693 GCA_035464915.1 Candidatus Limnocylindria bacterium
ACCCCTCCGCCTCCCCCCGTGTGAGCCGGAGCATCCGCATCGCGACGATCCGGATCCCCTCCTTCTCGAACCGGCGGGTCACCTCGCCGACGAGACCTTTTTTTACTCCGTCGGGCTTGATGATCGACAGCGTGCGCTGCAACTCACGCCGCCGTTCGCGCCTTGGCGACGTTATACCCCGCCTTCAGCGCTTTCTTGTTCAGTTCCTCGGTGCCCTTGGGAACGCGGGAGAGGACGGCTTTCTCTATCGCCTCGTAGCTTACCTGGCCGGCGATGGCGGTAATCGCTCCGATGGCGACGATGTTCGCAACGAACGACTTCCCGATCTCCTCCGTTGCCGTTCGTATGATCGGGAGCTTGATCACCTTGAACGTCCCTTTCGGGATCTCCTTGACGAAGTCCTCGTCCACGAGGAGCGTGCCGTCCGGCTTCAGATCCTTGTAGTATTTGTTGCACGCCTCCTGCGTGAGCGACAACTGCAGATCGATGGATGTGGCCTTCGGGAAGTGGATCGTCTCGTCCGAGATGATCACCTCGGATTTGGAGGCACCGCCGCGCGCCTCCGGCCCGTAGGACTGGCTCTGGACCGCGTTCTTCTTGTCGAAGATGGACGCCCCCTCGGCGAAGATTACGCCCGCGAGAATCAATCCCTGCCCCCCGGACCCGGAGAAGCGGATCTCGTACCGGCTCATGGCGTTATGCCCTCCCCTCGGATGCTTTCCTGATGCGGTCCACCATGCCGTAATAGGTGTCGCAGTACTCGGAGGCCTCCTTCTTGAAAAGAACCCCCGTGGGGAATTTGCCGGCGGTCTTCTCGGGGGGCAGCTTCTCGAAGGCCGTTACGGGAAGCGCCGAATCCTTCATCCACAAGAGCATGTCCGTCGGGCTCCGGAACTTGTTCCTGCGCCCGTGCGTGGTCGGGCAGGCGTTGATGATCTCCAGCACCGACAGCCCCTTGTGCTCGATGGCGCCGACGATCAGCTTGTCGAGCGCGGCGGCATGGTAGGCGGTTCCCCGCCCGACCCAGGTGGCGCCGGCCCCCTTGGCCAGCTCGGGGATGTCGAACGAGGGGTCGATGTTTCCGTACGGCATCGTCGTGGCGATGTGCCCCGACGGCGTCGTCGGGGAGTACTGCCCGCCCGTCATCCCGTAGATGAAGTTGTTGAACACCATGACGGTGAGGTCGATGTTCCGGCGGCACGCATGGATGAAGTGGTTTCCCCCGATCGCTGTAGCGTCGCCGTCCCCGCTGACCACCAGGACGTGCTTGTCGGGGTTTGCCATCTTGAGCCCCGTCGCGAACGGCAGGGCCCGTCCGTGCGCCGTGTGGAGCGTGTTGAAATCCACGTAGCCCGGAAGCCGTGACGCGCATCCGATCCCGGAAACCATGGCGATGTCGTTCTTGGGAAGCTTCAGGGTGTCCACCGCGCGCAGCAGGGACTTGAAGACGATCCCGTACGTGCAGCCGGGACACCAGATATGCGGGAGCTTGCCACCCCGGATATATTGGTCGTAATTAAAGGCCATTTACCCAACCTCCTTTACTTTCTCGAGAATCTGCGCAGGGGTGATGGGATCGCCGTCGACGCGGTAGATTCCTTCCACCCCGCAGCGCCCCTTTGCGCACCGCTCGACCTCGAAGATGATCTGCCCCAGCGACAACTCCGGCACTACGATGCTTTTCACCCGGGAC
>DATHRT010000183.1:0-4439 GCA_035464915.1 Candidatus Limnocylindria bacterium
GTCATTAGATCACCCCTCCCTTCCGAAGAGCTGTCAATTTCTCTCGGTCCGCACCGGCGAGACGGCGGTACACGTCCTCGTTGTCCTGTCCGACCGTGCGGCCGATCCACTTGATCCTGCCCGGCGTGTTGCTGCCGATGAAGCTGGACGCTCCGAGGAGGACTTTTCCGTAGTTTATGTCGTCGCAGATCTCGATGTGTCCGCGGTACTTGTAGTGCGGGAATTCGCACACCTCGTCAATGAAGGAAACGCCGCCGGACGCAACTTCCTCTTCCTGCAGCGCCTTTTCGCACTCGGCCCGGGTCTTGTCCTTCGTCCAGTCGCACATGGTGGTGTAGGTCTCGACCTGCATGTAGTGCGGAAGCCGGTCGGTCACCACGCGCAGCTTCGGGTCTTCGCAGATGTGCTGCTCGAGCTCGGGCCTGTCTTTCCCGACGGTCCGCCATATCCGGAACCAGAGGCGGTCGTGCCCTCCGCCAACCATGATCTGCCCGTCGGCGCAGGGGTTAACGGCGTAGATGTTAATGGCCAGGTCCCAGTTCCCGTAGCGGGGTCGGACCGAGCCGTCCATGCCGTACCAGCCCCAGTTGTAGTCGATGATCCGCATGACGCCCTCGGCCGCCGTGCACTCCACGAACTGGCCTTTCCCATGGAACTTCTCCCGGGCGAAGAGAGCCGACATCGCGCCCATTGCCGCGAAGGTTCCGCCGACCTGGTCGGCGAGCCACCACCCGGAGCGAGTCGGCGTTCCGCCGAACGACACGGGGGCGCCGGTACCGTGGGTGAAGCCCATCGCGTTCTGCCCGACCGGGTCCATCGCTCCCGGCTGGTCCTTGAGCGGGCCCCACTGGCCGCGCTCGCCCACCCAGAGGTAGATGAGACGCGGGTTGATTTCGGAAAGCTGGCGGTAGCCGATTCCCAGCTTGTCGAAATGCCCCGGGGGGGCGTTCTCGATCAGGATGTCGACCTGCGAGATGATTGATTTGAGCAGCTCCTGCCCCTCTTTCGCCTCCACGTTGAGGGTAACGGAGAGCTTGTTTCTCGCCTCGGCCAGGAACCGAGGGCTGCACTTCTCGCCATTGGCGGCGGTGAATGCATACTCTTCACGGCCAAACGGAACCATTTTCCGCAAAGGGTCGCCGCCAGGAGGCTCGACCATGATGACCTCCGCTCCCAGTTCCGCGAAGTGGGAGGAGCACCAATGGCCGATGATCTGGTTCGTCGTGCAGTCCAGAACGCGGATCCCGTCCAGCGACTCCGGTTTGTCCGAGTTGAACTGCTGCCGGACCTGGGCCTCGACCCAGAGGGAATATTCCTTCTTTTTGTCGTCTACGCCCGCATACACCTCATCGACCGTCGGCGCCGGAATCGCGGGCCACGGAAGCACCTTGATTGTCGGCCGTTTCTTTTCTGTACGCCACTTTTCAGCCATTCTCCCCCTCCTTGCCAAATTTTCCACGCAACAGCAAACTGCAACATGTAAAACAAACGTCAGGCTTCGCGCCTGGCATCTCCTTTTTACCCCGCTAATCCCCCCTTTCCGTTTCTCCCCGGGACAGGAGAAAAATAATTCCTCCACCCCCGTTTTTAAAAAACCGGGAAAAACTCCATACAGATCAGGATTTTTTGCCGGGTCTGACGTACTGCTTTAGAAATATGTTTTATTTTATATCGCCAAAGAGATGAGCGTGTCAAGCAAATTTTTACTTATAAAACCTTTTTTTGGCGCTTGAGGATCATGTGGCTTCCCACCGTGCCGTAGGCGATGCCATCGCGGTTCGGCGCGATGAGCGGAATGGCCGAAACGAGCTCCCACCCGTCGTTGCCCGCTTCGTGCAGCCATTCCATGTCCGTCGTCAATCCTTCGGGGGTCTCCTTGAACATAACGATTTTTTCCATGTATTCCAACGTCATAGGTCAGCTTCCTCCTCCTCCAGGTTGTGGAGCGGTATCCCGGCCGTTTCCGCGATCCTCGCGCGGATGGCGTCGAGGATCTCCTGTCTTTTCGGCTCTGTTTGTGCCATCATCCGCAGGGCAAGGATCGTGACCTGGTCGTAGAGCCTCTTCACTCCTTCCCCTTCCTGCCCGGCCCCCAGGGTTTTCAATATCGAACCATGGTTGGAGACAAACTTTTTTCCCGTCAGAAGGGAGATCTGCCGCCCGGTGTCCCCCAGTTCGGAGGGGGTTGCGGCATGAAGGAACCGTGCGAGATGGCGGGCCATCATCGCCTGGTCCATCCGGGCATTGTCCTCCCGCAGGATGCGAAGTTTCTCCTCTTCGGGCATCAGTTTCCATACTACGAAGGAGACCGGATCCGTCATGGCCATCCGTCCCGTGGCATACCGGTCGAAAAAGTAGGTGATCAGCCGGTCGGTGACTGATCCGGCGATGGCCAGGATCAGCTCCCGCAACGCGTTTCCCGGGATTTCATAAAAGGAGGGGAACCGGTCCATGAACGGCGAAACGATCTCCCGGGTCTCCTCGGTAGTCAGGATGTCCAGGTGGACGAGGGCGGACAGACGAAGGTCCCTCAAGGACATCGTCTTCAGGGTCATGCCAAGTTCACGGAGCTTCCACCCCGGGGGGGCCTCCCGAGGATACCTCTCCATCTCGGGCCCCAAAAGCGATTCCGGGTCGGCGGGGAGCCCCGCGGCCTTCGCGGCGGCGGTCCGGATCCGCGGCAGGACCTTTTCGCACTCCTCGATCGATTTCGCCGCGACCGCACTTTCCACCAGGCGTGCGATCTCACGGGCAACGGCGTGCAGATCGGCCAGGGACACCCCCGCAAGCCGGTCCAACAGATCAAAATACAACGCGAATTCGAGGACCCCCTCGTTGAAGCCGGGATCCGAGAGCATGTACGGCCGGAAGAGCATCCCCATGCGCGCGATTTCCCGGCGCAACTGCAGCGGGGAGACGTCTTCCAGGTGTTCCGCCATCCTTAGCCACTTTTCCCGGACCGCGATTTCCTGGTACTCTTCCTGCGTGAGGTGGGGGGGAAAGAACCGCTCCCCGTCCTTCTTTTTCTCCTCGAGCTCCGCGACGGCGTATTCGGTGTATGCCGGAACGAATCCCTTCGCGAAGGCCCGAAGCTCGTTTTCCGTCCAGTACTCAGTGTATCCCGCAAGAAGTTTCCCCCGTGCCTCCTCGTCGAGACAGTCCCCGAAGATCCGCATCGTGAACCGGAGGTGCCCCTCTTCCAGCTTCTCGAGGTTCGTCATGATGTTGGCGCTGCGATCCTCGAGCCGGCGCCGGACCAGTTCGACGTAGGATTCGATCATCCCGCCATCCCTTCGCAGGGTTTTCCCGAAACGAGGGCATTGAAGTTCCCTTGTGCGGCGGAGCAACGTACCGAAATGTTACGGCATTTCAGGGACAATGACGTCTCCTCGGGAATCTAAGCGGATTCCCCCTTTTTTACGGGATGGGGGGAGAAGATCCTTCCTTTATAAATAAGCATACCAGGCATCACGCGGCCCAAGGGTGCCGCATCGGACGCATCCTGTTGACACCAGTCAAAAGAAAGCGATGGATTCCGGCTATTTCCCTTCCCCCGACACCTTCTTGCGGAGCATGCCCACCATCCGGTCGGCGAGGAACGCCTCCATCCCGCTTTTGTAATATTCATCCTCGAGCCATTCCGCGATATGGGCGCGGAGTTCTCGCACGATGTTCAAGTCCGGGTCCATTACGAAAACGACGATGCACCGGTCGTCCCCGTCGTAGAACCGGAATGCGAAGAGACCTTCCGGGAGAGAATGGAGGTCGATCCCCACGATGTCCGCCCCGTACAGGTCGAGCGCCCGCTTGAGCTCGATCATCGTATAGATCCTGTCGCCGACGGTAACGGACTCCTCCCCGGACCAGAGCGGCCCAAACTCTTTCTCTATCAGCACTTTTTCAATTGCTTCCCCTGCCATCCCCTTCTCCCCGCGCATTATGCGTTCCCTGTGTCCGTTCACCGAAGATCCAGAAGGTCTATATGTACACTTCGGCTTCCGGGCATGTCAAGCCAAACCAGAATATCGTTTTACGACAGAACGAAAACCGTTAGGAATTCGAATGGATGCTTCCCTTGACACCTCGCCCGGGCTGCGGATACAATTCGCCCACCTTACTTTCTCGTTGTTCGGCGGCCAGGGAGGAGTGCCCAAATGAAAACGGAGAACTCGCGGAAACTGTTCCGGCAGGCGCAAAAATTGATCCCGGGCGGGGTCAACTCGCCCGTCCGGGCGTTCCGGTCGGTCGGGGGCACGCCGCTGTTCGTCGCGAAGGCGAAAGGGGCCACCGTGACCGACGCGGACGGGAACACGTTCCTCGATTACGTCTCCTCCTGGGGTCCGATGATCCTCGGCCATGCCCACCCGAAGATCGTTTCCGCGATCCGCAGCGCCGCGGGGCGGGGGACGAGCTACGGGGCGCCCACGGCTGGAGAGGTC
>DATHRT010000184.1:0-4249 GCA_035464915.1 Candidatus Limnocylindria bacterium
CTGCGTGAGCATCCGGTCGATCCGGTAGGACGGCTCGCGGACGTCCTCCAGAAACAGGAGCGCCCCGCGGAAATCGGGCTCATACGGCGTTCCGAGGAGTGCGGTGAGCACGGAGAGACACCCGCCGGTGAGAACCCCCTCCGCGGCGCCGCCGCGCAACCTCTCGCACGGCAGACCCCAGGGCTCCCGCGGGCTTATGTGTCCCCCCGCGAGCCGGACAAATGCCTCGAGTGCGTTCCGGTCGGGCCTTACTGCCAGGTCCGCCGCCGCCATCGGGCCGTGGATGGCGGGTAAGCGAAGCCGGGTGGAGACGTACGCCAGGACCGCCGTGATGTCGCTGTACCCGATCAGGAGCCTTGGATGCGCTGCGGCCCGCCTCCAGTCGAGGAGCGGCAGGAGCCGGGTCGTGCCGTACCCCCCTCGTGCCGCCATGACGGCCCGCGCCTCCGGGAGGGTGAGCGCCCACTCCATCTGCGCCGCCCGGTGCCTGTCGTCCCCGGCCAGGTACCCCTCCCTGTGAAGGAGCCCCTCCGCGGTCTCGGGAACAAACCCCGCGGCCGAGAGGCGGGCAAGCCCCCGGTTGAGCCTTCCCCGGTCCACGGGGCCCCCGGGGGCGACGATCGCGATCACATCCCCTTTGCGAAGCGGCCTGGGCAGGATCCTACGCATCTTTCCTCCCACGGAATTGTGCAACCGTTTCATCATATGACGAACCCCGTGACAAACAACAGCGCGAAGGCGTATGCGGGAAATCGCACGTAGGAGAGGGGCAGGCCTGCCTCCGCTCCGTAGGCGGCGAACGAAAGCCAGAAGAGGACGATGTGACCTCCGTACATGGTCCGCCGGTCCTTCCGTACGGGGAAATCAGCGGTAAAAGGTATCACGTTCCCGATATAATGAATGGGAACCAGCCGGTTTATCGGGGGGGGAACTCCGATTTTGCCCGCAACACCTTGGGACATAACGCTCGAAGCCCTCGAGTGGAAAAAAGTCGTGGCCCGGCTCTGTCAGCACGCCTCCTCCGACCCGGGAAGAGAACGGTGCGCCGGCCTTTTGCCCGGGACGGACCTCGACGCCATCCGGATCTCCCTCGAGGAGAACCGGGACGGCCGCCGGATGCTGATCAACGAGGGACCGCTGCCCCTTGAGGGGCTCAAGGAGATCCTCCCCCCGGTGGAGCAGGCGGAAAAGGGGGCGCCGCTCTCGCCCGCCGAACTGCTCCTTGTCGGGCAGACAGCCAAGACCGGGGAGCGCATCCGCAGGTTCTTCGAGGACCGCCGTGGAAAGTACCCGCGCCTTGCGCACCATGCCAAGGGGATTCCTCCCTTGCGCGACCTGGCCGACGAGATCGATTTAAAAATCGACATTTCCGGGAATGTCCTCGACCGCGCGTCCCCGTCCCTGGGGGCCTTGCGCCGCCAACTGCAGCAGTTGAGAAACCGCCTCCAGAAGACGGCCGAGGAGATCATCGGTTCGCCCCGGTTTGGCCGCCACATCCAGGAGGCGTACGCCACACTTCGCTCGGGGCGGCTCGTTATCCCCTTCAAGGTCGCCGCCAAGGGACTTTTCCCCGGCATCGTGCACGACACGTCGCAGAGCGGTCAGACCGTCTTCTTCGAACCGGAAGAGCTCGTCTATCTGAACAACGAAGTCAAGATGGCCGAGATCGAGGTGGAGCGGGAGATCGCCCGGATCCTGGCCGAACTGAGCGGCAAGGTCGGCCGCCGCTCCGAAGAGCTCCGGCAATGCCGCACGAACCTGTCGTACATGGACTTCCTCCAGGCACGGTGCCTCCTCGCGGAGGAACTTTCCGCCGCGGAGCCTACCGTGAACGCATCCGGCGAGGTAAGCCTCCTCTCCGCGCGTCATCCCCTGATGGTCCTGGCCCGCAAAGAAATCGTCCCCAACGACCTGAAGCTTGGCCGTCCCTACCGCTGCCTGATCCTCACGGGGCCCAACGCCGGGGGGAAGACCGTCGCGCTCAAGACGATGGGGCTTTTGACGCTGATGGCGATGGCGGGACTGTCGGTCCCCGCCTCCGGCGACTCGACGGTTTCGACCTTCCCGCAGGTATTCGCCGCTGTGGGGGACGAACAAAGCGTCGAGCAGGACCTTTCCACCTACTCCGCCCACGTGCGGCGGCTGAACGAGATCCTCGCGGGGGCGGACCGGGGGTCCCTGGTCCTGCTGGACGAGGTCGTAACGGGGACCGACCCGAGGGAAGGAGCGGCCATCGCCCGGGGATTTCTGGAGACGCTCGCGGACCGTGAGGTCCGTGTCCTGGCTACAACCCACTTCGAGGAGCTGAAAGGTATCGCCTTCGGGGACCGGCGCTTCGAGAACGGCTCGATGGAGTTCGACCCGGAGGCGCTTCGCCCCACATACAGGCTCCGGCTCGGCGTCCCGGGAAGGAGCATGGCGATGGAAATCGCCCGATCGCTGGGGTTCCCCGAGGAGGTTCTCTCCCGGGCGAAACGGTACCTCACAGGAGAGGAACAGAAGCTCGACGAGGTCCTCGCGCGCCTGGAACGGGAGAGGGAAAGGCTCGCGGCCGAGGCCGCGGAACTTGCCGTG
This sequence comes from Candidatus Limnocylindria bacterium, assembly GCA_035464915.1. Lineage (GTDB taxonomy): Bacteria > Desulfobacterota > Deferrimicrobia > Deferrimicrobiales > Deferrimicrobiaceae > CSP1-8. Next base: position 2,575 of record DATHRT010000184.1, read on the forward strand.
AAGCGCCACGAGGCGGAAGAGGAAAGGGGACTTCTCCGTTCCCTGCGGGACCGCGCGCGGGAGGAGGAGTCAACAACGCTGGAGAAGGGCCGCCAGAGAATCCGCGAGGAGATCCGGAAGGCGGAATTCGAGCTGCGGGCGGCCACGGAGGATCTGCGCAAGGAAAGGAAGATCGAGACGGTCCGGAAAGCGTCGTCGGTGCTGCGCGAGTGGAAGGAAAAGGCAAGGACAGCGGAGGAGGATCCCGCGGTGCGTACGATGATGAGCAGGACCGCTCCCGTGCAGCCGGGGGCTATCCTCTACCCGGGACAGAGGGTATTCCTGTCTCCCCTATACAAGGAAGGGGAAGTGAGCGCCCCGGCGGGGCCGGAAGACAACGGGGTAGAGGTGCGCGTGGGGGGGATGAAAACGCGGGTGCCGAGGGAGCAGGTCCGGGTCTTCGCATCGGATCGGCGTCCCGCCGGGTCGTCGGCTACCGGCACCGCACGCCACACCGCAGAGTCCGCGGGTGCAGTGTTCCTCCAGACCCCCGAGAATACGCTCGATCTGCGGGGCATGTACGTGGACGACGCCCTCCCCGAGGTGGAGGTCTTCCTCGACCGGCTCTCCCTCGCTCAGGCCTCACACGCCTTCCTCATTCACGGGCACGGAACCGGGGCGCTCAAAACGGGGGTGCGACGCCACTTGAAAACCTCCCCGTACGCCAAGCGGTTCTTGGCTGCGCCGAGGGAGCAGGGGGGCGACGGGGCGACGATCGTCGTGCTTTCTTAGAGCGGGGACGTTCCTGTAGAATGGGGACGTTCCTGAAAACTCGCTCCCTAGAAGGATCCCCTCTATTTATCGAGTTTTCAGGAACGTCCCCGTTTGAAGGATTTCCACGCTTGCCGGGAGAGGCCGGGATCGGCGAAGAGATCGCAGGCGGAAAGCGCCAGGGCCCGGATCCCCTCCATCATCCCCTCCACTCCGGCCGGACTCGTGGTCGCCTCCTCGAAGGCACGCGTGTGGATCTCCACCCGTTCTCCGCCCGAGATCGGAACATTCGGCTGGAGAGCCGGAACAACCTGGGAGACGTTTCCGATATCGGAGGAGCCAAGATTCCGGTCGGTGGGAGCTCCGCTCTCCTTGAGACCCAAACGCGAAAGGGCGCGCCGGTAGCAGACGGCGAGCACGGGGTTGACCATCATCGCGGAAAGGGTATACGGCCCTTCCTCCATCCGCAGCCGGCATCCCGTCGCGTTTGCCGCGCCCCGGGCGCAACGCTTCACCCTCCGGACCGCATCGAGCATCTCGGCATCGGTCTCTCCCCGTACGTAGAAGTACGCCTGGGCGCGCTCCGGGACGATGTTGGGAGCCTTCCCCCCTTCCGTGACGATCCCGTGAATCCGGACGGTGTCCGGAAGATGCTGCCGCAGCGCCGCGATCCCATGGAAAAGGAGGAGAACCCCGTCGAGCGCGTTCACGCCGTGCTCCGGGTAGGCCGCCGCGTGCGACGCTTTCCCCAGAAAGGTGAACCGGATCTTGTGGAGAGCCAGGCACCCCTTGCCCACGTGGCGCCGGGAAGAGGCGTGGACCATCATCGCCGCGTCGATCCCCGTAAAAACCCCCTCCTCGATCATCCGGGCCTTTCCATACCCCGTTTCCTCGGCGGGGGTCCCCAGGGCGATGATCTTCCCCG
>DATHRT010000185.1:0-3113 GCA_035464915.1 Candidatus Limnocylindria bacterium
ATCAGCAAAAAGATGTTCAGCTCGAGGTTCCAGTCATGGGGCGCCCGGAAAAAATAGCGCGACACGACCTCGAACGTGATCGCAAACGTGGAAAACACGATCAGAAGCGCACTCATATAGCCCGTGACGACGTTGGACCACCGCACCACGAGCAGGAATGCCCGCCAGGCTTGCCCCATGTCCGTCGAACCGAACGCTACTTCACCGATACCGCCAGGTCCATCAGGCGCTTCCCGTCCTCGACCTTGGTGGCGTATTCCTTCCACGCGCTATTTTCGGCAATCTTGCGCCACTTCGCGAACATCGCCTCGTCCATTTCGTGAACGGTGACACCGGCCTTGGCGTACACGGCGGCCACCTGTTGGTCGTCCTCCTTGGCGGATTTCATCGCAAACGAATCCAGGGAAGCGCCCACCTCCATGACGATCTTCTGCTGTTCCGGGGTGAGACTGTCGTAGGTGGACTTCGCCATCAGGAGCGGCTCGAACATGAACCAGAAGGACTTGTTCTGAGCCGTGGTCACATGCTTTGCCACCTCGTAGAGACGGTAGCTTATGAGAGAAGCGCTGGACGTCCACATGGCGTCGGCCACCCCGGACTGCATGGCGCTGTAGCCTTCGCTCGACGGGATGCTGACGATCGCGCCGCCGGCCGCCTTGAGCATGACCTCGATCGATTTTCCGGCGCCTCGCACCTTCAGGCCGCTTACATCTTCCGGATTGAGAATCGGTTTGTCCCGGGAGACGTTGCCGCCCGCCTGCCATACCCACGTCACGATCTTGACGCCGTGCTTATCCAGTTCCTTCGTTAGCTCCTGCCCGATGGGAGCCGTCTTCCACCGCAGCCCCTGCTCGTAGCTCGTAATCAGCGCCGGCATGAGCGTGATATTGACCATCGGGATCTTCCCCCCCTGGTACGCCAGCGGGAAAACGGACATGTCGAGCGCACCCCGCGACATGGCATCGAACTGCTGTTTCGCCTTCATCAAGGATCCGGCGGGATAGATTTCGAACTTCAACGAACCATTGGTGCGTTTCTCCACTTCCTGCGCGAACTTGTGTGCCAGGCGAGCCCGAAAATCCCCCTCATCCGCCGTACCGCCGGGCCACTGATGGGAAATTTTAAGGACTTTTGCATCCGCCGCATGGGCCGGAGGCAGAACGGGGAAACTCAACAACCCGATCAGGACAAAAGACAGAATCCATCCCATTTTTGCGATTTTCATTACAACCCCCCCCTTTTGTGATAAGTATCGGCCATTATACCCCCGGAGAATCCGATTCGTCCCCCCCTTCCCCCAAAAAAATGCGGGGGATTCGATTTTTCTGGATCTTCCCCATCGCATTCCGGGGAAGTTCCGAAACGATCGCGATCTGTCTGGGGCACTTGTACGAAGCCAGCCGCCCCTTGCAATGTTCGATCAGGGCCTCCGGGAGAAGGGAACCCATTCCCTCCTTCAGTACGACAACGGCAACGACTTTCTCCCCGAAATCCTCGTCCGGCAAGCCAACCGCCGCCGACTCTTTCACGGCTTCATGGCTCTCGAGGATATTTTCGATCTCCTTCGGGTATACGTTGTATCCGCCGGTGATGATCAACTCTTTCGCCCTGCCGACAAGATACAGCCTCCCGCCGTCCTTGGGGTCCTGATACCCCAGATCTCCCGACAGGAACCAGCCCTGAACAAAGGATTCCTGCGTCTTTCCGGGCATCCCCCAGTACCCCCGGAACACGTTGTCCCCCCGGATCCACACCTCGCCCACGTCTCCCGGCGGCACATCGGAGCCGTCGTCCCCCACCACCCGGATCGTGACTCCTGCTAAGGGATACCCCACGCTTTTCGCTTTTCGCCGGGCCGGATCGATGAGATTGGAGGCATTCATCCCCGTCTCGGTCATGCCGTAGCGCTCCAGGATCCGGAACCCCGTGGCGCTTTCGAACTGATGGAAGAGGTTGTCGGAGAGAGGCGCCGAACCGGAGATGAAGACTCGCATGGCGCGCAGATCGGGTTTTTTCTCCCGCTTCTCCCACTCGTTCATGAGCCTCTGGTACATCGTGGGGACCCCCATGAAGAGAGTGCACCGTTCCTCCTCCAAGGCCCTCCACGCCCTCCCCGCATCGAATTTCTCGTGCATGATGAGCGTGGAGCCGGCGTACAGGCTTCCTTGCGCCGCGACGTTCAATCCGTGCACGTGGAACAGGGGAAGCGCATGAAGGAGAACGTCGTCCGCGGTCCATTCCCACGCGTCCGCAAGGGCCAGCATGTTTGCGACAAGGTTGCGGTGCGTGATCATCGCCCCCTTGGACCGGCCGGTCGTCCCCGAGGTGTAGCAAATCATGGCCACGTCGTCTCCCCCTGCCGGATAGACCCGCGGAAACCTTTCGGGCGTGCGGGCGAGCCGTTCGGGCAGGCTGTCTGTCCCCTCCCTGCCGCCACCGTCTACGAGAAGGGTCCGGATTCCATGAAGACCCCGGAGCGCTCTTTCCGCCGACGCGAATCGAACCTCGTCCGTAACGAAGAGGGAGCTTCCGGAGTCCGACAGGAAATATTCGACCTCCTCGGCCCGGAACGAAGGGTTGAGGGGCAGGGTGATCGCGCCGATCGAGAGGATGGCGAAGTGGAGGAAGAGAACCTCCATTCGCTTCGGGAGCAGAACGGCTACCCGGTCGCCTTTGCCGACGCCTGACGCATGGAGCATGGCCGCGTACCGCTCCACCTCCCGGTCGAACGCACGAAAGGTATAGGAAGTGCCTTCGAACACGACGGCAGGCTTTCCTGCGTGCTTCCTCGCGGTTTCGGCAAGCAGTTTCGCCAGGTTCACGATCGCCGTCCTCCGACACAACAGGTTTCCGTTCCCGGCCGCGCCTGTCCGGGAAATGCGGCATCCCGGGCCAACCTTCAAACCATTGGTTTTTCCTTTTTATATAGAGAGATGATATCGTTGGAAAGGAAAAAGATGGGGTGCGATGGAACGGTATCGATCGGTTGACAACCCCGCACGATCCCGAGTACGTTACCCTGGATTTTTTTCCCCCGGCAAGATCGAGGGGGAAGGGGAGGAGACCGACTTCGCCTCCGCGGTCTCCGCCTCATGGGAGCCGTGTCATGAGTA
>DATHRT010000186.1:0-9535 GCA_035464915.1 Candidatus Limnocylindria bacterium
CCCCCTCCAGAACAAGGGCCTGCAGGGGACCTACGCGCCCGGATCCACGGTGAAGCCCTTTCTGGCGCTCACCGCGCTGGAGACGGGGACCCAGAATCCGAAAACGCTTGTCCGGTGCGATGGGTCTCTCCGGTTGGGAAACCGGACATTCCGCTGCTGGAAGGAGCGGGGGCACGGATGGGTGGACATGTACAAGGCCATCGTGCAGTCCTGTGACGTCTACTTCTACACCCTGGGTCTGAAACTCGACCCGGACCGTATCGCCTCTCTGGAACGGGGCGTCGGCCTCGGTGTCCTTACCGGGGTGGAATTGCCGGGGGAGAAATCCGGCCTGGTTCCCGACACGCTCTGGAAACGCGAGGTGATGAAGAGCCGGTGGTACAGTTACGAAAGTCTCCTCCTCGGCATCGGACAGGGAGCGATCCACGTGACTCCGCTGGGGATGGTGTCCGGCTACGCGGCGATCGCGACGGGCGGGAAGGTGATGCGCCCCCGCCTGGTGAGCCGGGTGTTCCGGATGGACGGCACATCGGAGGAGTTTCCTCCCGTCTTGCAGAGGGATCTTTCGTGGAGCCCCAATAACGTGGCGGTAATACGGCGCGCGCTGGCGGGGGTGGTCAATGATCACGGGACGGGAGGGGCAGCCCGACTGCCCGATATCGTTGTTGGAGGGAAGACCGGGACGGCGCAGATAGTATCCATCAAAGGGAAGATGATCAAAACCGAGGATCTTCCCTATGAAATACGGGACCACGCCTGGTTCATAGGTTTTGCGCCTGCCTCGGATCCCGAGATCTGTGTTGTGGCGCTGGTGGAACACGGCGGGCACGGGGGATCGGCGGCCGCCCCCCTGGTCAAGACGGTGATGGAGGAGTATTTCCGGTTGAAGCAGGACGCGGAGAAGGGGGGAGACCAATGAACGTCCGGAAAAAGTTCGTCCGGGTTGACTGGCCCATTTTCCTCCTGGTCCTCGCCCTGTGCGGCGTGGGACTGCTGAACGTGTACAGCGGGACGAGGGTCTTCCCGTCTTCCGGAATCCCCCTTTTCTATAAACAGATGATCTGGATCCTGCTCGGGGTGACCGTCTTTTTCCTTTTCTGCTTCTTCAGCGGAGGATTCATCGAGGAGTTTGCCTGGCATGTCTTTCTCGCCGTTGTCGTTGTTCTCCTGGTGGTCCTCCTCGCAGGCAAGGTCCGGGGAGGTGCCCAGCGGTGGCTGTCCCTCGGCATCTTCACCTTCCAGCCTTCGGAATTCGCCAAGATCGCCCTCATCCTCGCTCTCGCGAGCTACTTCTCCGGCCGGTACAGCTACGAAGGGTTGGGATTCCGCGACCTGTTGCCGGCGGTGGGGATCACGCTGATTCCGTTCCTGCTCGTGGCACTGCAGCCCGATCTGGGGACCGCAGGGGTGTTTCTGATTATCCTCGTTGCCATGATGGTGATTGCCTGCGTCCGGGCAAAGGTGTTCTTCCTCGTGGGCGCAGCGGGAGCGGTAGCGGTTCCCGGTCTCTGGTTCCTGATGAAAAATTACCAGAAGCAGCGGGTGCTCACCTTCCTCGATCCCGGAAGGGACCCTCTGGGTGCCGGCTACCACGTCATCCAGTCCAAGATTGCCGTGGGATCGGGAGGACTGCTGGGGAAAGGGTATCTCCAGGGGACCCAGGGATCGCTCCGGTTTCTCCCCGAGCAGCACACCGACTTCGCCTTTGCCGTGCTCTCAGAGGAATGGGGCTTCGCCGGCTCGATGGTCCTGCTTCTCCTCTTTCTCGCGCTGGTCTACCGGATGTATTACCTCGCCTCCCAGTCCCAGGACCGGTTTGCATCCTTCGCGTGCGGGGGACTTGCCTCCTATTTCCTCGCGCACATCGTGATCAATGTCGCGATGGTGTGCGGTCTGTTCCCGGTGGTCGGGATACCGCTTCCCTTCGTCAGCTACGGCGGTTCCTCGATGCTCACGAACATGATGGCGCTCGGGATTCTCGCCAACCTCTCCCGGACGCGGTTCACTTTCCAGACGGGGGAGGAGAAGTCGTTATCCGCCTGACTTCCTCCGCCAACGAGTCGCGCAGGGAGGGGGAGTAGCCGGTCCAGCGTTTTTCGACCCTGCCGTTTTCGTCCAGAAGCAGGAGAACGGGCATCTGGCCGACCCGAAGCTGTTCCCGGAACGGTCCGGAGAGCGCCGTAAGGGTCGTTACGGGGGTCGGCGGCGAATCGGGTGGGGAGGCCATCCCGGCGGGCGTGGACGCGCGGGGCAGGGGGGGAACTTCCCGGCTGCCTCCCGCCGTGTAGATCCTTTCCTGGTCGAAGCGGATACGGTACACGTGAGCGGATCCGGGAGGAAACGTCGAGGCGGCGGAAACGATGGCGTCCCATGCTTCGCCGCACTGCGGGCACCAGGGGGAATCGAAAAATACCAGGCGGACGGGTTCGGGCGACGGAGGAAGGCCCGCCATCTCCTTCCCGCCTTCGGTGAGAAGGACCGGTTTCTCCGTGGGAAAGGGGGTGGAGCCGGTGTTGATGCTCTTTGCTCCGCACCCCGCGGAAAGGCAAAGGGCTGCCGCGAGGAAGAGGGCTTTCGTCGCGTGTTTCCTGTCCCCTTTTGGGTCCCGTTTTCCGGTCAAATCAAAGGTTTTTCTGGATCAGCTGGATAATGTTGTTCTTGGGGTTGACTCCGACCATCTGCCCCTTGATCTGCCCGTCCTTGAACAGGATGAGGGTGGGGATCCCGCGCACACCGAACTGCGATGCGATGTCCGGGCTGTCGTCCACGTTCAGCTTGGCCACCCGCACCTTTCCCTCGAATTCCTTCGCCACCTCTTCGAGAATGGGCGCGATGACCCGGCACGGGCCGCACCAGGGGGCCCAGAAGTCGACAAGCACCGGGGTGGGGCCGGTCTCGACCGTCGTCTTGAAATTGCCGCTGTTGAGTTCCACTATGCTTTCCGCCATCGTTTCCTCCGTGCCCGTCCCCTCTCCCGCAGCCGTGCCGGGGGATCGCCGGCCGGCGGAAGGGGTTCCCCGGACCGCAGGGCCGGGCAAATTGATATGACTACCTTCCCCGTTTTTGAAGCTCCTTCTTCACACAACGGTCCATCACCACGAGGATCCCCGCCGCGGCGAGCTTTTCCCGGGCCTGCTCGTTTACGACGCCTTCCTGCATCCAGAAGTATTTTGCTCCGACCCGGATCGCCTCCTCCGCGATCCCGGGCACATTCTCCGATTTCCGGAACACGTTGACGAGGTCGACCCCGCCCGGAATTTCCGCCAGGGATCCGTAGGACTTCTTTCCCATCACCGCTCGTACGTTGGGGTTTACCGGAATGATCCGGTATCCCCTTTCCCGAAGATAGTGCGCCACGACGTGGCTCGGTCGTTCGAGTTTATCCGAAAGTCCCACGACGGCTACGGTTTTTGACCCGTCCAGGATCCTGTCGATCACTTCTTCCAAGGAAAAGCCCCTTCCTATAAAAACTTGGATGCGATTCATGCTACCTTGGTTCTTTCCGAAAAGGAAGGTGCGCCCTATCAGGTTCCTTGACACTCCCGGGGAAACGCGATTAGATTTTCCCTACCATTCCGGAGGGGATCCCGCGTGAAAGAAGCGATTGCAAAGATGCTGAAGGAGGGGGTGGAACTGCGCCTCCGGATGATCGAGACGATGACCAGCGACATCCTGGAGGCGGCGAAGACGATCGCGGAGGCATTCAAGGCAGGGAAAAAGGTTCTTCTCTTCGGCAACGGGGGGAGCGCCGCGGATGCCCAGCACATCGCGGCCGAGTTCATGAACCGGTTCCAGATCGAGCGGCCGCCTCTTCCCGCCATCGCCCTCACCACGGACACGTCCATCCTAACCAGCATCTCGAACGATTACACCTTCGACGATGTCTTCAGCAAGCAGATCAAGGCCCTCGGCAAGAAGGGGGATATCGCGTTCGGGATCAGCACGAGCGGGAACTCCCAGAACGTGCTCAAGGCGTTACGGGTGGCGAAACGACAGGGCCTGATCACGATCGCGCTCGTGGGGGAGGGGGGGAAGGCGGCCTCCCTCGCGGATATCGCCCTGTGCATTCCCTCCAAGGTTACCCCGAGGATTCAGGAGGCACACGTGGCGGTAGGACACATCCTGTGCGATCTCACGGATACCTTGCTGTTCCGAGAGGTCGGGAAGCGATGAGGGAACTCGATCTCTCCCGGCTCCGACGCACGTCCCTCCATTCCCGAAAAAGCAAGGTCTCCTTTCGCGGATTTGCGACCCCCGTCCGGAAAGGAATGTCCTTCGGCGCGTTTCTCGCCGGGCTCCCCGATTACCTGGCGGCGAAGGATTTCCGCGCAGTGGTCGACGCTGTGGTCCGGGCCAAACGTCGGGACGCGCCCGTCCTGCTCGGGATCGGGGCCCATTTCATCAAGGTGGGGCTTTCCCCCCTTCTTCTGCAGGGGCTATCGAAACGGATCTTCGACGGCGTCGCGATGAACGGCGCGGGGGTGATTCACGACGTGGAGCTCGCCCTGGCGGGGAAGACATCGGAGGATGTGGATTCCCTGCTGGCGGACGGTTCCTTCGGGATGGCCCGCGAAACGGCCCAGTTCATTCATTCCGCGCTGGCCTCCGGGGCCGGGAAGGGACTCGGTTTCGGGGCGGCTGTCGGGAAGGCCCTTGCCGTGTCCCGCGCTCCTCACCGCGGACGTTCCCTTCTGGCCGGGGCGTGGAAACGGGGGGTTCCGGTGACCGTCCACGTCTGCATCGGCGCGGACATCACGCACATGCACCCGGAGGCGGACGGCGCATCGATGGGGGAGGCGTCGCTTCGGGATTTCCGCTCCTTCTGCGGACTGGTCGCACGCCTGCAGGGGGGGGTGTATCTCAACGTCGGGTCGGCCGTGGTCCTCCCGGAGGTCTTTCTCAAGGCCGTGTCGACCGCCCGGAACCTCGGGAAGCCCCTTTCCCGAATCACCACCGTGAACATGGATTTCCAGAAGCTGTACCGTCCGGATGTCAACGTCGTGTCGCGGCCTACCCGGAACGGCGGAAAAGGATTTCACCTGATCGGGCCGCACGAGATCCTCTTTCCCCTTCTCATGGCCGCCGTGGCGGAAAAACTCTAGAGGGACGTCTCTTCCCCCGGGCCGAGGACGACCACCCGCGTTCCCGGGGCGGTTTTCTTCATCTCCGCGACGAACCGGTCCGCGTTCGGTTCCAGGATCGGAAACGTTCCGAAGTGCATCGGGATGACCGTCTTCGCCTTAAGCAGTTCCGCCGCCTTCGCCGCCTGCCGGTAATCCATCGTGAAAACCGAACCGATCGGCAGGAGTGCCACGTCGATGGGATAGAGTTCGCCGAGAAGCGCCATGCCGGCGAAGATGCCCGTGTCCCCCGCGTGGTAAACGGTCAGACCCGAGGGGGTCTGGATGACGTAACCCACGGGCGCGCCGAGCGTACAGGAGTGTCTCGCCTCCGTCATGGTGATAGAAAAGCCGTCGAGGACTACCGTGCCGCCCACGTTCATCCCGATCCCGCCGTGAAGAAGCTGGGACTCGGGGACCCCCTTCGCCTTCAGGTCGCCGATCAGCTCGAAAATCCCGACCACGAGGGCTCCGGTCTGGCGGGCGAGTGTGGCGGCGTCGGCCGCGTGATCGAAGTGGTCATGTGTGAGGAGCATAAACTCCGCTTTCCTCACGTCCTCCGGCCCGGAGGGAGCAGTCGGGTTCCCCTGGAACCACGGGTCGATCAGGACGGTCTTGCCGGAGGGATCCTGGAGGGAAAAACCGGAGTGGCCGAACCAGCGGATCTTGACGCGCGGCATCGGAAACCTCCTTGCCGAAGATGGGCGGATCGGGCGTTTTTCTCCCTTATACAGGTGGGCGCGTCGGGACGCAAAGAAAGAAATGACGCCTTTCCCTTCTTCCGCCGCTGTGTAAGATAAGACCTGAACGACGCATTGCGCGGAAAGGGAGTCATGGCCGGATCCAAACGCGGGAAAGGAAACCCTCTGGTCGAGGTGGTGGTGCCCAACCGGGTCGACCTTGCGGGGGGAACGCTCGACATCTTTCCGCTCTATCTTCTCGTTCCCGGGGCGATGACCGTCAACGCGGCGATCTGCGTCGCGAGCGTCGTCTCGATCCGCCGCGTTCGGGGGCCCTCTCGTCTGGTTTCCGATAACTTCTCCCACCGGGCGGAAGCCCGTGACACTCACGGCTTTTCGACGAGAGGGGCGTTAGGACTGGTTGCCGCGGCCCTGCGGAGCTTCCCCCCACAGGCCGGGATCGAGCTCAGGTTCCGGAACGAGTCCCCCGTCGGTTCCGGGATCGGGGCGTCATCCGCCCTTCTGGTCGCCACCATGCTGGCCATGGGCTGCCACCTTGGAGGGCGGAAGGGCTGGAGGGAGATCGCGCGGGAGGCGATGGAGATCGAGGCCGCCCATCTCCGGAACCTCACCGGATCCCAGGACCACATCGCCGCCCTGCGCGGCGGGATCCAATGTATCCGCTACCTGCCGGGACGGACGGAGGCGGAGAGGATCGCACCGAAAAGCCCGGCAGGGCGGAAGCTCGAGGCGCACGGATTCCTGGCAAGCACGGGGAAGTCCCACTTCTCCGCGGGGCTGAACTGGCGGATGATCCGGGGGGCGATCGACGGGAATCCCGAGGTTCTCCGGAGATTTCGCAAGATCGGGCAGGCCGCGCGGGAGGCGTGGGAGGCCGTGTCCGCAGGAGAGATCGACAGGACCGGGCGGGCCGTCGCGCGGGAGTGGGCGATCCGCAGGACGATCGCGCAGGGCATCTCCCTGCGAGCGGTGGACGGACTGTTTTCCTCGCCCGAATTCCGCAGGCGGGTCTCCGGGGCGAAGCTTTGCGGCGCCGGCGGGGGAGGGATGGTGTTCGGTCTGCTCCGCGAGCCGGGGGACCGGGAAGCGATGGAGGAGGTCCTCAAGCGCCGCGGCTTCTCCCCCTTTCCGTTCCGGATCTCCGCCGGGCCGCGCGTTGCGCGCAGGGGGGAACCCTTTGCCCGCTGACCGCGCTGCCGTCTGGGATGTTGTTATCGTCGGGGCGGGGCCCGCCGGGCTTTTTGCCGCACGGACGCTGGCCGGGAAGCTGCGCGTGCTCGTACTGGAGGAGAAGGGCCGCACCGGCGGGGCCGGAGCGATGACCGACGGCAAACTGAACCTCTCCCCGCACATCGGTATCGACCTCTCTGAGCTGGGCATGTCGAAAGCCGAGGCCGAAGAGCGAATCGCCGGGATCGACGAGGTGTTTCTTGCGCACGGGGCCGACCGCACCCTCTATGGAGTGGACGCCGTGCGGATCAGCGGGTGGCTGGACCGGGTCTCCTGGGTGCGTCACAGGAACGCCAAAGGGCTTTGGGACATCACTCTCCTCCCCGCGAAGCAGAGGCACATGGGGACCGACCTTGCCCACCGCGTCGTTGCCCGGATGACCGACTCCTTCGCCGGGAAAGGGGTCGTCTTCTCGCTCCGGACTCGGGTCACCGACATCCGGCCTCGTGACGACGGACAGTTCCTCGTGCAAAGTGCGAAGGGGGAATTCCTCTCCCGGTACGTACTGGTGGCCCCGGGCAGGGAGGGCGCCTACTGGTTCCGGGAGGTCGCCCGCGGGATCGGCGCAAGAACCCGGTACGGGGCCATCGACATCGGGTGCCGGGTCGAGGTGGCCCGCGCCGTGTATGACGAGATTACGCAGGTCCTGTATGACCCCAAGTTCCTGTTTGTCACTCCGACCTACGGCGACCGCACACGGACCTTCTGCACCAACCCGGGCGGAAGGGTACGGGTCGAAATGAGGAACGGATACCGGCTGGTGAACGGGGACGCGCTGAAGAAGAAAAAGACGGGGAACAGCAATTTCGCGATTCTCAACACCGTCTCGATGACCGAACCGATCCAGGACACGACGGAGATGGGGCGGAAGATTATGGAATTCGCCAACTTCTGGGGCGGCGGAGACAGCCTCGTCGTCCAGCGGTGGGGGGACCTGACGGAAGGGAGACGCTCCAAGGCCGAGACGTTCCACTCGTCCGCTCTCGGCTACGACAAGATGACGCCGACCCTTCCCCTGGGGCCGGGCGTGACGCCGGGGGACATCTCCTATGCCTACCCCGGTCGCATCGTCGACAACCTCAGGGAGAGCCTGCTTCTTCTCGCGCGCGTCATCCCGGGGGTGGCGCACCCTTCCACGACGGTATACGTGCCGGAGATCAAATTCTACGACACGAAGTATGCCACGGACCGCTATCTCGAGACGAATGTCCCGAACCTCTTCGTGGCCGGGGACGGCGTGGGAAAATCCCGGGGGATCGTCGGCGCCGCACTCAACGGCATCCTCGCCGGGGAGGGGATTCTGCGAAAGGAGGGGAAAGGGTAGGGCCGTGGGGGATCATCCCCCCACCACCAGGACGCCCGTTCCCTGGAGTTTGTCCGCCTTGAGCAGCTGGAGCGCCCGGTTGGCCTCCTCGAGGGGGAAGAGGGTGACCTTCGGGCGGAGGGGGATCTCCGCTGCCTCCCGGAGCAGTTCCTCCCCGTCCTGACGCGTATTGGAGGTGACGCTTCGGACGTTCTTCTCGTGGAACAGGCACTCTTCGTACTTCATCGAGGGGACGTCGCTCATGTGGATGCCCGCGAGCGACAGGGTTCCCCCTTTTTTCAGATATTTAAGCGCCCGCGGAACCAGTTCCCCCGCCGGGGCGAACAGAATGGCCGAGTCGGCAAGCGCCGGCATCTCCTCCGGGTGCTCTCCCGCCCATGACGCCCCCATCCGTTTCGCGAGCGCCCGGTGCTCCTTCCCGCGTGTGCAGACGAAGACGGAACACCCCCGGTGCAGCGCGAGCTGGATCACGATGTGGGCGGACGACCCGAAGCCGTAAATCGCCAGCGTTCCCCCACGGGGCAGGTCGGCCCTCCGCAGGGCGCGGAATCCGATGATCCCTGCGCACAAAAGCGGGGCGGCCTCGGCATCCCGGAAGGCGGAAGGGAGGGGATAGGCGAACGCCTCCGGCACGACCGCGTACTCGGCGAATCCGCCGTCGCGGTGGTACCCCGTGAACCACGGCCGGTCGCACAGGTTTTCCCTGCCCGCAGCGCAGTAGTGGCATTCCCCGCAGGTTCGCGCAAGCCACGCGATTCCGACACGGCTTCCGCGGGGGAACCGGGCCGCCCCGTCCCCGCAAGCGTCCACCGTTCCTACGATCTGATGGCCCGGAATCACGGGGGACCGGAGGGGAGGCAGATCCCCCTCGATGACGTGCAGGTCCGTCCGGCAGATCCCGCACGCGGAAATCTTCACCCGGATCTCCCCGGCTGCGGGCGACGGGTCCGGGAGGTCCGTAAGGACAAGGGGGGAGGTTTCGATCGGCCCCCTCTCCGGAAGCAGCATCGCTTTCATTCCCGAAAGTTCGCGGGATCGAGGATCCGGTACCCCGCCTCCTGGATGGCTTTCCGGATCGGTCCCACGTTGAGGGTCGCGATCCGGAAGAAGACGGCCAGGGTGCCCGGTTCGGTGTGGCCAGTCGTCAGGATGCTCGTGAT
>DATHRT010000187.1:0-18309 GCA_035464915.1 Candidatus Limnocylindria bacterium
GTTGCAGCGAATGTGGAACCATGGGCCGGAGATGATCGGACAGATGAAGTCGACAGGTACCGCCATCCCTACCTTTTCCGGCAACGACATGACGGACATCTTCGCCGCCCTGACGGAATCGGCGACGGAGAAGACCCGAAAAGTATTCCTGGGAGTCGGAAACACGGAAAGCGGGCGGAAACTATTTACGGACAAGGGATGCATCAAATGTCACGCCATCTTCGGAGAAGGAGGAAAGGAAGCGCCGGATCTGGGGAAAGCCGTTTCCCAGGCGAACGTCACGTCGCTGATCACCCAGATGTGGAACCACGCGGGAACGATGCGGGAAACGTTTGCCAGGAAGAAACTGTCGTGGCCGTATTTCCACGAAACGGAGATGAACGACCTGATCGTGTTCCTTTACTCTTTAAATTACGATGACAAACCCGGGGATGCCGCGAAGGGAGAAAGAATATTTCGGGATAATCGATGTGTCGACTGCCATTTCAAGACCGATGCGGACAAACAGAAGATCGTCGGTGACATCAAGTCGGCCAACGCCATTATGTTCGCCACGCAGCTTTGGAATCACATCCCCGCCATGGAGGCGGCCATGGTGACCCAGGCAGTACCGTGGCCCAATATGAGCGGCCAGGATTTACGGGACGTCCTCGCGTTCCTTCGGAGTCAATGACCGGGAGTTCGGCGACCGATTTCCCTCATTGCGCAAGCAAGTCTCCCTCTTCCTCGACCTCATCCACACGGCGGACGAGGAACAGTTCGTCGCCGATGTGCGGGTGGATCCCGTCATCGCTCACGTGAAAATCGCCATTCATGATCGGGATCGCGATCCGAAGGAGCATCGTGAAGATCAACAGCCCCGTCGCCCAGATCCCCAAGGAAACCAGCATCTCGACCCCGGTGGGAGAATACTCGTAAAAACCACCTAGAACGTCGGGGACAAATCCCGGAATCACCAGCCCCATCCCCTTCTCGATGTACACGCCGATGAAGACGAGGATGCAGCCGATGTTGAGGGTGACCTGGTTCTCACGCGTCTGCGGGATCAGAAAGAGGAAGAACGCCGTGATGTTGAACAGGGTCGCGGTCCAGATGTAGGAAACCAGGTCCGCGTGCCCGTTGAGCCCCTGGTAGAGGTAAATCATCGGCGCCAGATGAGCGGTATCGGAGTAATACTCCTTGAACACCTCGGCGCCTAACAGGAACAGGTTGATGAACATCGCGTAGGCGATAAGCTCCGCAATCTTGAAGATCGCCTCGTCCTTGATCTTGAACTTCGTCCACTTCCGGATCACCTGGAACATGAGGATCATGCCGGCCGGCCCGGAGCAGAAGGCCGAGGCGAGAAAGCGCGGGGCGAGGATCGATGCGTTCCAAAAAGGCCTTGCCGCCAGGCCGTTGTAGAGAAAGGCGGTCACCGTGTGGATGGAGATCGCAGCCGGAATGGAGAACAGCAATAGGGGCGTCACGTACTTCATGTTCGGCTCGCGCCTGTAGTAATAGTTGTACAGCATGTACCCCGCGATCGAAAAGTTCAGGACCAGGTACAGGTTCAGAACGACAACGTCCCACGCCAGAAGGGACTGGGGGAAATTCAGGATTCCGATCTTGGGGATCAGGTGCCAGAACCTCTCCGGCCGTCCGAGGTCGACCGTGACGAACAGCAGGCACATCACCATCGCGGAGACGGCCACGAGTTCGCCGAGGATCGCGATCTCCTTGATCGGCTTCCACTGGTAAACGTACGCGGGGATGACGAGCAGAACGGCGGCGGCGGCCACCCCGACCATGAAGGTGAAATTGGAGATGTAGAATCCCCAGGACACCTGGTCCCGCATGGCGGTGGTGATCAGCCCGTTGTACATCTGATTGGCGTACGCGAGAACCCCGATGGCGATAAAGACAAGGAGAAGGTAGATCCACGTGTAGTAGAGCTTGCTCCCCTGCCTCAAAAGGGTGAAACACCCCTTGATGAATGCCCAGACTTTCTTCATTCCCGGCCTCCCCCGCGGATCACACGGAGTAGAAGTAGTAGAACTTCGGCTGGGTATTCAATTCCTCCTTTAGGATGAACACCCGCTTGTTCTCGATCACGAACCGGATCTCGTTCTCCGGATCGAGCAGGTTTCCGAACTTGCGCGCCCCGACAGGGCAGACCTCGACGCATGCCGGGTACTTCCCATCCGCCTCCCGTGTTCGCTGCATGCAGAAGATGCACTTTTCCACTACCCCCACGGGTCTTGGCCGGTTCCCCAGGTAATGCGTGTCGGGGTTCATCTCCGCGGCCGAGAGTCCGGGCTTCTTCCAGTTGAAATGCCTCGCTCCGTAAGGGCACGCCGCCATGCAGTACCGGCACCCGATGCACCAATTGTAGTCCACGACCACGATACCGTCGTTTTCCTTCCAGGTCGCCTGGACGGGGCATACCTTGGTGCACGGCGGGTTTTCGCACTGGTGGCACTGGACCGGCATGTAGAAATGCCCTTCCTCGGGAACATTTGCCGGGTTGTAGTACTGCTCTGCGTGCTCCAGGTCCACCCCCCTCTCCTTGTCGAGCCTGAGCACCGTGATCCAGTGGATCTGGGGATCGCGGGATTGGTTATTTTCGCTTACGCACCCGTACACGCACCTGCGGCACCCGATGCACCGGGACAGGTCGAGGCCATACCCGTACAGCACTCCTTCCATGGGAGGAGACGTCTTGACCTTCACCGGCTTGCCGTAGCGGGTGCTGTATTCCTTTTCGAGCCGTGACACGACATCCTGAATCTCGGCCCGACTGAGTTCCCGGAAATTTTTCTGGAAGAACGATTCCCAGAAAGCAGCGGACGCATCCTTCTTTGGAAGGGCCAACGCGCCCAACCCCGCTGCCAAACCTTTCAACGCTTTCCGGCGCGAGAGCCGGAAGATGCGATTCTCGCGCGTTTCCTTATCCGACATGGGATTCTCTCCTCGCACGATAGCCGTAAATAAAAATACCTTCCCTACTGTATGTTTTCGGGCCGCTCGGGAGGTGCCTTCGGCGGAATCGGCTTGAACCGGGGGTTGTGCGGATTGTGACAATGAGCGCACAGCAGGTATTCCTTCCTCCCGTTCCACTCCCCCGTGCGCTTCCCGTGGATTCCCATCCTCCAGTCGCGGTATTTGTCCCCGTGGCACTGGCCGCATAGCCGGTAGCTGTGGTTGAAGTCGATCTGCTCACCGGACACCAGCCGCAGCCTGTCGCGGTCCTTCATGTCATGGCAGTCCAGGCACCACCGCTCGTGCTCCGCATGGTTCTTCAGTTCGATGTCCGTGTGTTCGTCCTCGAGCTTCCGGCGGTTCGGGTTCGGAGTCATGTCGGCGTGGCATTCGGAGCAGGGGAAGATCCCCTCCGTGAAGGGAGGGGGCGGCACCATGTAATCCTCGGTCTCCGATTTCGGGGGCGTAAGCCAGAACTCCCGGCGCCCGGCATACCCCGCAACCGCCATGAATACCAGGACAACCGCCATCACAAACAGGATAACAATGCGCGTTGATCTATTTTTCATATCACGTCCTGCCTTGTGTTGAAAAAGTCCAACAGTTCTTCCCTCCTACGGAACGGGGAGCCGGACTTTTCGGCCTGCCACCCCCGCCGGGCTCTGTTCACGTGTCGGGCGATTACTTCGCAGACGCACATCGATTCGGAGCAGCACAACGCCCGGGGGACCCTCCCGGATCTTCCCCGACGCGGGTTGGCCCCTCCTACCCATCCTGCATCCGCAGGCCCTGGTTTTCCAGAAAATCCAGATACTCGTAGATGATGTTGAAGTGGGTATCCTCCTCGCCCGAAAGGAGCTTGAAGAACCTCTTTTCCTGGGGATTGGTCGCATCCTTCGACATCCGTGCGTACATCTCCCGCCCCATCGCCTCGAAGGCCAAGGCCCTGCGCATCCCGTCCGCGGCCTCCCCGGAGATGATCTTCTCCTTCCGGATCCGGCTGTGCTCACGCCGGAACAGGCGCATCCTCGCGTCGTGCGGCGAGGTCGACACCTTGGGGAATTTCCCATCCTCCTCGAGTTTCCGGGCGATCGCCTGGATGTCCTCCATGTGCTTTGTTTCCATTTGCGCCAGCAGCGAAAACACTTGCTTGGCGAAGGGGTCCGCGCTCTTGGCGGCGGCCGCGGTGAAAAACCGTTTCCCCTCGCTCTCGAACCGCAATGCCCTCTCCAGCGCGTTCGCGAGGCCCTTTTTCCCGCCTGTCGGACCGGATTTCGGCATATTCCTCCCCCCTTCACGAAAACTGGACTAACGAAATATTATCCCTCTCCGACCGCCGGTTTTCCAGCGCTTTTCCCCCCACCCCGGGGAAGTCTCTCATTCGCCCCGGCCGCCTGCTCCTTCTTCTTGGGGCGCCGACCGGCCGCCAGGATCTTCTTCCGGAGGCGGATCGCCTTCGGCGTCACCTCGACCAGTTCGTCCGCGTTGATGTACTCGATCGCCTTCTCCAGCGACATGATTCTCGGCGGGACCAGCCGGAGCGCCTCGTCGGCCCCCGCCGCACGGATGTTGGTGAGTTTTTTCTCCTTGGTCGCGTTGACGTCCATGTCCACCGGGCGGGAGTTCTCCCCGATGATCATCCCCTCGTACACACGCTCCCCCTCGCCCAGGAACAGCGTGCCACGCGGCTGCAGGTGGTAGAGGGCGTACGCGGTGGTGCGTCCCTCCCGGTCGGCCACCAGCGCTCCCGCGACCCGGTCCCGGATGGTGCCCTGCCAGGGTTCGTACCCGTCGAACAGGTGGTTGAGCAGCCCGGTGCCTCGCGTCTCCGTCAGAAACTCCGACCGGAAGCCGATGAGCCCCCGCGAGGGAATCCGGTACTCGATACGCGCCCGTCCTCTCCCCGGGTTGATCATCCTTACCATCTTCGCCCTACGGGCCCCGAGACCCTGCGTGACGGCCCCGAGGTATCCCTCGGGGATGTCGAGGAAGACCCGCTCGACCGGCTCCAGAAGCACGCCGTTCTCGGTCTTCGTGACAACCTCCGGGCGGGAAACGGAGAGTTCGAATCCCTCCCGGCGCATCATCTCGACGAGGATGGCCAGCTGCAGTTCCCCCCGCCCCATCACCGTGAAGGCGTCGGTCCCCGAAAAATCGATCCGGAGCGCCACGTTGCCCAACAGTTCCTTCTCCAGTCGCTCCCGGAGCTTGCGCGATGTGACAAGGCTTCCCTCCTGGCCGGCGAAGGGCGAGGTGTTGATCGAAAACACCATGGAAACCGTGGGCTCGTCGACCGCGATCCGCGGGAGCGCGCGCGGATTTTCCGCATCGGACACCGTGTCGCCGATGCTGGCCCGCTCTGCCCCGGCCAGCGCGACGATGTCCCCGGCGGAGGCCTCCCGCACCTCCTTTCTCGAGAGCCCGTCGTAGACGTAGAGCATCGTTACCTTGACCCGCTCCGCGGCGCCCTCTTGCCCGCACACCGAAACAGAATCCCCCGCCCGGAGGGTCCCGCAGAAGACCCGCCCGACCGCGAGTCGGCCCACATACTCGCTGTAATCGAGGTGCGTGACGAGCAGCTGCAGGACGCTCGCCGGGTCCCCGGACGGGGGGGGAATGTGGGAGAGAATCGCGTCGAACAGCGGGCGAAGGTCATGCGACTCCTCCCCGTCTTGACTCCGTGCGGTCCCCACCCGGGCATTCGTGAGCAGGATGGGGAACTCGAGCTGGTCTTCCGTCGCATCCAGATCGATGAAGAGGTCGTACACTTCGCTGATCACCTCGCCGATCCTGGCATCCGGGCGGTCGACCTTGTTCACCGCCAGGACGACGGGGAGCTCCCTCTCCAGCGCCTTATTGAGCACGAAGCGCGTTTGCGGGAGCGGCCCCTCGGAAGCGTCGACGAGGAGCAGGACCCCGTCCACCATCTTGAGCGTTCGCTCCACCTCGCCCCCGAAATCGGCGTGCCCCGGGGTGTCCACGATGTTGATCTTGACGCCACGGTAGACCACGGAGGCGTTTTTCGCCATGATCGTGATCCCCTTCTCACGCTCCAGATCGATGGAGTCCATCACGCGGTCCGGAACGGTCTGGTGCTCCCGGAAGATGCCGCTTTGCCACAGCATCGCGTCCACCAGCGTTGTCTTTCCGTGGTCCACGTGGGCGATGATCGCCACGTTCCGGATGGCGGGGGAAGTCATGCGGGGCGAATCCGTCACGCGAAGGAACGCTCGAACAGTTCCCGGATGGCCCGGCGGCCGTTCTCCTCGAGCAAGCGCGTCCCGGTCCCCGTGAACCGGGCGCTTCGGACCCTGGGCTCCCCGGCCTCCTTCACTTCCTCCCAACGGTCCTCGGTCCACCGGAACCACCGGTCGGCGTCCTGGTCGAAGACGAAGATCGGCTTGTTGCAGAGCTTCGCGAACTCGGCGCCCCAACCCGTTCCGCCCCGGACGGTTCCATCCTCCAGGATCTTGCCGATCACGTAGATCTCCTCCCCGGCGTTGACCTGGTACCAGATCGTCTGGAGCACCTTCCGGATCCGGGGAGCATCCGAATAGGTCCGTTTCATCAGCCGGGAGACGTAGGAGAGGCTCACGTCCCCGTTGCGGAGCTCTTCGCGGGTCAGGACCCGGACCCCCCGGGACCGGGCGATGTCATTTCCTTCGAACGTAAAGTGGGTCTCCTCGACCCCGAACCGCTCCGCCTGGACGCCGAACTCGTATTCGGCCCCGTTGGCGCCTCCGCTGTACAGAATGCTCTCTTCCCGTTTCTGCATCGTTCTCTCCTCGCTGTGTCGGATCGGGGCAAACCCGGATAGGAAGGGATACCTCCCGGCTTTCCGTGACACGCACCGGTTAAGCGCGCTGCCTCAACTATAGCACGGCCGGGGACCCGGGCTCGCGGATCTCTCGCTCCGCAGCCGACTGCACCACCGCGGCGCCCGCCGCAGGGGCGGAAGAGTTCTTAGGAACGTCCCTGTTCTTAGTTCCCTACCCCGGGAGGAGGATCGTGGACAGTAAGGGAACGTAGGTGATGACGAGCACGCCCAGGAGCAGGATCAGGAGGAAGGGGAGGACCGACCGGTACACCTCCCCGAGGGGGCGGTCGAACCGGTAGGCGGAGAGGAAGAGGTTCATCCCCGCCGGGGGCATCAGGAACCCAAGCTCGAGATTCGCGAGGAAGATGATCCCGAGGTGCACCGGGTGGACGTCGAATGCCAACGCAAGGGGGGCGATGATCGGAACCACGACGACGATCGCCGAGAAGATGTGCATGAAGGACCCGACGACAAGCAGAAACATGTTCAGGATGAGGAGGAAGACGTATCGGGAGTGGATCGTCTGGCGGACCCACTGGAAGACCGTCTGCGGCACCCCCGCGTCGATCAGGTATCCCGTGAGACCCGTCGCCACCGCGAGGAGGAGGAGGAATCCCCCCACGAGGCGCGCGGACTCGGTCCCCGCCTCGGGGAACGTTCTGCGCAGGCTGACGTCGCGGTGAACGAACACTTCGACGCAGAAGGCGTACAGGACCGCCAGCGCGGCCGTTTCCACCGTCGTGGCGAACCCGCCGAAGATCCCGAAAAGAACGATCACCGGTAAAAGGATGTCCCATTTCGCCTCCCACACCGCCCCGCCAAGCTCCGCGAGCGAAAATTGGGTGCGCCTCGCGCCGGAGAGGACCCCTGTCCGCACTGCCCAGCCGGTCATGAGCAGGACGAGGAGGATGCCCGGAAGGACACCCCCGAGGAACATCTTGTCCACCGGGATCCCCGCCACGACCGCGTACAGGATCACCGGCAGGCACGGCGGGAACAGGAGCCCGAGGGACCCCGAGGCCGTGAGGAGGCCGAAGGAAAACCTCTCGGGGTATCGTTCCGCGATGAGAGCCGGCAGCAGTATCCCTCCCAATGCGACGATCGTCACGCCCGATGCGCCGGTGAACGTCGTGAAGAACGTGCAGACGAGCACCGTGACCACGGCGATGGCGCCGGGCATCCAACCCACCATCGCCCGAAAGAGCCGGACGAGGCGTTGGGAGGAGTTGCCTGCGGTGAGGATGTATCCCGCGAAGGTGAAAAGGGGGATCGTGGCCAGCGTCGGGGAGGTCACGAGCCGGTACATCTCCACCGGGATGGAGGCGAGAGGGACCTGGGAATGCTGGAAGAAAAGAACCGCCAGGCCTCCCAGGGCCGCGAACAGGGGAGCACCAAGGAACACGGCCGCGGCGAGGACGGCGAGGGAGACCACGAAGGGGGCGCCCCGGGATAAAAGATCGGATGATACGACGAGGGCGCCTGCCACCGCGAGAACCGCCGTCGCCGCGCGTCCTCCCCAGGTATCGGAGGAAAGCCGAATCAGCCGCCACGCGACCAGGGCGAACCCCAGGGGGATCGCCGCCTCGGCCAGCCAGACGGGCAGAAGGGAGAGAAGGTACCTGCCGTCGGCCCACTCGATCCTGACAAGGGTGATCCCCGCGTAAGCGAGGAGGAGAGAAACGGACGCGGAAACGGACGCGGAGAAGATCGAGGCGGGCTTCCGGAAGCCCTCCGGGAACAATCCTGCGATCGTCCCGATGGACAGGAGACGCCCATCCCGGGCGGCGATCGCTCCGCCCAGAAACCCGATCCACAGGGTCCCGTGCTGGACGAGCATCGTCGAGCCGGGAATCCCGGTCCGCCAGAGCCACCTGCCGACGATCTCCAAAATCGGCAGGAGAGCCATCGCACAGAGGATCGCGATGGATACCGCGTTTTCCGCCCGGTGAAGAAGTGAAACGCCCCCCTTCTCCGGGGTCACCGGGTCATCGCCCTTCCCGGGTTAGCGGAATTGCGGAACTCGTCCCGGTACTTCACCACCACGTCAAAGACGTCGTCAGGGATGATCTTTCCACGGATCTGCGGGTAGATGTCCTCGACGATTTTCCGCCACTCCGCCTCGACCGAAGAAGAAATTTTCGTGATCTTCAGTCCGTTATCTACCATCGCCTTCATCGCCTGCTCGTTCAGGTTGCGGATCTCACGCCGGAGGCGCTTGCTGGCGTCCCGGGAGACCTTCAGGATCTTCGGCCTCAGTTCCTCCGGGATATCCTCCCAGGCCCTCTTGTCGATGATCGTGGCACCGGTGAGCGGAGCCCACTTGAAATCCGCCATGTTCGGGGCAAGGGCGAACCACTGGAAGGCCACTGCGGCAAGGGGCGTCGCGTTGAAGGCGTCGATCAGCCCCGTCTGCAGGCCGGGAAGGATGTCGACGACCGAAATCGGCACGGGCCGGAACCCCGCCTTCTTGTAAAGCTGGGTAAGGGGCTCATCCCCGGCGCCGATGTACAGCTTCATGGCCTTCATCTCCGAGGGATGCGTAAAGGGCTCCCTCGCGAAGAAGTATACCCACCCGGCGTCCCCCCAGTTGAGGACGACGTACCCCTTCTCCTCGAGGCGCTTCTCCAGCAGGGGGGAGATACGGTCGCGGACGTAGTCGAACTCCTCGTCGGAGGCGTACATCATCGGCACGTGCAGGCCGTAGAAGGAACGGTCGAGGAAGGCAAGTCCCATGCCCGTGATTGCCGCGGCGTGGAGCTGTCCCACCCGCATCTTTCGGAGCATCGCATCCTCGTCCCCTACCACTCCTCCGGGGTAGATGCGCAGGACGACCGCTCCCCCGGAGACCTTTTTCCATTCCTCCCCCATTTCCAGCAGGACCCGGTGCCACGACGACCCCTCCGGGGCTATGGTCGCCATCTTGATGACGATGGGACCACCGTGCGCTGCGCGGAAGGAAAAAAGGAAAAGAAGAGCTGCGAAACCCGCCGACGCCTTATTCCAGAAAGAGTTCATCCACCCTCCCCAATAGCCAATTCGCCTTGCGCTGCGCGAGGAGATTGGCGAGCCGGAATTCCGGGGCCTCCTTCCGCGCGTCGAAGGCGAGAGCCCGGGAAAGAAGCTCCAGGAACTCCCCCCTGGCCTGCGTTCGCACGGAAACCGTCTCCGCGAACGTCACCAGGGGGGATATCCTCTTCCCGCCGCCGAGCCCCATCGCGCGAGCGAAATGGCGCCTCGCCTCGTCCAGTGACCCTCCCATCGCCTCGGGGCGTCCCCCCTCGAACACGATGAAGTATTCATGGATCGCGCCCTGGTCGTAATCCTCCTGAAGCGCGAGGGCCCTGCGCATGAGGGTTTCGACCCGGGGAAGGTCCGCAAGCAGGGAAGGATCCCCCCCGGAGGTGGAGATCGCGAGACTCCAGGATGCAGCGGTCCAGAAGAGCAGGGGCACGTCCTCCTCCCCCGCCATTGCCGCCGCCGTCTCCGGATTCGCATCGATCCGGTCCCGGAAACCGGGGTGCGTCGTCTCGAGGCCCCGCAGGCCATACTCCTTCGCCCGCAGGAAGAGGCGCCTCGCCCTTTCCTTGCCCACGGCCGCCCGTTTCCCGTCTTCCTCTTCCACCGCATCCTGCCAGACGAACGCCGCAGCGTACTGCGTGAACCCCCGGCAAAGGGAGGCGAGCAGCCCCCGGTGGTCCGGCTGTTGCTCGAGTAGGGCCTCCTCCGCCTTGAGAGCAAACGGAACAGCTTCGCGGACCAGCTCAGGATCGTCGTCGGAGGCAAAGACCTCGCCCCCGGCCGAGAGGCCGTCCGCCACCCTCCCGAGAACGTAGGCCCGGGGCGAGCACCCCAAGGACGACACCAGGAGAAGCAGCGCGAATGCCGCCTTCACCGCGCGCAACCTATTTCCCGTTGGATGCCTCCTTCCGGGGACCGTTTCCCAGCGCCTCGCTCACTTTTTGGCCCAGCTCTCTCCGCCGAAAGGGTTTCCGGAGAAACCCCAAAAACCCCGACGCCACGACCTCGCCGATCCTACCTCTCTCATCGTACCCGCTGGCCAGGACCGCCCGGGCGGAGGGAGATATGCTGCGGATCTCCGCGAACGCCTCTTCCCCGGTCATCCGGGGCATCATCATGTCGAGAAGGACGAGGTCGATCTCCCCGCTTTTCTCCCGGTAGAGATCGACCGCCTCCCTCCCGTCGCGAGCCTCCAGAACGCGGTAGCCGAAGGACTCCAGCATGGCGCGGACCATGCTCCTCACGTCGTCCTCGTCATCGGCGATCAGGATGGTGCCCGTCCCGCACAAGGGGAACGTCTCCCCCCTCTCCTCGACGGGCGACTCTCCGACCACGGCGGGGAAGGTGAGGGAGAACGTCGTCCCCTTGCCCACTTCCGAAGTCACCCGGATCAACCCGTCGTGGCTCTCCACGATGCCGCGAACCGCCGCCAGCCCCATGCCCCGCCCGACGAACTTCGTCGAATAGAACGGCTCGAAGATCCGCGAGGCGGTTTCCGCATCCATACCGGATCCCGTGTCCGATACCTCGAGCACCAGCTTCATCCCCGGGGAAATGGCGCCGGAGCCGACCGTCCGTTCCGTCCCTTCTCCCGCCGATGATCCGCCGGAGGGAATCTGCTCCACGCGAGTCCGGAGGGTAAGAACCCCTCCGTCGGGCATCGCCTCCGCCGCGTTCAGGCACAGGCTCATGATTCCCTGCTTGATCTGGAGGACGTCCGCCAGGATCGTGGGGGCGTCCTCGTCGAGTTCGAGACGCACCTCCACCGACGGGGGAAGGGTCGACTTGAGAACCGGGGTGTCCTCCCGGATGATCCGGTTGATCGAAACGATCTCCGGGCTTTGCCTTCCCTGCCCGGCGTACGCCAGGAGCTGCCGCGTCAGTTCCGCTGCCCGGCTCCCCATCCGGTCGATCGTGGCGAGATATCCGGTCGTTTCGTCGTTCCCCGCCAGCAGCAGGGAGAGCATCTCCGCCGCCCCGGTGATCCCCATGAGCAGGTTGTTGAATTCGTGCGCCACCCCCCCGGCCAGCATCCCGATCGTCTCCAGCTTCTGGCTTTCAAACAGGCGGGTTTCCATCACCTTCCGCTCCGTGATGTCCCTCGAAATCCGGAGAATCTGGGACGGAGAGATGCCCCCTCCCCGCACGGCGGAGCAGACCGTCTCCACCTCCGTGAACCCCCCGTTCTTCCTCCGGAGGCGGTGATGGATCGTCAACGCGGGCACTTCCCCCGCGGCGAGACGGCGATTCGCCTCCCGCATCGTCTCCTGTTCCTCCGGCGGGAGAAAGGCCTCGCCGCCGCAGCCGATCATCTCCTCCGGGCGGAATCCGAGCATCCGGTTTGCCGCCGGGCTCGCGTAGAGATACCTCCCGGAGGTGTCATGCAAGGTGATGAAGTCGAGGGCGTTGTCGGCGAGGAAACGGTAGCGCGCCTCGGAAACCTTAAGCCTCTCCTCCATCCTCCGTCGTTCGAACGCCGCGGAGAGGATGGCTACCAAGGCCCCCGCGATGCGCAATCCCTCCCGCCCCCACTTCCGGGGGGAGCCGTACCCGTGCAGGGCGAGCAGGCCAACCAGGTTCGTGCCGAACTTCAGCGGGGCAAGGAGCAGGGAACGCACGGAGTGCGGTTCATGGAGGGCCCGGACCGGGTCGTCCGGCGCCAGCGCAAAGAGGTCGTCCACCGCCAGGATCCCATGGTCGCGCAGATGCTCGAGAGCGGCGTTCCATCGGGGTTCCGGCCCGTACACCTTCCGGAGGTCGGGCCATTCCCCGGACCCGGTGAAATGGCGGACCTCCGCGCCCCCGTCCCTTTCCCGGTAGGACACGAGATAGCAGGCGTCGACATTGCACAGGCCCACGATTTCCCGGCAGATCTCCCCGAGAAGCTCGTCAAGACCAAGCCCCATCGCGCAGACTCGCGCTATTTTGGGCACCGCCGACGCGGGAATCTCGAAAGACGACAATCCGGCGTCGTCCCGAACCCTCCCCCGAAACGGGATCGGCTCCCTCAAAGACATCCCTCCGCTATGGGTATTCCCCCTTGATTTTCCTATTATGTATGAAAGATGGGGGGTTGTTGTCAATAAACCGCCCCGTATTTCTCCGCACGGGAGATTTTCACGGTTCGGCTACGGAAACGGGGAAGGGGCTGCGCCCCGGACGGCGGTTTCTTTTTGGTTGCCGAGGGAGAAATCCCTGCTTCAATATAAGATTGGGATGAAACTCTCTTTCCATCGCGACCCCCTTGGGACACTACTGTCCGGCATACCGGTGTTCGTGTTCACCTTCCGCCGCGAGGGGTTCGGGCTCCTCTCCATAACGGACGGGGTGAAGCCCCTCACCGGGTTCGATCGCAGGGACCTTCTGGCCAATCCGGGTCTTTTCGCCTCCCGCCTGTCTCCCGAGGGGATAAAGACACTGGAACTCCTCTGCGCGAACCTCGGGGAAGACGAAAGGCCGGTGTGGGAATTCCCGTTCCGGTGCGCCGATGGAGGATCGCGTTGGTTCCGGGCCCACTTCACGAAGGGGCGAGGCCTCCCCGGAGACCCGGATGCAGTAACGGGAATCGCCCTCGCCACCGAGGAGGAACGGAGCGCCCGAAGGAAAGCGCACGAGGGGATTTCCATCCTGCAGACAGCCAGCGCCGTGGTCTTCTTCGCCGACCTCGAGGGAATCATCCGCCTGTGGAACGATGCCTCCGAACTCTTCTTCGGCTGGACCCGGAACGAGATGGTCGGGTCCGCCATTCACCGGCTCTTCCCCGCCCCCCCCGAAGTCGTCGACGGAATGATACGCACGGTGCGAACCGGAAAGACGGTCTCGCAGGAAAGTCGGCTGAGCACGAAGTCGTGGGGGGAAGTCGACTGCCGGGTGACGGTCTCCCGGGTTTCCGGGGAAGGAGGCGTCCCAATCGGGATGGTCGTCACCGTTCTGGAGACGGCGGAACAGAAGGGCCTGGAAAACCAGCTCCAGCAGCTGATCACCCGGCTTCGGACGATCGAACGGGTGAACCGGGTCATCGTCTCGGACTGGGATATCGGGAAAATCCACGCGCGGATTGCGAAGAAACTGGACACGCTGATCGACTTCGACCGGACGTCCGTGGCCGTTTTCGAAGAGGAGGTGGACCCCATCCTCATCCATACCTATTCGAAGGGACGAACCGACCTCGGGACCGGAACCCGCATCCCTCTCGACCGGTCGGCCCCCGGCTGGGTCCTCTCCCACCGCATGACGCGCGTGGACGAAGATCTTGCTGCCTCCCCGGACTGGTTCGTGGAAAACGAGATTTTGCAGAGGGAAGGGATGAGGTCACGGCTCATGATCCCGCTGTTCGCCGGGGAGAGAATCGTGGGGACGCTCAACTTCAACAGCCGCCGGAAGGGAGCGTACTCCCTGATGACCGTGGAGAGGCTGGGAAGCATCCCGGACCAGATGGCGATGGCAACCGAAAAGTACCGGATAATGAAGCGCCTTCGCGCTTCCGAGGAGAAGTACCGCCTCCTGTTCGAGCAGGGCCCTCCCGCCGCCACGGTGGGCAAGGACGGACGCTTCCTTGACGTGAACGAGGGCTGCCTGAGGCTCTACGGGTACGGGAGAGAGGAGTTCCTGCACCTCGCCGTGTCCGATATCTTCGACGCCCCGGAAAAGAGCTCCCGGTGCGAAACCGTTCTGCGCACCGGCATGCCGGTGGAGGCGGAAGTGCTGCAGAAGCGGAAGGACGAGACGCATTTCTGGGGAAGGCTTCACGTGTTTCCGGTCTCGGGGGACCTCGTCCTGGGACAGATCACCGACATCACCCAGCGGAAGGACGCCGAGGAGGCCCTTCAGAGGGAGAAGGACTTCTCTTCCGGGATCCTGGCGGTCGCGAATGTCCTGATCGTCGTGCTGGACCGGGAGGGAAGGATCCTGCTCTTCAACCGGAAGTGCGAGGAGGTGTCCGGGTGGCAGGAACACGAGGTCCGGGGGAAACATATCTGGGACCTCCTTCTGCCCGAACGGGCCGCCGCGGAGATCCGGGAGGCCTTTTCGCAACTGGACGAAAAGGACATCTTCCCGTTCCACGAAAACCCCTGGTGCACGCGGAACGGGGACGAGCGGAACATCCGGTGGAACAACTCGGTCACGAGGGACGAGCGGGGGCAGGTGGTCTGGGTGATCGGAACCGGCATCGACATCACCGAGCAGAGACAGCTCGAGGAACAGCTTCGGCACATCCAGAAAATGGACGCGGTGGGGACCCTGGCGGGCGGTATCGCCCACGACTTCAACAACATCATCCAGGCGATCATGGGTTACACCTCGGTGCTCAAGGCCCGGATCGGGCATGCCGGGGACGGGATCGAAGCAATCGAATCCATCGAACAGGCCGGTCTTCGCGCATCCGAACTCACCACCCAACTTCTCGGATTCGCGCGGGGCGGCAAGTACGAGGTTCGGCCGGTCAACATAAACCAGGTCGTGGAGAAAGTCGTTTCCATGATCCGGCACACATTCGACCGGTCGATCGAGATCCGGACGGATCTGAACGACGGGCTTCCGGCCGTCGAGGGGGACGCCGGCCAACTGGAGCAGACGGTCCTCAACCTGTGCATCAACGCACGTGACGCCATGCCGACCGGCGGAACCCTTACGCTCGGAACGCGACACGAGGAAATCTCGGGAGAGGAAGAGGGAGTCCCCGAGGACCTGGCGCGCGGGAAGTACATTTCCCTCTCCCTTTCCGACACCGGCGTGGGGATTCCCTCCGAAAACCTCCCGCGCATCTTCGAACCGTTCTTTTCCACGAAGGCCCCGGGGAAAGGGAGCGGGATGGGACTGGCGATGGCGTACGGCATCGTGAAGAACCACGGGGGGTATCTGGATGTCCGCAGCGCTCCCGGGGAAGGATCGACCTTCCGGGTGCTGCTGCCCGCCTCTTCGAAAGAGATATTGCTGCCCCCTGCCGCCATCTCGGAAGAACCCCCGTCCGGCGGAACGGAGACGGTTCTCTTCGTCGACGACGAGGAGTCGCTTCGCCTGCTGGCGGTAGAGATGCTCGGCAGGCTCGGCTACCGGGTCCTCACGGCCTGGAACGGTCTCGAGGCCCTGAAGACTTACGAGGAGAGGCGGGGGGAGATCGCGATCGTCATCCTCGACATGATCATGCCCGGGATGGGCGGGGAGGAGACGTTCCACCGGCTGAAAGAGATCGATCCGTCCGTCCGAATCCTGATCTCCTCGGGATACACCGTGGAAGGCAGACCCCAGAGCCTTCTCTCGGCCGGAGCTGCAGGATTCCTCCAGAAACCGTACCGGATCGGAGCCCTCGCGGCAGCCTTGCGCAGAATCATCGGGGGCGGCGAACCGTAACGAACCCCGAACGGGGGAAGGCCCTCTTCTTCACTCCGTCCAATGGGCCTTCTCGAAGCGCCGGATTTTCTCCACCCGCCGCCGATGGCGCCCTCCCTCGAAGGGGGTCGCAAGCCACGTCCTCACGATGCTTCGCGCCCTGCGGACCGGAACTTCGTTTGCCCCCAGCACGAGTACGTTGGCGTCGTTGTGGCGCCGGGCCAGCTCGGCGTCCGGCACGGTCGACACCAGCGCCGCCCGCACCCCCCTCGCCTTGTTCGCCGCGATCGCCATCCCGATTCCGGACTTGCAGATGAGGATGGCCCGGTCGGCTTCCCCCCTCTGTATCGCCGCGGCGGCGGCAAACCCGTAATCGGGGTAATCCACCGGATCGGGGGTATCGGTTCCCAGATCCCGCACCGCATAGCCCTTTCCGGACAGGAACCGGACAAGATCCGCCTTCAGAGCCACTCCCCCGTGGTCGGCGGCCAGGATGATCCTCGGATGTCTTCGACCCGCCGTCAACCGGCCACCCCCTCCCCCGCCAGGGCATAATGCGCTGCGCCGAGCAGCGCGGCCTTGTCATCCCGGATCACCTTTACCGGCACCCGCGACAGGAACTCCCGGAACCGGCCCTTGGAGAGAAACGACCCGAGAAAGGTCTCGCCCGAGAGAATCGGCAGGATCGAGGGGGCGATTCCCCCTCCCAGGATCACGCCCCCCGTTGCCATCACCTGAAGGGCAAGGTTCCCCGCCTGTGCCCCGTAAAGAGACGCGAAGATCCGGAGGGCCTCGCCGCAGGCCTCCGAATGCCCGGCAAGTCCCTCCCGCGTGATGACGCGCGGCGGGTCTTCCTCGACCAGCCGGGCTTCGATCTCTTTGGATTCCGGCATCCCTTCGGACTCACGCAGGAAACGGTAGATCGCATGCAGTCCCGGTCCCGATACCACCCGCTCCACGCTGACGTGCCCGTGGCGCCTTTGCAGGGAAACAAGCAGCCGGACCTCCCGCTCGTCCCGGGGAGCGAAATCGGCGTGTCCCCCTTCCGAAGCGACCGGCACATACCCCGTGCCGGTCCACACGAGGAACGAGGCCCCGAGACCGGTTCCCGCGGCGAGGACCGCGATGTTTCCCCGCGGCTCGGCCTCCCCCCGCTGGAGGACGGCCAGGCTCTCCTCCGGGAGAAACGGTACGGCGAAGGCGGTCGCCTGCAGGTCGTTGACGAGGAAGACGCGATCCGCCCCGAGGACGCTCCGGATCGACTGCCCGTCCACGATCCACGGGAGGTTGGTCACCCGGCTTCGCCCGGACACCACCGGTCCTGCAACCCCGAGACACGCCGCTGTGACCCCGGGTTTGCCGGCGAGAAACTCCGCGAGAATCGATTCCAGGTCGGAGTACCGGCTGCTTGGAAACGTGCGAAGCTCCGCCCGCCGCAATGCGGTCCCTTCCCGGGAAAAGAGCGCGAGGTTCGTCTTCGTTCCCCCTACGTCTCCCGCCAGGATTCTCACGCGGCACCCCCCTTCCTGTTTCGCACGTCGCCCACCCCGGGGGGCGGGGAGGATTTCCCCTCGATGCGTGAGGCCGCGTCCGCGTCCGCGAGGAAGGTGACCTTTCCCCTCCGGGGAGCAATCCGGGAGGCAGGCAACCCCGCTCCCTTTCCCGCCAGAATTGTTTCCAGAACGAGGGCCTTCCCCTTTCCGCTCACCAGGAAGATGACGTGGGAGGAAGCGTTGAGCAAGGGAAGCGTCAGGGTGATGCGGGGGACGGGCGGGGCCCCTCCTTCGGTCTTCGCCACCCAGGCGGTCCCCTCATCCAGGACGGGGGACCCGGGGAAAAGGGACGCGGTGTGTCCATCGGCTCCCAGCCCCAACAGGACGGCATCGAAACGGGGGAAGCCCCCGGTGGTCTCCCGGAAGGCGCGCCGAAGCACCTCCTCGTACCTGCGTACTCCCTCCCGGGGGTCGGGCAGGGAGGTATCGACGGGATGAAAGTGGTCCGGAGGAATGGGGGCCCGGGAAACAAGCGTCTCCCGCAGCATACGCTGGTTGCTCGACGCATCCCCGGGGGAAACCCAGCGCTCGTCAACCTGATAGATGTGGACAAGATCCCACGGGAAACGGCTCCTGTACGGCTCGGAGGAAAGGGCCGCAAGCGTGAGACGGGGCGTGTCGCCGCCGGAG
>DATHRT010000188.1:0-1553 GCA_035464915.1 Candidatus Limnocylindria bacterium
TCACCCGACAGGGCAAGCGCATCTACGGCGAGGCCGTCGTGGAGAAGCGGGACCCGCGCGGAAGAAAGTATTACTGGATCGGGGGCGATACCCTGCGGACGCAGGACATCCCCGGGTCGGACCTGGAGGCCGTCGAGCAGAACTACATTTCGATCACGCCGATCCATCTCGACATGACGAATTACAAATCGTTGCGGACCCTCAGACGGTGGAAGTGGTGAAGGGTGCGTTATGTTGCGGTGGCGCAAACCGAAAGGGAATCTGACCGAGGAATCGTTTACCCGGAAGCGGAACGCCATGGTGGAGGAGCAGCTCAAAGGCAGGCGAATCCGGGACGAGAGGCTCCTTTCGGTGATGAGGGAGATTCCCCGCCACCGGTTCCTTCCCCCCACGCTTGCCTCCCGCGCCTACGAGGACGGGCCGCTTCCCATCGGGGAGGGACAGACCATATCGCAACCGTACATCGTGGCCGAGATGACCCAGGCACTCTGGCTTTCCGGGACCGAGAAGGTTCTCGAGATCGGCACCGGGTCGGGCTACCAGACCGCGATTCTCTGTTGTCTGTCCCGGGAGGTGGTCACCGTGGAGCGCCTGGAATCCCTTTCCCTTGCGGCCCAGACAACCTTGGCGGCCCTCGGGATGGATAACGTCCGGTTCCGCGTCGGGGACGGCACATTGGGGGCGCCGGAAGATGCCCCTTTCGATCGGGTGATTGTAACGGCCGCGGCGCCTGATGTGCCCGAGCCTCTCTTCGCGCAGTTGCGGGAGGGCGGCATCATGGTGATCCCGATCGGGGGACGCTGGGAACAGGAGCTGGTGAGCGTCCGCAAGGATGAAGGGGCGGCGAGAAAGGAATACCTCGGCGGTTGCCGGTTCGTCCCGCTTTTGGGGGAGCGCGGATTTTCCGGATGACGCGACAAAAGGGTTTCAGGAAGACGGCTGGTCACCCGAAGGTCCGGATTGCCGCTCTTCTTCTGGTGGGACTTGTCGCCGCCTGCTCGGGGGGAGGCGGAGTCTACCACCGGGTGGAAAGGGGACAGACGGCGTACCGCATCGCAAGAACATATGGAATCGATACGCACTCGCTCCTCGAGGAAAATAACATCGACGACCCGCGGGCGTTGCAGCCCGGACAGATGCTTTGGATTCCCGGTGCGAAGGGACCGAGGGGTGTCCCCTCCATGGAATTTCCGGAAACGAGTTCCCGCCTGGGGGGGAAGAGGCTCGTCATGCCGCTTAACGGAACGATCTCCTCTGGGTTTGGGAGGAGAAACGGGCGCATGCACGAGGGAATCGACATCCTGGCGCCGGGTGGCACTCCGGTCCGGGCGGCTGGCTACGGGGTGGTCATTTACGCAGGCAAGAAGATGCGCGGATACGGGAAAGCGATCGTTCTGGATCACGGGGACGACGTCACGACGCTGTATGGGCATCTGCGCCGCATCCGCGTGAGATCGGGGGACGCCGTCGCATCCGGAGGCGTGATCGGGACGGTAGGGGAGACCGGAAACGCCACGACGACGCACCTTCACTTCGAGCTTCGGGCAGGAGGA
>DATHRT010000189.1:0-2554 GCA_035464915.1 Candidatus Limnocylindria bacterium
AAAGGGGGTGCGTCCGCCGGGGGCGACCTCGAAGTGGCGCATCGTGAAGGTGGGCGCCCCGACGTTCTCCCCCATCAGGACCCGGATGGTGACGCCCTCCGCGCCGGTATCGGTGACCGCCTTCCCCTCGATGTCATTCCATTTCGCCGTGTGCATGGCGTCTCCTCCGGATTCGGATAACTGCGGATAGCATACCACGGCACCGGCTCCCCTAAGAACAGGGACGTTCCTAAGAACTCTTTCTCCCCTGCGGTGTGCGCCTCGGTCGTGCGCGCGGATACGAGGAACCCAACGACCGGGGCCCCTGGCTCGCGGGGGGGCTTCCCCTCCGCTACGCTCGCGACCTGCGCCCGCTCGCTGCCGGTTCCGCTCGCCGGAATCGCAACCTGTTGTGGGGACACTCCTGATGAGCGGGGACACAGTGAGGTAAAGCGCAGCCGTGCGGGTTCATCGCACGGCGAGCCACGAACGGAGTCCCCCTCCGAGGCAACGGAGCCCCCCATGAACGCCCCGGCCGCGCCGGATGCAGGTCACCCGGCGGCGGGCAGGTATTTCCGGCACGCCCGTTCAGGAGGGCGGCCCCTCCTCGGGCGGCTCGCGGTTCGGGTTTTTCGGCAGGGCATGCGAAATCGCTTCGACCGGTACTTCCGGTCCCAGCAAGACGGCTATCCATCGTGTATCTTCGTTGCTGTCGAGTGCGATTTTCAAGGTCATGGTCAATGGAACGGACAGAAGCATGCCGACCGGTCCCAGAACCCACCCCCAGAACACCAGCGACAGGAATACGACCAGCGTCGACAGACCCAGGCCGCGTCCCATGATCCGCGGCTCGATCATGTTGCCGATCACGACGTTCACCACCAGATATCCCAATGTTGCCAAGAGCGCCGGGCCTGCGCCGAGCTGAAGCAAGGCAAGAAGAACCGCCGGCACGGCCGCCAGAATCGACCCGATATTGGGCACGTAGTTGAGGAGAAACGCCAAGGTTCCCCACAACAAGGGGTAGTCGACGCCCAGGATTGCGAGCCAGACCGCTATCGTGATCCCCGTGGCCAGGCTGGCGATCGTTTTGATGGCCATGTATCGTTGGACATTGTTTATGAACGTATCGATGGTTTGGAATGACCGTTGCGGATCCGCTAATGTGGCGCGCAGTTTTCCTGGGAAGCTCGACGCCTCGAGCAGGATGAAGATCACCGTGAGAAGAATCAGAAATGCGTTGGTGAGCGCTCCCCCCAACCCTGTAAGGATACGGGCAACCAGATTCATGGCGGCACCGGGGTCGAACGCCTCCAGCAGGCCCCGGTCGGATACGTCGATGCCCAGCCGCCCCAACCACGCAAGCAGCGCGGACGCCTGTTCCTTGATGCGCTCCTGATAGACGGGCAACGCACGGGAGAAGTCGTCCAGGGACGTTCCCACGAGAACCGCGAGGATCATCCCGATGGCGATTACGGCAGCGATCACGATCACGAAAGCGAGCGGTTTGGGGACGCCCTTTCGCTGGAGCCAGAAAAGCGGCGGCCCGCTGATGACCGCGATAAACACGGACAGGAGCATCGACACCAGGATCGGGGCCGCGACGCGCATTCCCGCGACGATGATGACGAATGACGCCGCCGGAATCAGGAGTCCTGCCCCTCCCGGCTGTTTCGACTCTTCGATCAATGCCGGATATCCTCTACAAACAGGTGGTAGAAAAGCAATTGTACGCCTGCAAAAGGAAATACCCGAAATGTTATGCGAACGGGACCGTCGTATCCCCGGGCGCCCCGGTTTATGGCTGTTCCCGCCGTGCCATGAAGCGGAGTTGATGCAGAAGATAGTATCGGGTACTTAGGTGGGATGGCAACGGCATCCATAGACGGCAAGCCTTGATTCCGACTGTCGGGAAGTGCGCTTACGACAGGTGGGGGGCACCGTCCCGGGAAATACGGAAGCCGGAAAGAGAGTCGTTCTCCCGGCCTATTTTTCGGAGGGCAGGTATTTCCGGCACGCCTCGATGTTGACCACGTGCGCCTTGTGCATGTCGTCGAAGAACGATTTCTCGTCCGGGGTCATTTCCGCGGTCGGGATCTCGTCGATCTTCCGGACGACCCACGCCTGCCCCTTGACAAGAAGCGCCAGCCGCTCGGCCTCCCCCTCCAGGGCGAGGACCTTGTCCGCGAAGGTCCCGGTACGGTCGGTGGGGGTTCCCTCCCGTTCCCGAATGAGCCGGTGCAGCCCGGCGCAGAACCGTCCCTCGTCGTTCCGGAGGAACACCAGGAATTCCTTCTTCTCCCCCTCCGGGGTCTGATCCGCCATCGCCGCGAGGCATTTCACACCCGCGCGCTCCGCCTCGAGCAGTTCCTGCATCCGATCGATCATAATTCCCCCCTGTCAGGGGGACATTCCTGGCTGTTGGCCGTCTTCATCTCAGGAGTGTCCCCCGCCAGTCTAAAAGCCGGCCGCCCGGTTCAAATCCGTCAGAATCTGCTTCTCGTTCACGTTGTGCATCATTGCGCTCTGCTTGACGCTCTCGGTCGCCTGGCCGGGGCAGGAGAAGCACCCGTCT
>DATHRT010000190.1:0-33596 GCA_035464915.1 Candidatus Limnocylindria bacterium
CCTGTCATGGAAATGGAAATCGTCGTGCCGGAGGAGAATGTGGGCGACATCATCGGCGACCTGAACAGCCGCCGTGGGCGTGTGCTGGGCGTGGAAGCCCGGGGACGGAGCCAGATCATCAAGGCGTTCGTCCCGCTGGCCGAGATCCTTAGGTATTCGTCCGATCTCCGCTCGATCACCTCGGGCAGGGGACAGTTCACCATGAGGATGTCCTCCTACGAGGAGGTGCCCGCCGCGATCGCGGAGAAGGTTGTTGCCGAGGCCAGGAAGGAGATGGGGGAAGAAGTCGAGGAATGATGAGCGACAACGCGCGGAAAGTCCGGGTCAGCCTGACGGAGGACCATGCGGTCGACGAAAACGTACGGTCGTCCCTGCAATCGTACATCTCCAGACTGACGGTCCCGCAGAAGGTGGAAATGGCCTCGAAGGGAAACAGGGAAGTCCGGCTGATTCTCTCCCGGGATCCGAGCAGCGTGGTCGCTCGGGCGCTGGTGATCAGCCCCCGGATCTCGGAAACCGATGTGATCGCATATGCCGGATCCGCCCAGACGAACGAAGACGTTCTTCGCGGCATCGCGGAAAACCGGGAATGGTCGAAGAGCCTGCGGGTGAAGGTCCTTCTGGTTTCGAACCCGAGGACGCCCCCCGCCGTCGCTCTGCGATTCCTCGGGCACCTTTCCGTCAGCGATCTGAGTATTCTGGCCCGCAACCGAAACGTCTCGATGATCATCCGCCGGGAAGCGAAAAGGCGCGTGATCCAGACCCGAAAGTAAGGGAGGCCGGATGGCACTTTTCAACTATGCCACGAGAGAGCTGAGCGCAAAGGTCGTGTACTACGGCCCGGGCCTTTCCGGCAAGACCACGAACATCGAAATGGTCCATCACCTCCTGAAGCCGGATCAGAAGGGCAGACTAATCTCCCTTCCCACCGAGACCGACCGAACGCTCTTCTTCGATTTTCTGCCGGTGGACCTCGGGCAGATCAAGGGATTCCAGGTGCGGTTTCACCTCTACACTGTGCCCGGCCAGGTCTTTTACAACGCCACGAGGCGGCTTGTCCTTCAAGGTGTGGACGGTGTTGTGTTTGTGGCGGATTCCCAGGTCGATATGATGGGCAGCAATATCGAGAGCCTGAAAAACCTGCACGAGAATCTTGCCGCCTACGGGAAAAAGCTCACAGACCTTCCGTTCGTGATGCAGTACAACAAGCGGGACCTCAAGAACATCGCGTCCGTGCAGGAGATGAGTAAGCAGTTGAACGATCTGGCTGTTCCCGTTTATGAGGGAATCGCAAAGGACGGGCGGGGCGTGACGGAGACGCTGGTGGGCATCTCGCGCCTCGTGTTCGCCCACCTTCGCAAGACCCTCCTTCTGCCGGGGGATGCGGCCGAGGAAGAGGAGATTGCCGGGATCCCAGAGATTGCTGCGGGCGAACAGCCATCCCCCGAGGGGGTGGATCTGCTCGAGGAGATCTCCGAGATCGAGGAGATCCCCGAGGTGCCGGAGATCCCCAAGGTGGCGGAGATCCCCAAGGTGCCGGAGATTCCCAAAGTGCCGGAGATCCCCAAGGCGCCGGAGATCCCCAAGGTGCCGGAGATCCCCAAGGTGGCGGAGATCCCCAAGGTGCCGGAGATCCCCGAGGTGCAGGAGATCCCCGAGGTGCAGGAGATCCCCGAGACGACGGAGATTCCGGAAGGCGTGGAGATGATCATCCCGCCGAGAGAAGTTTCCCCGGCCTCTTACCCCGAAGAGACGTTCGATGGGGAAGGGGGAAGCCGGGAGGAGCCTTTGCTGGAGGAAACGGTTTCCCACCTGGCCGACATGCCCGACGAGATCGAGATCGAGATTCCCGAGACGTTCGAGGAGACAGCCAAGGTGAAAGTCCCTGATCCCGGCATTTCCCTGAAAATGAAGGGAGAGGGGCTTACCTTCCTGAAGTTCGAGAGCGTGTTCGTTTCCCCGGAAGGGCACGCCGTGCTGCCCGCGGTATTCCTCGACGCGGAGGGGAATCCCGTGCACATTCGCATCCGAGTCTCCATGGAGGAGGGACGGTAGTGATATGCCTGCCGACTATTTGCGGAAAGTAGGGGAAATCCTCAGGTCGGGGAAACCGATCGAGGACAGGCTCCGGGAATTCTGCGAGGCGACGGGAGAATTTCTCCCCGGTGCGGTGTCCTCGATCCTTCTCTTCGACAGGGATACCGAAGATTTTTACCTCAGAACGACCACTCTTCGCATCTCCCCCGCCGCCCAGGTCGTCCACCATTCCTCCGCGGGCACGATCGAGGATCTGGCCCTTCGCGAGCGGAGGTCGATCACGCTTTGCGAGGTGCATCGGTCGACCGACAGCCGCTTCCGGGGCGAAATGTTCTTCTTCCCTCTCGTTTCGGCCGATGTTCCGCTCGGAGTCCTTGTGGTTCAGTCGGTGTCGCAGAACGGGGTGGCCGAGGAGCAGGTAGGAGTTCTGGGGGAGGCCGCGCTCCTGCTCTCCGATTCTGTGGGAGTATCCCTCCGGGAGGAAACCACGGCACAGCGGATGACGAAGATTGCCGCAATCAACGAGGCCGGCATCAACATCATCTCGACCCTGGACCTCTCCCGCCTCCTGCACCTTATCGCGACGTCCGCGTCCCTCATCATGGAGGCGGAGTCGTGCATCATCCGCCTGTTCGACCCCCAGACCGGCAAATACAGGATCCGTGAGTTCTACGGAATGAGGGGGGAGGCGGACCAGCAGGACCTCTTCCGGATGGACATGAAGGGGGTCACCGAGGTGCTGAAGGGTAAGCCCTTGGTTCTTGTCCGGGATACGGCCAGCGAGGAGAAGTGGAAGGAGTTCTCCGAAGTGGCGCGCACCATGATTCTGCTTCCCCTGAACCGCGAAGGCGAAATCATCGGCTCCGTCTCCCTGTTCGACAAGTTCCCGCACAAGACGTTTTACCCGGCTTCCTTCAACGGCGACGACATGGGAACGTTCGAGAAGTTCATCCGGTACGTGGAAAAGGCCATCGGAAATGCGATCATCTTCGAAAGGAACGAAAAGCTCAAGAATCTCGACGAGTCTACGGGTCTTCCGACCCTGCAGTATTTCCAATCCCGCCTCCTCCACGAGTTGAGCCGTGGACGGCGCTTCCGGCGCCGGCTCGTTCTCATGATCTGTGAAGTGACCCCCCGGATCCCCGCACGGGAATTTTCCGCCATCGACAGGGAAGAGTGGGTGGTCAAGCGGCTGGCGAAGGTCATACGGTCCGCCCTCCGGGGATACGACGTCGTGGCCCGTATCAGCGAGTGGAAGTTCGGGATGATCCTCCCGGAGGCGGAGGACGGCAAGATGAGCGCGATCCCCCGGATCAAGAAGTCGATTATCGACGAGGTGGAGGAGATCCGGAGGAGCATGAAGGATCTCCAGGTCGATGTTCGCTTCGGACACGCCGGCTTCCCCGAAGACGGGGAGGACCACGAAAAACTCATCTTCAAATCGAACATTCTCAAGTAATCATGGGGGCGGTGGCAAAACG
Source organism: Candidatus Limnocylindria bacterium (assembly GCA_035464915.1). GTDB lineage: Bacteria > Desulfobacterota > Deferrimicrobia > Deferrimicrobiales > Deferrimicrobiaceae > CSP1-8. The sequence continues at coordinate 3,519 of DATHRT010000190.1, forward strand.
TGCCGTCCGGACAGTCTCCGGCGGATGGGGGTGCGCCGGCGCTAACGCGGCTGCTCGTGTTCGCATTGCCAACCGGTTCCGCGGGGGGTAGAAAAACAGCGTGACCTTCTCCCTTCTCATCGCAGCTACAGTCGTTCTTCTCTTCATGATCGTGGGGATCTCCTTTCTTCTCTTCGGCCGCGAGTGGCTCAGCGCCCGGAGGGAGGAAAAGTTTTTCCTTGATCTCGGCAGGCACTCGGGACTCGTCACCCGACTTCAATCAACCTCCGCCGAGGAATTTGACGGCGCTTTTCGTCAACTGGCCGCGGTTCCGGATCCCTTGATGCACGAGGCGATCCTGGACCGGTCTCGTGAAGAGGCTCCGCCGGAATCAATACCCTTCCTGATCCGTGCCTATGAGGATCTGGCCATAACCGACCGCTACATCGAAGAACTGGAGCAATCCCCTAATTGGGAAGACAGGGCGAGAGCCGCGGAGAGGCTCGGCCGCATCGGTTCGGCCAAGGCGGTGCCAGCTCTTTTGCGGGTTGTCCGGGATATCAAGGACGAGGACGAGGATGTCCGCGGCGCGGCATTGCGGAGTCTGGGGAGGATACGCGATCCCCGCGCGCTGCCGGGGCTGATCGAGGCGCTGGGCTACCCCGAAGCCTCCCTCCCGCCGAGGATCGCGGAGATCATCGTCATGTTCGGGGGGGACTCGGTTCCCCTCCTGATCTCGGATCTGAGAAACCTGGACAGCGACGTCCGCCGGATGTGGGCAGCGGAGATCCTCGGATGGCTCGGCGACCCGCGGGCAGCGGTTCCCCTGATCGAATCCCTGGGCGATGTCAACCCCGAAGTGCGGGCGAAGGCCGCTGGCGGTCTCGGCAAGATCCGCGACGCCCGGAGTGTGGACAGGCTTCTGGAGATGCTCCTGTCGGACCCGATCCCCTTTGTCCGCACGCGCGCGGCGCAGGCGCTGGGCTCGATCGGGCACCCGAAGGTGATCGACCACCTGATCCACGTCCTCAAGGACCCGGAATGGTGGGTGAGGATCCGGGCGATCGAGGCGCTTGAGCAGATCGGACAGAGTTCCTCCGGCGCCCTGCTGGTCGCACTGGAAGATGACGATGAAGAGGTCCGTCGACGCGCCGCCATGGCTTTGGAACGGATGGGGTATGTGCAGGAGAGCGTCGCCGCCCTCGAGCACGAGGGGTACCGCCCCGACATATCCAGGGTTCTGCTGCTGGTGGGGAGAGCAGGGGTCACCCAGGTGCTGTTCGGAAGCCTCATGGAGACGAAAGGGGACGTCCGGAAAACTCTTGTCCGACTTGCCGGCGACATCGGGGACGCCTCGGCGGGGCCTCCTCTTCGGGCCGTCCTGTCGGAGAGCGAGGATCCGTCCCTTCGTTCCCGCGTCGTGGAAGCGTTGGGAAAGATCGGTTACCGCGAGGCGATCCCGGACATCCTCGCGTGTCTGCGCGATCCCGACGAGTGGATCCGCCGCGCGTCTGTCGATGCCCTGTCCTCCCTCGGGGCGGAGGAACACGCGGAGGATCTGGTCCGCCTGCTCAAGGATCCCGTGCCGGAGACGCGGAAGGCGGTGTGCCGCGTAGTATCGGAACTGGAAGGGGAAAAGGGGGACACCTCGGTCGAGAGCCTGCTCGCCGATCCTTCTCCGGAGGTGCGGGCGGAGGCGTTCCGGGCGGTGCGGCGAAGGAAGCTCTCCCGTTGCGAGCCGAAGGTGCGCGAGGCGTTGGGGGATACCAGCGAGGAGGTGCGACGGGAAGCGGCCATGGCCCTTTCGGCCGTCGGGGGAGACGTTTCGGTCGAGGCGATCCTCCGCGCGGCAAAAGGGGGATCGGACCGGCTGGTGGAGGCGTTGACTGTTGCGGTCCGGCGTTGCCACGAAGGCTCGTTTACGGACCTTCTGGCTCGTGCTCCCGATCCATTGTCCCCGGAGCAGGTCCTGGTTCTCCTCGAAGCGGCATCCGAGGGGACGGGAGAGGGGCGCTCTGGTTTCATTGCGAAATACCTGGGCGCGCCGGACTCCGCACAACGCAGAGCCGCCGTCTTTGCCCTGCGCGGCATCGATCCCGGGGGGGCGGAATCGCTCCTCGAGGGATCCATGCGGGACCCGGACGAACGCGTGCGCGAGGCTGCGGTCACCGTGGCGGCGCTCAGCGGGAAACCATCCCTCTTCTCCCTGGCGAAGGGACTGGCGCTCGATCCCCATGCAGGGGTGCGATTCCGCGTCGCCCTGGCTCTCGGAATTTCCGGAGACAGGAAGTTCCGGCACTCCCTTGCGGCATTGGGCAAGGACAAGGACCCTGCCGTCCGGGCCGGAGCGGCGATGGCTCTGTCTCTTCAGAACGATCCGGCATTGATCACGGCCATCCGGGATTTTTCCCTGGACGAGGAGCTATGCGGGAGGGCGAGAGAGATATTCGTGATGGAGTCTCCGGATCCGCTCGTCCGGATGGTGGTGGAGGAGGCGACACGCCAAAACATGATGGAGACCCGGCTGTTCCTGGGAGGAAGCCGTTTCGCCCTGGAAAAGGATCTGGTACAGCAGGCACGCGAGGCGCTTACCGCCGATGAGCGCGTACGTGCCCTGGAAATATGCAAAGTGGTGGCCACGGGGCAGTCGTATACGGCCGCGCTGGCGATCCTGAAGAACGATCCCTCCCCCGAGGTACGCGCACAGGCACTCGATCTGCTTCTCTCCATCCGGCGGGATTCCGAGGTGGCGAGGGTAATCGGCAGTGCCCTGATGGACCCTCACCCGGATATCCGGGTGAGGGCGGCGAGCATCCTCGGGGAGATGGAGTTCACGGAAGCGATGGAGGCACTCGTCCACTCCCTCGATACACCGGACCGGGAACTCCGGGAAGCGGTTACCTCTTCCCTCTCGAGGCAGATGGCCCGAAACCCCAAGCATGCCGAGGAGCTCATGGCGGAGATCCCTTCGACCAAGGCCCGCAAAATCGGCATGGTCTGGCTGCTCGGGAAAACACGCCGCGGGGGAGCGATGAAGCTCCTTCTTCGCTATCTCGAGGACGAGGAAGGGGATGTCCGGGCCGCAGCCGTGGGCGCCTTGTCGAAGTACCGGATGGGGATCGTCGCCCGGTTCCTCAAATCTTCCCTGTCGGACCCGAACGGCAGGGTGCGGGCGGCGGCGGTCAATGCGCTATCCAGGATGCGGACGCAGGAATGGGAAGAGGTCATGGAGAATATGGTTTCGGATCCGGACTCCTTTGTACGGCAACGGGCGGCGATTGCCTTGTTCCGGATGGGGTCGAAAAGGGTTCGCCGCCGGATCCGGTCGATTGACAATGAACCTGACGATCTCCGCCCCGTATGGGCCGCCTGCGGCCTGCTCCTGGAGGACCTTTCTCCTTCGGATGTCCTTGCCTATCCGGCCTCCAAAGCGTTTCTGCAAGAGCTGTTTACCCCGGAAGAGGCGGAATCGGCGGTACGGGAGTCCCCGGATCCGAAACGGAGAATGACGGCGTTCCGGGTAATGCAAGTCCTCTCCGGGGATGCAGCCGCGCACATGTCGACCGTCTTGGCCAACGACCCGGATGTCCAGGTGCGCAGGGAAGCCGAATCCGTTCTCCGGAAGCCGGATACGACCTGACATGAGCGGAACCGAGATCCTTTTCCAGGGATTAGGCGCAATCCTGATCCTGTACTTCCTCCTGTACAACAGTTTCCAGCTTGCCTTCGTTCTCGTCGCGTTCCATGAGGTCCGCCGCAAGCTGCGAGGCCGGGCGTATGAGGACCTGGACATCGTGTACCGGTCGCCGTTTACGCCCCCGCTCTCGATCATCGTTCCGGCTTACAACGAGGAAACGACCATTGTCGAATCCCTCTCCTCGCTCGTCCGTCTGCGTTTTCCCCGCATGGAGATCATCGTGGTCAACGATGGTTCGACAGACGGCACGCTCGACCGTATTATCCGGGAATTCGGCTTCCGTCGCATGGAGATCACGTACGAGGAACGGATCACGACACGCCCTGTGCGCGGGTATTACGAACTGCGGGAAGGCCTGCCTCCTGGAGTCATCCGATGGGTGATCGTGGACAAGGAGAACGGGGGGAAGGCGGATGCCCTGAATGTGGGGATCAACGCCTCCACCTGCCCCATGTTCGTTTCGATGGACGCCGATTCCGTCATCGATGAGGAAGCGCTCCTCCAGGCGTTCCGGATCATGCTTAGGGAAGAGGAAATCGTCGCCATCGGGGGACAGGTTGCTCTTGTCAACGGTTGCGAGGTGCGCGATGGAAGGGTGCGGAAGGTGGGTCTTCCCGATTCCTCGCTTGCTCGGTTTCAGGTCGTCGAATACATTCGTTCCTTCGCGATCGGGAGGACGGCCCTTGCCCGGTTGAACGCGATCATGATCATCTCGGGGGTGTTCGGGATATTCCGGAAGGATGTAGTGATCAAGGTGGGGGGATACCTGACCCGCAATCTGACGGGAAAGCTGGTCCGCGAGTATGTCGGGAAGGGGCGCGACACCGTATGCGAGGACATGGAGATCATCGTGAGGATCCAGCGGTACATCAAGGAGAAGGGGCTGACCGCCCGCGTGGGATACACCCCGCAACCGCTTTGCTGGACCGAGGGGCCGGAGACGTTCGATAGCCTGGGGAAGCAGCGGAATCGGTGGATGCGCGGCCTGATCGAGACCCTTGCGTATCACCGGGCCCTGATGTTGAACAGGCGATACGGGAATATGGGCTGGTTTGCCTACCCGTTCTTTGTGCTGTTCGAGTTCGTGGGGGGGCCGCTGGAATTTATCGGATATGTGGGCGTGCCGCTTCTGTATGGCCTGGGATTCCTCAACGGCAAGTTTCTTTTCCTGTTTCTTACCCTCTCCATTACCTATGGAACGCTCGTTTCGGTTTCCGCCGTGGTGACGGGAGCGTGGTCGGAGCGGAGGAGTAGGAGCCGGGAGCGCGGGAGCTCTCTCCTCCACTACCGGGATCGGCGCCACCTCGCCATTCTTCTCGTCTATGCGCTTCTGGAAAACCTGGGATACAGGCAGGTGACCCTTTGGTGGAGAATCCGTGGTATTTGGGACTACTATTTCGGGAAAACGGGTTGGGAGAAGTTCGAACGAAAGGGGTTCGGAAAGGACACGGCCCGTCCCGCGAAGGAGGGGGAATAATGGGGTGGAAGGCGCGCGCCGGGTGCTTGCTTCTCGCCGTTTTCCTGTTCGCCCCGGGCCCGGCGGCGGCCGGCGACGGGGGAGAGCTGGGCAGGGGAGTGGCCCAGGTGCGTTCGGGGGAGTACGCGGCGGCCACGACTACGCTTCGGGGAGTGCTGGAGAAGGATCCCGGTAACCGGGAGGCGCGACTCTGGCTTGCGAGGGCTCTCAGCTTTTCGGGTGATTTCGGGGGAGGGGAGCAGGAGTATCGAAGGGTTCTTTCCGCCTTCCCCGGCGACGTGGAGGGGCGACTTGGTCTTGCCGACGTATTGGCCTGGCAGAAAAGGTATCGGGAGGCCGGGCTTCTCCTGTCCGACCTCGCGAAAGAGCGTCCCGACGATCCGGAGGTATGGACCCGCCGGGGGAAGGTGGCCTTCTGGGCCGGGAATCCGGAGGAGGCGAAAAACCATTTCGACAAGACCCTGTTTTTCGATCCGGGGAACGAAGAGGCCCGGAGAGGACTCGACCTCATCGCCGCGAAGGCCGCGCGGGAATACCGCAGGGAGGCGGAAGTGGGCGCCTCCTATCTCCGGATCCGCCGGGCAAGCCCCGGGAGCCAGGTGCACGCCGCAATCCGGGACCGCAGCATCGCGGGGTGGGAGTTCCTCGGGCGCGTCGATTACCTGCACCGGTTCGGAGAGGATGAGGGACGAGGGACCGCCGGTGTCATGCGGAAATGGGAAGGGGGCGGAAGCCTTCGTCTCGAGGGGGGAATTTCCCCGGATGCGCAGGTCTTTTCCCGCGAATCCGTGGAGGCCGAGCTGGCGTGGCCGCTAAGCGACAGGTTGGTAGGGTATGCGGGGGGAAAGTACGCGAATTATTCGGTCGCGGACGCATGGAATGCCGTTGCCGCCCTCGAGTGGTATGTCCGGGGAAGCAACGCGCTGTTTGCCCGCTATATCCTCACGAGAACGGAGTTCGATTCGGGTGGGTCGGACACAAGCGGATCGTGGATGGTCAAGCTGATCCACTTCCGGACCGATGACGACCGTCTCTGGGCCTACTACGCCCGGGGGACGGAAGGATACACGACCGGGACGGCCGACCAGATCGCCGATATTTCGTCCCACACATTCGGCATCGGAGGGAGGATGTTTCCCGTTCCCCGCTGGGGGTTCGAGGGAAACGTCGATTGGCAGGACCGGGAAGGGGGAAACCACTACCTCACGGTTACCGCCCTCGTGGTCCGCCGGTTTTGACCGTACCTTCCGCGGGAGCAACGGGAGCGACCGATATGGAGTGCATCGTTCTTGGCTCCGGGACCGCCGTACCCCATCCCCGAAGGGGTTCCGCCGGTTACATGGTTCGCCGTGGCGGCTGCACGCTCCTGGTCGACGCCGGCCTGGGGACGCTCCAGAAGCTTGCAGTTCTCGGGGTATCCCTGGCTGCGCCTGAAGCGGTGGCGTTCACCCACCTTCACCTGGACCACACGGCCGAACTGGCTCCGCTCCTCTTCAGCCTCAGAAATCCCGGAATCGGCCGCAGGAAGGCCCTGACCCTTCTGGGAGCGCCCGGATTCCGCGATTTCTATGAACGGCTGCGCGGGGTCTACGGATCCTGGGTGGAAGGGGGGGAATATCCTCTCCTGGTAAAGGAGATATCCGCCCGGCCCGTATCCCTGGGATCCCTGCTTCTGACCGCAATCCCGGTGTCGCACTCGCCGGAAAGTGTCGCCTTTCGGGTCGAGGACCCGGAAACGGGAAAGGTGATCGCCTTTTCCGGAGATACGGACGTGTGTCCGGGGCTTGTCGAGGCGGCGCGAAACGCCGACGTGGCCTTTTTCGAATGCTCGTTTCCCAACGAGCGCAAGGTCGCTGGGCACCTCACCCCCGGCGAGGCCGGGGAAGTTGCCGCCGAGGCACGGGTAAGGAGGCTGGTTCTAACCCATTTCTACCCGGAGTGCGAGGGGTCGGACATTCTCGGCCAGTGCCGGGAAACATTTTCCGGGGAGGTCATTCTCGCCGAGGATCTGCTCCGCGTTTCCGTCTAGGGAAAAGATCAGGGGTCGAGGTCCGGGGGAAGTCCCGCCACGAGCCCCCCCTCGTTCATCGATCCGGTTCGGTATCCCGTAAGGTCGACGGCCACGTAGAGGAACCCGTTTTCCCGGAACCCCCCGTGGACGGTTTGCGAAATCTCCGGCTCGAACAGGCGCGGAATTTCCTCCTGCCCGACCTCGATCCGCGCCACGTTCCCGTGGACGCGGACGCGGAACTGGCGGAAGCCGAATCCCCGGAGGATCTCCTCGCAGGCCTCTACCCGCCGCAATTTTTCGGCGTCGATCGCCGTCCCGTACGGAAACCGCGAGGAAAGGCATGCGAACGCACCCTTGTCCGCCGTGGGCAGGCGAAAAATGCGGCTCAACGCCCGTATGTCCTCCTTCGTTATCCCGGTTTCCAGCAAGGGGCTGCGCACTCCCAGCTCCTTTGCGGCCCGCCTTCCGGGACGGAAGTCGCGGGTGTCGTCGCTGTTCGTCCCGTCCAACACCGCGGCGTACCCCTCCCTCCGGGCGATCCCCGACAGGATGCCGAACAACTCCTTCTTGCAGAAGTAGCACCGGTCGGGCGGGTTTTCGGAGAATCCGGGAATCTCGAGTTCGTTCGACTCCACGAAACGGTGGGGTACGTTCCATACGCGGGCGATCCTCTCCGCCTCGTCGCGCTCCGATTTCGGGTAGGTGGGGGAGGTGGCGGTGACCGCGAGGGTCTTTTCCCCGAGCGCCCGGAGAGCGGCGTACAGGAGAAACGTGCTGTCGACTCCCCCGCTGAAGGCGACTACGGAGGATCCCAGGGAGCCCAACGAGGAGAGCAGAGACTCCCATTTCGTTGCGAGAGCCGGGGGAAGCTCATGGGAATGCAGGGGGTCAGCTGAGGAGCGCACGTTCCACCTCCGAGAAATCGTCCCGGGAAGGGAGGGACATATTCCTCTCGCCCCCCGAAGTCACTTCCCGTACGGGAAAGGGGGAGGGAGTCCCCGGCTTGCTGTACCGGGTAAAAAGCCGGGAGAGAAGGTCTTCGGGTACCGTTCCGTTTTTCGCCTCGACCCCGATCGAGGGCCCCGGAAACCCGACCGCGATGTAGACGGGCATTCTCCCCTTGCCCAGCGCTTCCAGTTTCCGGTTCTCTTCCTCGTTCCTCGCCACGATCACCTTCCTTCCGTCGGGGAACCGGAAATGCCTTCCGATTTTCAGCAAACGGATATCCGTCATGTCCGGGTCCGCGCAGTGGTCGAAGAGATCCCTGACCTTGCGGGAGAACGCCTTCTCGGTCAGGAGGCATCCCCCTGCCGGACAGGGGTAATCGCCGATCTCCCACGTTTCCGCCAGCCGGATCTGCTCCTTGCGGGATCGTCCCGTGATGTGGAGAAGATGTTCCCGGTCGACCCACCCCTCCCGTTCGGCGATGGTCGGTTCGAAATACTTCGCCGAGAGGGGCCGGAGCACCAGGCCCTGGCACCCGCTTCGCTTCTCGATGATCCGGAAGGCGTCGGAGCGCTGGGACATGGGGCGCTGGCCGACCACCTCGCCGGTTACGAGGAAGGAGGCGCCGACCTGTTCCATGTACTCCCGAGCTTTTTTCAACGTGAATATCCGGCAGTCGATGCAGGGGTTTAACCCCGCGCCCCTCCCGTGTCTCGGGTTCCGGACGATCTCGAGGTATTCGAATCCCTTCGAGACCGTTTTGATCGGAATTCCCATCCGCCCGGCGACGGTCTGCGCCTGGGAGTGGCAGCCGCTCCCGGGCACTCTCGTGCAGGTGCAGAACGGGGAAGTGAAGTGTAGGGCGAAGAGCTCCACCCCCTGGTCGAGCATCATCTTGGCGGCCAGCGTGCTGTCCAGTCCCCCGGACAGGAGCATTACGGCGCGCTTCGGATGGAGTTTCACGGCCTCTTTCATAGTGCGCAACTCCGTTCCTGCTCGTATTCGGATGCTATGAGGGGCAGCCGGATCCGGGGAGATTCCCCGCATGCGGGGCACTGCGGGTCACGGGAAACGGCATGTACGGAAACGGTTCCGGCCAGGGTGTCCAGGGAGAGCAGCCTCCCCACCAGCGGTTCTCCCACACCGGCGATGACCTTGATCGCCTCCACGGCCTGCCATGCCCCGACAACCCCAGAAACGCCCCCCAGGATCCCCGCCTCGGCGCAGGTGGGTGCGTCCCGCCGGGGGGGAACATCCGGGATCAGGCAGCGCAGACAGGGCCCCTTTCCGGGCAAGACCGTCATCATCTGACCCCCGAACCGCAGGACTCCCGCGTGCACGAGCGGAACCCCCGTCAGGACGGAGGCGTCGCTGCACAGGTATTTTGTCGGGAAGTTGTCGCTCCCGTCGATGACGACGTCGTACCGGCGGAACAGTTGCACGGCATTCTCCACCGTGACGGCGAATCCGAGCTCTTCCAGCAGGACCTCGGACCGGAGCGCGCGGAGGCTGTCCCCGGCCGACTCCACCTTCCGGCGCCCCAACGATTTCTCCTGATGGATCACCTGCCGGTTAAGGTTCGATATTTCGACCCGGTCCCGGTCGACCACTCCGACCCGGCCAACACCCGCCGCGGCAAGATACAGAAGCGCAGGGGACCCCAGGCCGCCCGCTCCCACCACGAGGACGGAGGAGCCGAAAATCCTCTCCTGCCCCTCGGTACCGATTTCCTCGATCAGGACGTTCCGGCTGTACCGCAGCATGTTTCCGTCGGTCAATGTCATCCAAGTATTATACCGCATACACCAGCGGCATCCTTGGTACCATAGGAGTGCCGCATCCCATGCAGGAGGAAGAGGCCCGTGCCGATCGACGTCGAAGCCATCCGTGCCGCCGAGTTTCCCGTGGCCGCCCGTCTCCTGTATCTGAACCATGCAGGGGTCTCTCCGATTCCTGCGTCCTCCGCGTCGGCAGGCGTGCGTCTGCTGCACCAGTACCGGGACGAAGGCGCGTTTCACCTCCGCAAGTGGGTGGAAGAGTCGGATGCGGTGCGCGGCAGGTTCGCCCGGCTGATCGGATCCTCGAGCGACGAGGTCGCCTTCATCAAGAACACGTCGGAGGGGATCTCCTTCATCGCCGCGGGCTTTCCGTGGAAAGAGGGGGACAACCTCGTGACGGCAAACGTCGAGTTTCCCGCCAACGTCTATCCCTGGTTGCGCCTCGAAGCACACAACATCGAGGTCCGCATGGTGCGGGCGAAGGAGGGTCGCGTCCGAAAGGAGGACCTGATCTCCGCTTGCGACGGGAAAACCCGTCTTGTCGCGCTGTCCTCGGTGGAATTCGCCAATGGGTTCCGGAACGATCTCCCGGGAATCGGGGAGTACTGCCAGAAGGAGGGAATTTTCTTCTTTGTGGATGCGATCCAAAGCCTCGGCGTGATCCCGATGGACGTCAAGGCCTACGGGATCGACGCCTTGGCCGCGGACGGGCACAAGTGGATGCTTTCCCCGGAGGGGATCGGAGGGTTTTACATCTCCCGGGAAGTGATGGAGATGGTCGAGCCGGTAGTGCTTGGCTGGCATTCGGTCCGGAACCGGTTCGACTTCGAACATTACGACTTTCGTCTGTCGCCGGATGCCCGCCGCTTCGAACCGGGAAGCTTCAACACCGTGGGGCTCGCCGCGTTCGGCGCGTCGCTTGACCTCCTCCTGTCGATCGGCGTGGAGCGAATCTGGGAGCGGGTCCGGAGTCTCACCGAAGAGGCGATCGAATCGGCGCTGCGGGCGGGGTATGAGGTCGTATCTCCGCGCAACCCCGAGGAGCGATCCGGGATCGTGACCTTCCGGATCCCCGGAGCGGATCCCAAGAGGCTTTGGAAGTCGCTCCTTTCGAGAAATGCGGTATGCTCCCCGCGGGACGGAGGAATACGTGTATCTCCCCATTTCTACAACACTTTTGGAGAGATAGCCCGCTTCTTCGAGATCGTGAAGGAGGAAACAAGGGCGCAGAAAACCGGCGGGTAACGGTCCGGGAAAACAGAATAAAGAAATGGATCCGTATTTCCGATAGAAAAGGAGAGCCACAGGAAGGCAGGGGAAAGGCGCAATGGACTCATCGCGGGGAGCAAAGGTTCTGATTGTCGACGATCAGGCCGAGGTGGTGGAGGTCATGGGGGCGATCCTGACGCACCAGGGGTTCGCCGTCGAATCGGCCTCGGACGGAGTCGAGGGGCTGGTAAGGGCGATGGAGATATCCCCGGACATCATCCTCCTGGACATATCGATGCCGAATATGGATGGCTTCGAGACGTGCCGCCGTCTCAAGAACGGCTCCGGAACGCAGGGGATCCCCGTCGTGATGTTCACCACCCAGGCGGACCGGGAATCCCGGATCACGGCGCTTCAGGCGGGGGCGAACGACTTTCTGGGCAAGCCCGTCGACGGTACGGAACTGGTGGTTCGGGTCAAAAACCTGTTGAAGGTGAAGAAGTACCAGGACGTTCTCGAGGACCACAGCCGGATCCTGGAGGAGCAGGTGGAAGAGCGGACGAAAAAGCTCCGGGAGGCGCTTCTCGACACCGTGCAGCGGCTGACGCTCGCCGCGGAATACCGGGACGAGGACACCTACGTCCACGTCAAGCGGATCAGTTACTACACCGAGGTCATCGTGGAGGAAATGAACATCCCCCCGCAGGATGCCGATGTCATGTTCTACTCCGCCCCGATGCACGACATCGGGAAGGTGGGCATCCCCGATTCGATTCTCCTCAAGCCGGGCAAACTGACACCGCAGGAGTTCGAGATCATGAAAACCCACTCCGCGATCGGCGCGCGGATTCTCCGTGGTTCGGACAGCCCCTACCTGAGCTCCGCCGAGAAGTTCGCCCTGTACCACCACGAGAGGTGGGACGGCAAGGGGTATCCCCAGGGACTCCGAGGAAAGGAGATCCCCATCGAGGGGAGGATACTGAACCTCATCGATCAGTACGACGCGCTGCGGAGCCGGCGTCCGTACAAGCCCCCCTTCGATCACCAAACGGCCGTGCGGATCATCACGGAAGGCGACGGCCGGACGACCCCCGACCACTTCGACCCCGAGATTCTCGAGATCTTCCGGGCGAAAACCGAAAGGTTCCGGGAAATCTACGAAACGCACCAGGAGCTGTAGCCCAAGGGAGGAATCGCTTTCCGGCGGCCCGCGGAAGGGCGCCGGATCTTTCAGTGGTGGGCCTGGCTCTTCTCCCGGGCGATGAGGGCGGCACCGAGCGCCCCCGCCAGCTGGGGTTCCCACGGGACGAGGAGGGGGAAGCCGAATTTTCCCTCGAGCGCGTTTCGCGCGCCGGGGTTTTTCGCCACCCCGCCCGTCATGACGGTGGGGGCGACCATCCCCACCTTTTCGGCGAGCGCTGCGATCCGGTCTGCGATGGCGATATGGATTCCCCGGGCAATGTCCTCGGGAGATGTCCCCGAGGCGATGAGCGAAATCACCTCGGACTCGGCAAACACCGTGCACATCGAACTTACCGGCACCGTCCTCCGCGACTGGAGGGAGCGGGGCCCCATCTCCTCGAGGTCGAGCTCCAGGGTACGCGCCATGACTTCCAGAAAACGACCGGTGCCTGCCGCGCACTTGTCGTTCATCGCGAAGTCGGCCACTTTCCCGCCGGGCGTCAGGCGAATGACCTTGCTGTCCTGTCCCCCGATGTCCAGAACCGTTCTGGCTTCGGGGAACAGGTGGCGCGCTCCCCTTGCATGGCAGGTGATTTCCGTTACCTTCAGGTCGGCGGAGGCCGCCCTCTCCCGGCCGTATCCCGTGGAGACCGTGAAGACGACGGCGGAGGGGGGGGCTCCTGCTTCGGCGAGAGCCCGGGAGAAGGCCTCCTCGCACGCCTTCGTGGCGGAGGCCCCCGTCGCGACGACCGCCGCTCCGGCGATCTCCCCCCGCCGGTCGAGCAGGACGACGTCGGTGGAAAGCGACCCGATGTCGATTCCCGCAAAGATCATTTTTCTCGGCGTCATATCGTTTCCAGGAGATAGTTCCTTGCCCCGAGTCCCATCTCTTCGCCGTAGGCGAGCTGGATCGACCAGTCGATCCCCGGATGCGTTTCCCGGAAAGGGTCCCTCCCGGCGGACCGGATGACGAGATCGGCGCAGGCCTGGTCAAGCGCTACGGGATCGGCGGAGGCGAGAATTCCGACGTCCGGAGCGATGGGGCGGTCGTTGTTTCCGTAACAGTCGCAATAGGGGGATATCTGCATGACGAAGGATACGAAGAGGCATGCCTCCTTCTTGCCCCGCAATGCGCCCGCCGCGTGCTCCACCATCTTCCTCTGGACCGCCGGGGCAGCCTCGTTCCAGTCGATCAGCACGGTGTGCTCCGGGCACACCACGATGCAGTCCGCGCACCCGATGCACGTTCCCGGGGAAATGAGCGCCTTTTGCGAGACGACCTCGATGGCGCCGGCCGGGCAGTGGGCGACACACGTCCCGCACCCGGTGCAGTTCGCCGGGTCGACGCTCGGGGATACCGTGGAATGCTGGGCGAGTTTTCCCGATCGCGCGGCGCACCCCATCCCGAGGTTCTTGATCGTCCCCCCGAACCCGGAGAGCTCGTGCCCCTTGAAGTGGGTCACCGCCACGATTGCGTCTGCGTTGACGATATCCGCGCCGATTGCCACTTCAGGGTAGATCCTCCCCTCCACGGGGACCCGCACCGAACTCTCGCCCCGGATACCGTCCGCGATGAGGAGGGGAGCCCCTACCACCGCAAAGGCGAAGCCGTTGGCGATGGCCGTCCGGAGATGGTCCACGGAGTTGCTGCGCCCGCCGACGTACAGCGTATTGGTGTCCGTCAGGAACGGCCTTCCGCCTGCCGCGGTGATCTCCTCGACGATCTTCCGCACGAATACCGGCCGGACGAACGAGACGTTTCCCCTCTCCCCGAAGTGGAGCTTTACGGCCGTAAGATCCCCCGGGCCGATCCTTCCGGAGATACCCGCCGCCCGGAGGAGTTCGCCCGTCTTGTCGATCAGGCTCCTTCCCGGGGGGGCGCAAAGATCGGTATGCCATACTGTCGACTGCATCTGGGGATACCTCCCGATTGACATGGCCCTAGGGATTCCCATATAATACAACACTCATATATTTAGTTTTCACTTCCTGCTTGCTCCTCGGAGGAACTGTACCAATGAATTTCAAAGTGGGGGATTTGGCTGTTTACCCGGCACAGGGCATCGGCATGGTACAGGCGATCGAAGCGAAATCGATTTCCGGAGGGAAGAAGGAATCGTTCTACGTTCTTCGTATTCTCGATACCGGCGTGACGATCATGATCCCCATGGGAAACGTGGAGCAGGTCGGTCTCCGGCGGATCATGGATTCCAAGTCCGTCCGGTCCATCTACAAGATTCTTCAGACACGCGACGTAGGGGTGGACCCCCAGCCGTGGAACAGGCGGTACCGCCAGTACATGGACAAGCTCAAGTCCGGGTCTCCCTTCGAAATCGCCGAGGTTCTGCGCAACCTTCTTCGTCTCAAAGGGGAGAAGGTTCTCTCTTTCGGCGAGAGGAAGATGCTCGACACGGCGCGCTCCCTCCTGGTCAAGGAGATCTCGATCGCCAGGTCCGTCACGGAGGAAGTGGTGGAGGCGGATCTGCGCCGCTTCCTGAAACTCTGACCGGCTTCCCTTCTTCCGCGCGTCCGTCTCTTTCGGCCCCCGGGCCGGAACCCCGCCATTCGAGAATTCCGGAGGGTTGATGATAAGGGTAGTGGCGATCATTCTCGCCGCAGGGGGCGGCAAGCGGATGGGGGGGGATCTCCCCAAGCAGTTTCTCCCTCTCGCGGGGCGCCCCCTCCTCGACAGATCCTTGTCGGCCTTTACCGGCTCCCCCCGGATAGACGGGGTCGTACTTGCCCTTCCTCCCTCTCTTTCGAACGAGGTGAAGGAATCGTACCAACGGGTGGCGAAAGTCATCGCCGTTGTCGACGGAGGTGCGGAAAGACAGGATTCGGTGAGGAATGCCCTGGCGGCAGTCCCCGAAGAAACGGAAATCATTCTGGTGCACGACGCCGTTCGCCCCTTCGTGTCCCGGGATCTTCTGGATCGGTGCGCGGAACTCGCGCGGGAACACGGGGCGGTCGTGCCCGTCGTGCCTGTCCGGGATACCGTCAAGCAATGGGACAGGGCGGAGAAGACCCTCTGCACCCGGGACCGGTCCGAACTGATGCTTGCCCAGACTCCCCAGGGATTCCGCGCCGGGATACTGCGGGACGCCTACGGGAAGGCGCGGGAGGAAGGGAGGGAGGGGACCGACGACGCTTCCCTCGTCGAGGGGGCGGGGTATCCCGTCATTCCGGTGCCGGGCGAGGAATCGAATGTCAAGATCACCATCCCGGAGGATCTCCGCATAGCCGAGGGATTGCTCCGCGAGCAGGTTGACTTCCGCATCGGGATCGGGGGTGACGCGCATCCGCTGGTCGAGGGCAGGGACCTCTGGCTGGGCGGGCTCCGGATCGAGCACGAACGAGGGCTTCTTGGCCACTCCGACGGCGACGTTCTTCTCCACGCGATCGCGGACGCGATATACGGAGCGCTCGGGGAGCCGGACATCGGCCAGCACTTCCCCCCGGGCCGGGGGGAAACGAAAGGAATCGCCAGCCGGAGCATCATTGCCCACGCCCGCGGGAGGATGTTGGAGAAAGGGTTCGGGCTGGTGGGGCTCGACGCCGTTGTCGTCTGCGAGGAGCCGAAGATGGCTCCCCTCGTCCCGGCCATCCGCGCAACCATCGCGGGGATGCTATCCCTCACCGAGGACAGGGTGAATCTGAAGGGCAAGACGACCGAGGGGATGGGATTCGAGGGACGCAAGGAGGGGATATCCGCCTGGGCCGTGGCGCTTCTCAGGGGATCGATACCGATGACGGAAAGGGGGACGACCTGATGGCCCTGACCGTTTTCAACACGCTGGGAAACAGGAAGGAAGCATTTGTTCCGGCTTCCCCGGGGCGCGTGAAGATATACGCTTGCGGAGTGACGGTCTACGATTTGTGCCATATCGGGCATGCCCGCGCAAACGTCACCTTCGACATCATCGTTCGCTATCTCCGGTACCGCGGATACGATGTGACGTTCGTGCGCAACTTCACCGACATCGACGACAAGATCATCCAGCGCGCCAACCGGGAGAAGACCGACTACCTCACGATATCGAACCGGTACATCGAGGCCTTTTACGAGGATTTCGACAGGTTGGGTCTTGTGCGCCCCGACGTGGAGCCTCGGGCAACGGACCATATCCCCGAGATCATCGACCTCGTCGGACGGCTGATTGCCGCGGGGAAGGCCTACGCCGTAAACGGCGACGTGTACTTTTCGGTCCGGGGTTTCGCGGAGTACGGGAAACTTTCGGGGAAAAACACCGAGGATCTGCTTTCGGGGGCCCGGGTCGAGGTGGACGATCGGAAACGTGACCCCCTCGACTTCGCCCTATGGAAGACGTCGAAGCCCGGGGAGCCAGCCTGGAAGAGCCCGTGGGGCCCCGGGAGGCCGGGCTGGCATATCGAGTGTTCGGCAATGGCGATGAAACACCTGGGAGAGACCTTCGACATCCACGGCGGGGGAAAGGACCTCGTCTTCCCCCACCACGAGAACGAAATCGCCCAGTCGGAAGGCGCCACCGGCAGACCGTTCGCGCGATACTGGATCCACAACGGATTCGTCAACGTCGACAGTGAAAAGATGAGCAAGTCGCTCGGGAACTTCTTCACCCTCCGGGACGTGCTGGAAAAGGTGAAGCCGGACGTACTCCGCTTCTTCCTGGTGTCGAGCCATTACCGGAGCCCGATCGACTACACCGAAAGGAGCCTGGCCGAGGCGAAGGCGGGACTTACCCGCCTCTACGGGGTGAAGGAGAAGGCGGAGGCGTGCTCATCCGCCGGAATCGAGGCATCGTCCGTGCCGGACGGGGACGAGTTTGCGGCTCTCCGGGATGTCGAGAAACGGTTCACCGAGGCGATGGACGATGACTTCAACACGGCGGCTGCGCTGGGGCACCTCTTCGACGCCGTGCGGGTGCTGAACCGGCTGGCGCCTTCCGACATCGCCGGGGAAACGGAACGGGCGGGACGGTTCCTGGCGGGGTACGCGGTCATCGAACCGCTCTTCGGCGTCCTCGGGCTGCTTACCTCCTCCGCGGAGGAATACTTCCGGGGCGAAGTCCCCGAAGTTACGTCCGGCGCAGCTTCAGATGGTATACACCAGCCCGGGATTTCCCCTGAGGAGATCGAGCGGCGGATCGAGGAGCGCAACGCCGCCCGCGCGGGCAGGAATTTCGCCGAGGCCGACCGGATCCGCAAGGAACTCGACGTGCTCGGGATCGTTCTGGAGGACTCGAAAGCCGGCACGACCTGGAAGCACAAGCCCTAGCGCACGCCGCGCTGCTGCGTCCCGGCCGTGGGCGCCGGTACCGGCTCCGCAGCCTCGGAGGGGGACTCCGTTCGTGGCTCGCCGTGCGATGAACACGCACGGCTGCGCTTAACCTCACTGCGCCCCCCTCCTGCGTCTGCTTTGCCGACGACCGGGGACCCGTGGCGATGCGGGGGGTTCCGCGGAGCGGGGGGACATTCCTGATGTATTCCGCGAAGGACAAAGGAGTGTCCCCACATCAGGTTGCGGCTCCGTCGAGCGGAACCGGCAGTGAGCGGGCGAAGGTCGCGAGCGTAGCGGATGCGGAAGCCCCCCGCGAGCCAGGGTCCTGGTCGCCGTATAATGGCGTAGAGGGGTGACGCGTTGGAGAACCGGTTTCATCTGAAGTTGCCGTTTTCCCCCTCGGGGGACCAGCCGGAAGCGATCCGCAGTCTCGTGGACGGTCTTTCCCGCGGCTTGCGGAACCAGGTGCTGCTGGGGGTGACCGGATCCGGCAAGACCTTCACGATGGCCAACGTCATCGCCGCTACCGACCGGCCGGCCCTGATCATCGCCCCGAACAAGACGCTTGCCGCTCAGCTGTTCGCGGAATTCAAGGATCTGTTTCCGGACAACGCCGTCGAGTATTTCGTCTCCTATTACGACTACTACCAGCCCGAGGCCTACATACCGCAGACGGACACCTTCATCGAGAAGGATTCCTCGATCAACGAGCAGATCGACAAGATGCGCCACAGCGCCACGCGGTCGGTCATGACCCGGCGCGACGTGATCGTCGTCGCCTCGGTTTCCTGCATCTACGGGCTCGGTTCCCCGGAGTTCTACGGCAGGGCGACGGTGCGCGTTACCCGGGACGCCACGTTCCCCCGGAACGACCTGATCCGTCGTCTCATCGACATCCAGTACGAACGAAACGATATCGATTTCCACCGGGGGACCTTCCGCGTGCGGGGCGACGCGGTGGAGCTTTTTCCCGCCTACGAGGAGGACCGGGTCCTGCGGATCGAATACGACGAGGACACCGTCGAGCGGATCCGCTACGTAGACCCCCTGCGCGGGACGCGGCTGTACGACGTTGCCGAGACGGTCATCTTTCCGGCCAGCCATTACGTCACGCCGGAGGAAGACCTCGACCGGGCTGTTCGCGGGATTGAAGCGGAACTGGCCGAGTGCCGGGACCGTCTGACCCGGGAGGGAAAAGTGCTGGAGGCGGAAAGGGTGCGCCAGCGGACGACGTACGACCTCGAGATGATACGCCAGATGGGATTTTGCAGCGGAATCGAAAACTACTCCCGGCATCTGGACGGCAGGGATCCCGGCCAGCCCCCGTATACGCTCCTCGACTATTTCCCGCGCGATTTCCTCCTGTTCATCGACGAGTCGCACGTTACCGTGCCCCAGCTCCACGGGATGTACAACGGCGATTTCTCGCGGAAGTCGACGCTGGTTACGTTCGGATTCCGCCTGCCGTCCGCCCTCGACAACCGGCCGCTTCGGTTCGAGGAGTTTCTCCGCAGGGTGGGGCAAACGGTGTTCGTCTCCGCGACGCCGGCCGAATATGAGCGGGAGGAGAGCAGGGGGGCCGTGGTGGAGCAGATCATACGGCCCACCGGCCTCGTGGATCCGGAAGTCGAGGTGAGACCCGCCTCCCGTCAGGTGGACGACCTGCTCGGGGAAATCCGTGCGCGGGCCGAAGCCGGGGAGCGGGTTCTGGTGACGACTCTCACCAAACGGATGGCCGAAGACCTGACCGAATACTACGAGGGGCAGGGCCTCCGGGTCCAGTACCTGCATTCCGACATCGACACGGTCGAGAGGGTGAACATCATCCGGAACCTGCGACTCGGGAAGTTCGACGTCCTGATCGGCATCAATCTCCTTCGCGAAGGGCTGGACATCCCCGAGGTTTCTCTTGTGGCGATCCTGGACGCCGACAAGGAAGGATTCCTCCGGTCGGCCCGCTCCCTCATCCAGACCTTCGGGCGTGCCGCGCGGAACCTGTCGGGGAAGGTAATCCTCTACGCGGACCGGATGACGGGGTCGATGCGGAACGCCATTTCCGAGACGGAGCGTCGCCGGGCGAAGCAGCTGACGTTCAACGAGGAGCACGGCATTACCCCCGAGACCGTGAAGAAGAATATCGCGGAGCCGATAGGGCAGGCGTGCGAAGCAGACTACGTCACCGTCATCCTGGAGGAGGCGTGGGATTTCGCCTCCGCCGGGGAACTGGCCCGCCATCTCCGGAAGCTTCGCAAGGAAATGGAGAAGGCGGCGAAAAAACTCGACTTCGAGCGGGCGGCCGAGATCCGGGACCGCATGCTCGCCCTCGAGCGTGTCGAGCTCAAGGCGAGGTAGGCGGTGGCTCCCCTCTCCGGATGGAAAACATTCCCGCGCGCTCCGGGTGTCTACCTGATGGCGGACGCCCGGGGGAAGGTCCTGTACGTCGGGAAGGCAAAAAACCTGCGTGCCCGACTCCACCAGTACGCGGGGGGAGGAGGGGACGGCCGTCCCCAGATTCCCCATTTGCTGCGCCGGACCGCATCCGTCCGGTGCATCGTGACCTCCTCCGAGAAGGAGGCTCTTCTCCTCGAAAACACGATGATCAAGGAGCATCGGCCTCCGTTCAACATCTTCTTGCGTGACGACAAGGAGTATCTCCTCCTGCGGATCGACCGGAACGAGAAATACCCCCGCCCCGAACTGGTCCGCCGGGTGGCGAAGGACGGGGCGATGTACTTCGGGCCGTTTTCCTCCGCCCGCGGAATCCGGGAAACGCTCCGGATCCTCTTTCGCTTTTTCCCCCTGTGCTCCTGCTCCCGGAAAAAGTTTTCCTCCCGCACGCGGCCGTGTCTCAATCACCAGATGGGCCGGTGCGTCGGGGCGTGCGCCGGATTGATCTCACGGGAAGATTACCTGCCCATCGTCGACAACGCCGTGCGGTTTCTCCGTGGGAATTACCGGGATCTGTTGAAGAGCTGGAAGGCGGAGATGGCCGCGCTTGCCCGGGAAATGAGGTTCGAGGAGGCGGCAAGGCTGCGCGACCGGATCGACATCGTTCGGAATACGCTCGTCCGGCAGCGGGTCGTCCGCGCGGTACCGGGGGATGTGGACGCCGTCGGATGGTTCCGGGAAGGGGCGGAGTCGACGGCGGCCATACTCCACGTCCGTGAGGGACGGCTCTCGGATGCGCACTCCTATCATTTCCGCGTAGCGGGAGAGGAGCGGGAGGCGGTCACTTCCTTTCTGCTCCAGCACTACTCCGAGGGCGTTTACTTTCCCGGAGAGATCCTGCTGCCCCTCGAGATCGCGGATTCGAAGCCGCTGGCCTCCCTCCTCTCGGAGTGTTCGGGGAATCCGGTTGTCGTTCGAACTCCCGCAAAGGGGGAGAGGGCCCGCCTCGTGGAGCTGGCGAACCGGAACGCGGCGGAGGCGAACCGGATGCGCAAGGAAAAGGAAGCGGACTACGAGCGGCTGTCGGCGAGACTCGCTTCCCTTTGCCGGCTCTCCGGAGCCCCCGTGCGCATCGAGGGTTTCGACGTCTCGAATATCGCCGGGTCCGAACCGGTGGGTTCGATGGTGACGTTCGTCGGGGGGAAGGCGGTGAAGAAGTGGTACCGGAAGTTCGCGGTGCGCGGGACCGCGGGGCAGGACGATTTTGCGATGATGGCGGAAGTGGTGAGGCGGCGCTTCGGGCACGACGAGGATTTCGGCGGGATGCCCGATCTCGTGCTGGTCGACGGCGGAAAGGGTCAGCTCTCCTCCGCCCTGGCCGCAATGAACGCCGCCGGGTACGGATCCGTCCCGGTCGTCTCGCTTGCCAAGGAGCGCGTCCGGGGCGGGCGGACGGTCTTCCGCGAGAGGATCTTCCTTCCCGGCCGGAAGAATCCGGTAATCCTTCCGGCGAACGATCCGGTACTTCTTCTCCTGATGCGGGTCCGGGACGAGGCACACCGGTTCGCGCTCTCCTACCACCGGGCACGACGGGCGAAGCAATTTACAGGGCAAACCTAAGGGATGTTTTAGAATGTTTCCCTGCCGGGGCGCTCCTGTAACGGGGGCGCGACAAACGGCTTCCGCGTCCCCTTCGGAAGGCGCCTGCCACCGGGGCCCCTGGCTCGCCGGCCTCCAGAGATCCATTCCCTCAGATACCGGCATTCGAGGGCCGCTGCATCCCCGCCGACTTCGTTGCCCGCCCTCACCGTACCGCGGCGGGTACGCCTCGGTCGGGCGCCTCGCCGGACGGGGCGCATCGACCCTCTCGGTGCACGGCCTCTTCAGGAAAGGACCTCTGGATGCCGGGGGGCTCCGTTATCAAACGCTCGCGATCTTGCGCCCGCTCGCTGCCGGTTCCGCTCGCCGATTCGGACCCCGCCCGGCGGGGATACTCCACTCTCGCTCCACAGGCCGCTTCGTGGAACCCCCCGCATCGCCTGAGGGTACCCGGTGGCTCCGCCGCAGGCGCCCCCGTGATGAGGGTGCGATGGAACAGGGGTTGCAACGCCCCCGGCATGGATCATCCGTTCCGGAATTTAGGTACCGTCCTGCTCCTTTCCCTACCCCTCCTTTCCGGGTTCTTTCTCGGTCTCGCCGCCGGTCCGTGCCATGCCGCCGTGGCGTCGGGTTTTCTCCTTCTTTCCCTCCTCCTGATCGTTTTCCGGCGGTCTCCGGTCTCTGCCGCGTTTGCCGTCACGGCCCTGTGCGGTGCCCTCGCCGCGAGCCGGTTCCCTCTTCTCGACCCAAATCTTGTCCGGCCGTTTCTCGGGGCGGAGGTGGCTCTTCGTGGAAATGTTTTTCAGGTCCGTCACACCGATACCGGCTGGACCTGCATCGTGGAAGGGGCCGAGGTTTCGTCCCTCGACGGGTCCGACTCGATTCGGCCGGGTCGGGTCCTTCTTTCAGTTCGAAACCCGGTCGCCTCCGTATCGTTCCCGGCCGAGCTCCGGGCGACAGGGCGACTGCACGCCATAACGAGCCGGGGGAATCCGGGGGAAATCCCGCGGGAGTGGACCGCGCTTGCGCTTCGCGTCCAGTACCGGTTCTTCGCCGATGCCTCCCGTTCCGTCTTCCTTCCGATACCGGAGGGAAGCGGGTGGGGCATGGCCGTGTTCCAACGCGCCCGGGCTCGGGTGGAGCGGTGGCTTGCCTCGCACGCCGGCGATTCCGACGGCGCCCTGTATCTCCGCGCCGTGGCGACGGGGGATGTCCCGCCTTCTTCCCACCCGATGGTAACCCTCCTGCGGAGAACGGGCCTCGGCCACCTTCTGGCCATATCGGGGTTGCACGTGGTCCTCTTCTATTCGGTCCAGTCGTACCTGATCCGGTTTGCCCTCTGGGTCCTTCGCCGCAGGCACGGGGCTCCGGACCTCAACAGGATGTCCGCCCTCCTTTCTCTGCCTGGCTGCTGGGCGTATGCCCTGATGGCCGGTTCCCCCGTTTCCGCAATCCGCGCCGCGGGGATGCTCTCGGTTGTCGTTTTTCTCCGGAATCTCCTGGGGGTTCGCGGATCGGGCGCGGCATGGACGGCCCTCTTCCTGTTCACGATCATGTGCGCGCCGTCGTGGATCGTCTCCCCTTCGTTTCTTCTCTCCTATGGAGCCTCCTTTTTCCTGATCGCCGCCTTCGGGGGGAAAGGACGAACGGCATCCCGCACGTTGCCTCTCCTGCGGGTGGCGGCCGGATGGGCAAGATACGCCGTGATCGGGTCCACGATGGCGTTTCTCGGGACGTTACCGGTATCCGCGGCATTTTTCGGGCGGCTCCCGGCAGGAGCGATCCTGTGGAACATCCTGTTCGTGCCCGTGCTCGGGACCGTCGGCGTGGCCGGTGCGTTTCTCGGCGTAGCGGGAGGCGTCTTTTCGGTCGAACTCTTCGGGGCTCCCGTCCGCATCACCGCCGAGTTCCTGAGCGACTCCCTCGCGTTACTGGCAACCGTTTCCGGGAACGGGTCCTGCTGGTATTCCCTCCCTCCCACTGGGATCGCCGCACCGATTCTCTGTACCGGGGCGGCGGCCGCAGGCTCCCTCTGGCTGCGCACACGCGGGAGGGAGCCGTGGCCCTCGGTGGCGATCGCCAGTATCGTTTTCCTGGCATGGATCCACGCACCGTATGCGGCGTTGCCCGACCATCGCCTGACGCTCGCCGCGCTGAACGTAGGGAAGGGAGCGGCGCACGTTCTTTCCTTCCCGGGAGGGGGGCATATGCTCGTCGACTGCGGAAGCGGCCTGCGCGGGGACAAAGGGGAGACCGTCGTTCTCCCCTACCTCAGGAGCAGGGGGATCCGCCGGATCGATGTGCTTGTCCTGACGCATCCGCACGAGGACCATTACGGCGGGGCGGCGGCCGTTTTGTCTTCCGTGCCCGTAGGGGAGATCTGGATTCCCGAGGGGATATCTCCGGGTGCTTTCGGGAGGGCGGTGCGGCAAATGACCGACCGGGTTCGATGGAAATCCCGAGGGGACCGGTACCGGTCGGGCGGGGCGGAGGTGATCGTTCGCGGGACAGGGAAGCCGGCCGAACGGCAAAAGACCAACGAACAAAGCCTGGTTCTGGAGATCCGCCACGGGACCTTCTCCGCGTGGCTTCCCGGCGATGTGGAGCGGGGACCTTCCGCTTGGGGGGAGGACTCCCGCGTGGGGAAAGGGGCGAAAACGGTCCTCTTCCTGCCGCATCACGGTTCCGCCATGGCGAAGCCGGAGGCGTGGATCCGGACGGTGTCCCCCGACGCCGTCGTTTCCCAAAATAGCGATTGTTTGATAAAAAAGAATCTGGTACCCTCGGGTTTGTCATTCTTCTTGGAAAATGGGGCGGTTATCATGCGGTCCAACGGAAACATTCTTTTCATCGAGCAAAACAGACGACCCAATTTCTGGGAACTCCTCTTGCGCCTGCCCTCCGAAAGGTAAGCAAAAGGCGGACGCATGATACTATCCGGCAGATGAAATGGCGAAACAGCGAGTCCTGATCCTCTCCCCCGATCCGAAGTCGATCGACAGTCAAATCCGGGATTCCTCCCTGGCCGGAGTCCATTTCACCGTTCACGCGGATTGGGAAAAGGGGATAGCCGCCCTCTCCCGGGAGAATTTCACTGTGATCGTCGCCCGGAAATTCCGAAAGTCGCAGACGGCGGAGTCGTTCGTCCAGGACATCCTGTCGCTCGCCCCGAAGACCCCCCTCGTCCTGATCCTTCCGAAAAAAGGGGGGCCCTCCGTTCTCGGAGGATTGCGGGGGGGCGCGTCGGAGATCCTGTTCGAGGAGAATCTCGGGCGGGAGCTGCTCCCGACTCTGGAAAAGTACCTCTTCCTCGGGCATGGGCTCCTCCGGAAAATGTCCCTCGACGAGCTGTTCGACTATTGCTTCCCGGTGATCACGACGACCGATATGGACATGCTCAGCTACACCGTGATCGAGATGTTCAAGGAGTCTCTCGGGGCCTCCTTCGGGATTCTGTTCCGTGAGCAGGAGGGGAGGGGCACCGGGTTCTCCGTCCTGGCGACAGCGGGGTTCTCCGACGATTCGATCGCGGGTATATTCCTCCTGCGGTTTGGCGCGGGGATAACGAAACTCTCCTCACCCGTTCCCGGCGTGTCCCCCGCTGAGAGCGCGGCGAGCCTCACCCCGGAGGACGAGGCAATGCTCGGAGAGAACCGGACGTTCTTCTCCCTCCGGTTCGACCTTTCTCCCGGATCGAGCATATTCGCTGTTCTCGCGATGAGGGGAGTGCCCGGCGCGGATGTGCTCGGAAGTACGGCCCTCAATTTCTTCTTTCGCCAGGTCCGGTTCTCCCTCCTCAATGCTGAGCGCGGGACGCATACGCAGAACCTGATCTACATCGACGACCTTACGAAACTTTACAACAGCCGGTATCTCAACGTGGTGCTGGATCGGGAACTGAAACGGTCGGAACGGTACAGGAATTTCTTCTCGGTCCTGTTCATGGATCTGGATTTCTTCAAGCGCGTGAACGACGCACACGGCCACCTGGTCGGGACGAGGGTGCTGGTGGAGGCGGGAAGCGTGTTGCGCTCCTGCGTCCGCGAAACGGACACCGTGGTGCGGTACGGGGGAGACGAGTTCGTCGTGCTCCTCGTGGAGACACGGGCCGAGGAGGCGATTCTGGTGGCGGAACGGATGCGCAAGATGATCGAGGAGAAGCCGTTCGGCCAGGAGAGTGGCTTCGATATCCGCCTGACGATCTCCATCGGCATCGCGGCCTTTCCCGAGCACGCCACGACGAAGCAGCATCTTCTGAACCTGGCCGACCAGGCGATGTACAGGGGGAAAGACTCCACACGGAACGTGGTCTACCTCGCCCCTCCGCAGAACGTCTCGTGACCATCCCTCCCGTCCGGGGGATGAAGGACATCCTTCCCCCGGCGTCCGCCAGGTGGGTCGCTCTGGAAACCGCGTTTCGCGACTGTGCGACCCGGTTCGGGTTTTCCGAGATCCGTACCCCCGTCCTCGAGAAGACCGAACTCTTCGCGCGTTCGGTCGGTGAAACGACCGACATCGTGGAAAAGGAGATGTACACGTTTTCCGACCGTTCCGGGGAAAGCCTCACGATGCGGCCGGAGGGGACTGCTCCGGTCGTTCGGGCGCTGCAAGCCCATCGTGCCGCCCTGGGGGAGTGGCCCGTCCGGTTGTTCTACACCGGGCCGATGTTTCGCCACGAGAGACCCCAGAAGGGCCGGCTCCGCCAGTTCCACCAGTTCGGGGCGGAGATGTGCGGCACCGATTCGCCGCTTGCGGACGCGGAGATCCTCACGTTCCTCCACCGCTTTCTGAACGAGACGGGGCTCCGGGGGATCTCCCTCGAGATCAACACCCTGGGGGACCCGGACTGCCGTCCCGCCTATCACCGGAAACTGTCGGACTTCCTGTCCTCCCGGGAAGACCGACTGTGCGATGACTGCCGCCGGCGCCGCGGACAGAATCCCCTCCGCGTGCTGGATTGCAAGGCGGAAGGGTGCATGCGCGCGACTGTCGACGCTCCGTCCGTGCTGGACTTCCTTTGCGATCCCTGCCGCGCGCACTTCGCGTCGGTGGAAGGGGCGTTGCGCGAATCGGGAATCCCCTTCGCCCGCAACCCCCGCATGGTCCGCGGCCTGGACTACTACCGCCGGACCACGTTTGAATTCATCATCCCGGGCACGGGAGCCCAGAACGCGGTAGCCGCGGGAGGGCGCTACGACGGGCTGGCGGAGATCCTGGGGGGGAAAGAAAGGATACCGGCGATCGGATTCGCCATCGGGGTCGAGCGCCTCCTGATGCTACTCGGGGAGGAGAAGCCCCGGGACCTTGCCTCGGACGTGTACCTCGTCACCTCCGGCAGCCGGTTCCTCCCCGAAGCGTTTCGGTGGAAGATGGAGTTGATCGGCATGGGGATCCGGACCGAGATGGACTACGAGGGCCGCAGCGTCAAGAGCCAGTTCCGGCGAGCGGACAGGTCGGGGGCCCGCTTTGTCGTGGTGTTCGGCGAATCGGAGGCCGAGCGGGGAAACGTCGGGGTTCGGGACATGGCGAAGGGAGTGCAGGAGGAACTTGCCAAAGACGAAGCGTTCCGGCGGTTTGGCCGCCTCGTGGACGATAAGGAGGAGTAGCGGTGGATGCGTTTCTGCCTGAGCACAAGAGGACGATCTATTGCGGGCAGATGCGTCCGGAACATATCGGGAGAGAGATCGTCCTTTGCGGCTGGGTGCACCGGCGAAGGGACCACGGGGGACTGGTGTTCGTGGACCTGCGCGACCGGGAGGGGATTGCCCAGGTCGTCTTCTCCCCCGATTCCTTCCCCGATGCGCACGAAAAAGCCGACGCCCTTCGCGCCGAGTATGTCCTTTCGGTGCGCGGCACGGTGCGCAGGCGCCCCGAAGGGACGGAAAACCGGAACCTGCCCACCGGGGCGGTCGAGGTGGTTGCGTCCTCCATTGCGATCCTTAACGAGTCGAAGCCCATTCCGTTCGCTCTCGAGGACGACACCGACGTGGCGGAAAATGTCCGCCTCCGGTACCGATACCTCGACCATCGGCGTCCCTCGGTCCAGAAGGCCTTCCACCAGCGGTCCCTCCTGGCACGGTCCACACGGGACTACTTCTTCGAAAATGGATTCCTCGAGGTGGAGACTCCCGTTCTCACCAAGAGCACGCCGGAAGGAGCGCGGGACTATCTGGTACCTTCGCGGGTTTCGCCGGGGATGTTCTTCGCCCTCCCCCAATCCCCGCAGCTCTTCAAGCAAATCCTGATGGTCGCCGGGTACGACCGCTACGCCCAGATCGTGAAGTGTTTCCGGGATGAGGACCTTCGGGCCGACCGGCAGCCGGAGTTTACCCAGATCGATGTCGAGATGTCCTTTATCGACAGGGAGGATCTCTTTCAGATGATGGAAGGTCTCATGGCCCGGGTGTTCCGGGACGTGCTCGGGATCGATGTTCCCCTCCCCTTTCCCCGGATGGGCTACCGGGAGGCGATGGACCGGTTTGGTGCGGACAAGCCCGACACCCGCTTCGGTCTCGAGATCACCGACTATACGAAGGAGCTCGGCGATACCGGATTCCGCGTGTTCGCCGACATTGTGGGGAAAGGGGGTGTGATCCGGGGGATCACCGTGCCGGGGGCAGGCGTTGCCAGCCGCTCCGAACTGGCGGCACTGGAGGAGGTAGCGAAGGTCGGCGGTGCGCGGGGGCTTTCCTGGTGGAAGGTTTCCGAATCGGGCCTCGCCTCGCCGATCGCGAAGCATTTCCGGAGCGACCAGCTCGAGGCGCTCCTCGCCAGGAGCGGCGCCAGGCCCGGGGATCTCATTCTGGTCGTGGCGGACGAGTATCTCATTGCCTGCGACTCCCTCGCCCGCCTCCGGCTGCACATCGGCGAGAAAGCCGGCCTCATCGACCGGTCCCGCCACGTGTTCCTCTGGGTAACCGATTTTCCCTTGCTGGAATGGGATCCGGAGGAGCGCCGTTACGTGGCGATGCACCATCCCTTCACGGCGCCGCTGGACGAAGACCTCCCCCTCCTGGACACCGATCCGGGAAAAGCCCGGGCGAAGGCGTACGACCTGGTTCTGAACGGGGCGGAGATCGGGGGAGGGAGCATCCGTATCCACCGACGGGACGTGCAGACGAAGATGTTCGAACTGCTGAGCATCGGGCCGGAGGAGGCGAGCAGGAAATTCGGGTTTCTCCTGGAGGCGCTGGAGTACGGGGCGCCCCCGCACGGGGGGATCGCCTTCGGGCTGGACAGGCTCGCGATGATCCTTACGGGGGCTAAATCCCTGCGGGACGTGATCGCCTTCCCGAAGACCCAGAAGGCCACCTGTCTGATGACCGACGCCCCCTCCCCGGTCGACCCGAAACAGCTGCGGGAACTGCACATCCGGGTGACGGCGCCGGAAAAAAAATAACCCGGGGGGCGAAGAGGCCCCCCGGGTTAGTGACATGCCGTCTCAGCGGATGACGAAGACCGCCCGGCGGTTTTTCGCCCACGCTGCCTCGTTGTGGCCCGGGTCCGCCGGTTTTTCCTCCCCGTAGGAGATCGTGGAGATCCGGCTCCCGTCGACGCCGAGATTCGTCAGGTATTTCCTCGTCGAGTCTGCCCGGCGCTGACCGAGAGCGATGTTGTACTCGGAGGTGCCGCGCTCGTCGCAGTGCCCCTCGACCTGAAGCTTCGCACCGGCGTTCTTCTTCATGTACGCGGCAACCTCCCCCAATACCGGCTTCGCGTCGCCCCGGATAAACGACTTGTCGAAGTCGAAATGGATGTTTTCCAGCATCGGCATGGCAGCGGGCTGGGCCACCGGGGGAGGTGGAGGTGGCGGTGCGGGCGGGGCGACACCGGTAGTGGGCTCACCGATCGGCTTGGGCGTCATCTTCTCCATGCACGGGCCGATCAGGGCGATGAGGTCGTCTGCGGCCTTGTCCGCCGCCGCAAAATACCCATCTACCTCGGCTTTGTTATATTTTTTCTCCATCGCCTCGTGACGCGCATGGGCGAGCGTGGCTTTTGCGGCCGCAAGCTCTTTCGGGTTGCAGTTCTTTATCCCCATTTTTTCCGCCCGGGCGATCTTGGCCTCGATCGCGTCGCCGCGGTCCATGTCACTCTTGGTCATTCCCCGCTTGGCGCAGCCGGTGGCGAAGGCGACCGCAAGAACGAGCAGCGAAAAGAGAATCAGATTCCGGTTCCTCATTTTGCCCCTCCCCCCGCCTTCTTGAGTGCCTCGGCGGAAAACTTCTCGGATGTTTCCGAAAACTCGGCAACCCCGTGGCGGTGGCCTTCATCCTTTTCATGCTCCGCTAATCCGAGATACGCTTCGGCGCTGTAATATTCGTAGGGAGCTTTGGTTTCCGCCCCCGCAGCCTTCGCTTTATCGAAGGATGTGCGGGCGTTCTTAAGCGCCGTACCGGAGGAACATCCGGCGGCCAAACCGGCGGTAAATACCACGGCAAGAGTCAGTGCCCAAGGTCGTTTCATGAAAATTCCTCCTGTCGTCTGGTGGTTGGGTAACGATAAACAGGTCAGGCATACAATAATTTGGAAGTTTTTATATCATACCAATCCCAG
>DATHRT010000191.1:0-10479 GCA_035464915.1 Candidatus Limnocylindria bacterium
CCTTCGCAAGCCGGATCGCGTCGACCCCGTTGTCGACCACGGTCAGAGAGATCCCGGTTTGCTTCAGAGCAAGTTCGAAAACCTTCTGGATCGTAAGGCTGTCCTCGGCGAGCAGTAGCTTGGCGGCCATAGTCCCTCCAAATTGTCCTTCATTTTAAAGGGAATCCGGAAGTTTTTCAACGAAAAGGAAGTCTATTTCCCCGCGGTCGACATCCGCCCGCCGCAATCGCACGACCAGTCGGTCCCCCGGGGATAGCCTTCGCTTCCGGACGACGCCCCGCCACTCCCCCCGGTCAGCGGAATAGCGGTATTCGTCGTCCCGCAGAGTCGATATCGGAACGAACCCCTCCACAAGGCAGTCGTCCAGTTCCACGTAGAATCCGTATCCGGTGAGGGAGGTGATGAACCCGGTAAACTTCTCTCCCGCCCGGGAGGAGAGATACAGGGCTTTCGCACGCTGCTCCACATCGCGTTCCGCCTCCATCGCTTTCCGCTCCCGCCCACTCAGGTGCGCCCCCATCTCCTTCCCGGATGCGGAGACCCTCTTCACATAAGGAGCGTATCCCCTGTCCCCCAGCGTCGCTTTGAGTACCCGGTGGAGGACGAGGTCGGGATAGCGACGGATCGGAGAAGTGAAATGGGTGTACAGGGAGAGAGCGAGCCCGAAATGCCCAACCGCCTCCGGGCCGTATCGCGCAAGCATCAGGCTGCGGAGCAGAAGCATGTTGATGTGCCTCTCGTACTTCCCCCCGCGGGCCGCCGCGGCCCACGCCTGCAGGCGCGAAGAGATATCCCGGCCCTTCGTCGCCGGAACGGTCATGAGGATCCTCGCCGCGGCCTCCTCGAATTCCTCCATCCGGTCTTCCGCAGGCTGCTCGTGGATCCGGAAAAGGAACGGCATGTTCCGGGAGGACAGGAACTCGGCCACCGCGGTATTGGCCAGAAGCATGAACTCCTCGATCAGCCGGTGGGATTCCCATCGGGGGACCGCCGCCACTTGCCGGGGGAGACCGCCCCGCACAAAGATCTTCGCTTCCGGGAGATCGAGGTCGAGTGCTCCCCGGCCCACGCGGGCAAGCGTCAGCCGTCCTGCGACCGTTTCCATTCGCCGAAGCATCTCCCCGATCTCTCCCCGGATTTTTTCCCGCCCCCTCCCGGCTCCCTGTCGGGCGAGAAAGGTATGCACGTCGTCGTAGGTAAGCCGTGCCCTGCTCCGGATGACGGAGAGGTAGAAGGAGGCCGGCTTCGGCTTTCCCTGTTCGTTGAAGGGGATATCCACGGTGACCGTAAGCCGGTTTACCCCCGCCTTGAGGCTGCACACGCCTTCCGAGAGGGACGGAGGCAGCATCGGGATGCACCGGTCGGGATAATACACGCTCGTTCCCCGTTCGTAGGCGTCCCTGTCGATGTGTCCCCCCGCCGGGACGTAGTGCGATACGTCGGCAATGGCGACGAGAAGGCGGTCGCGCCCCCGTTCGCGGACGATGCAGACCGCGTCGTCGAAATCCCTGGCGTCCTCCCCGTCGATCGTGACGAACGGCATCCCCCGCTGGTCGACCCGCGGAAGTCTATCCGCTTCGCTTCTCTTCTTTTTCCCTCCCGCGAAGCGGACCGACGGCGGGATGCGACTCGCTTCCTCCAGTGCGTCTTCGGAAAAGGTCGCAGGCAGACCCCTCGCCGACGTGACGGCAAGGGCCAGAGTATCCATCGTGTGGCTCTCCCCGAGGAGACGCACGATCCTCGCGCGCCCTTCCTTTCCCGCCGACGGGTATTCAGCGATTTCCGCCAGGACGAGTTCCCCCGGAGCGGGATCAAGGCCGTCCGGCACCTCCGCGGGAAGAAGGAGATCCGCTTCACGGTCGCGGAAACGGATGAGCGGACGTTTTCCGGCCGTGGCGTACCGGCCGACGAATTCCCTCATGCCCCGTTCCAGGATACGGATGATTCTCCCGTACGAGGGAGCGCGCCCGCGTCGTTTCTCCAGCCGGACTAGCACGCGGTCCTTGGGCAGGGCCCCGGAGAGAGCAGCCCCGGGAATGCGGATCGCGGGCTCACCGGGGGAATCCGTGACGACGATGGATCTTCCCTCTCTCGTCATACGCAGGCGTCCTTCCTGTTGGACCTCCCTCCGTCCCTTTCCCCCCTCGCCTCCACGCAGGTCGCGGGATGCCGCCGCTTCGCCTCTTGCGGGAATGCGCGGGAACTTCCCTCCTTTTTTCCGCCCCCTCCCCTCCCCGAGGTTTTTCAGCGCCGCCCGGAAACCCCTTCGTTCGCCCTTAGCGACTCCCGCGGCTCGGTACCAGTCCCGGATGGAGGACATGCGATTGCGCAGATCGCCCGCGTTCTGACGCAGCCACGTTTCCCAGAACGACCGGTCCCGCA
Source organism: Candidatus Limnocylindria bacterium (assembly GCA_035464915.1). Classification (GTDB taxonomy): domain Bacteria; phylum Desulfobacterota; class Deferrimicrobia; order Deferrimicrobiales; family Deferrimicrobiaceae; genus CSP1-8. Next base: position 2,383 of record DATHRT010000191.1, read on the forward strand.
ACCGTATTCCCCCTTTCCGCTCCCCCGGGATCCCACCGGCGGGGCAACTTTCCCGTTGCCTGCGAAACGACCTTTGCTATAATTCTATCTCCCGCGTCCCGGGTGCCGAAGTGGCGGAACTGGCAGACGCGCTAGATTCAGGGTCTAGTGTGGGCAACCACGTGGGGGTTCAAATCCCCCCTTCGGCACCAAGAAAATTAAAGGGTTACAGGTCGATGTCCTGTAACCCTTTTTCTTTGGTGGGTGCTTTTGTGACCATTTTGTGACCATAATTTTCTTTCTATGGCCCCACAATCCATTTCGTCAGGTAGAAACCTATCATCAACGGAATTACTCCAAGAATATAATATATGGTTTTGTCCAACCATTTGTCCCGGGATCTCCGAAGTAGTCTTTCTTCTTCCGATAACTCCTCCCTCCTTTGTTCCATCACCACATAGGTGAGGGAGCCCCTATCCCTTGAACACTTCGCCAGTGCAATCTCGATCTCCTCGCGGGAGAATGACCCGATCAATAATCGATCATGGGTTCGGGCATAACGATCAAAAGCGTTATAAACCTGTGTCGATCTCTCGCTTAGCATCGCCATGTTCACACCTCTGAGGCCCGTCATGGACTTTACATATACCCCACTCAGGAAGATTATTTACAGCTTTCCGCTTGTGCCCCGGGGTCAGGTGAGCATATCGCCTCATCATTGTAAAGTCGGAATGGCCCATGAGTTCCATTGACCCAAACCCCTTTTCTTGGACATTCCTAAAGTTCTAACCCCGCCATATTGCGGTCCTCACAAACGAGGAGGACGAAGATGCGGAAGGCCCGGTTCCGCGAGAAACAGATCACGTATGCCCTGAAGCAGGTGGAGTCGGGGAAATAAATATATTCATTGACCGGTATGAGCAATCGGCGTAGGAATGGACATAAGGGTCCCTCCTCCTGTTGACCAACCAAACGGGTAAGGAAAAGGCACCTGTTAGCCCGGGTATCCGATCCATGATCCAGACAGCCATACATGGTCGTACCACGGGAATTATGACTCTTTTGTTATTGGGCCTGACGTTTTCCCCTATCGACAAGATGGATGACTATTTCTTTACGTTCCTGCCGGGACAGGGTGAGGCGAGATCAGTCTGCGCGTTGTCTTTCGAGTCAGATATCTTCGAGATGACCGCGGAAAATGAATTGGACTCCCACCACAACTGTTCCTGCCTGATCTGCACGATGACAAATTTAGAGATCGCTACGCGAGCGTCCCTTCTTCCGAAGGCTCCCGAGGAGTTGGGGGTTTTTTCCACCATTCCCCCGAAATCTCCCTACTATTGCGAGATCTTTCACCCTCCGCGCGCCTGAACCTTCCCTGTTTTCTTCTGTCCGGTTTCTGTATGAATCTTTCTCCAACGGCGGAGTCGTTTCCGCCCAAGGACTATCGCACCCGCTTTCTTTCTCATGGCGCGGATTCCCGGAGAATGAAGCGGGATTGCATGGGGAGGCAGAGCAGTGAATACGTACACATATACAATTTTAGTGGTGAAAGAAAACGGGAATTATCGTGCCCTGTGTCCCGCCCTACCCAGATGCGCCGCATACGGAAATACGAGGAAAGAAGCCCTTCAGAACATAGAGATCTCCATCCTCCATCGGTTGGAAGTTCTGAAGAAAAAAGGGGAACCGATACCGAAAGACAAAGACCTGGTGTAATACCCCGAACCAGAGGGTGAGGAGCCAATTCGTTTCATGGATAGGACAACGATTATTTTCGAACCCAGGAGCGACTACATAAAAGGTGACCAACGTCAAGACTGCCACCATGGGGCTACACGGAAGCGGATTCCCGTAAGGGATGGCGGGGCACGCGTGCTTTCTTGCCGGGTGCGGATCGGGAGGAAAGGAGGTCATCATGAGCGAAAACGACATAATCGCCGGCGAGGTATCGGATATCGTCGACGGAGAGAACATCTACGTCGAGCATCAGCATGACCGCGGAAATCGCAACCGGATGTGTGCGGCAAAGGAGTTGGTGCACATCAACAGGATCAAACTGGATGATGTGGTCTGGTTGACCGGAACGTACACCAGGAAGTTACTTGAAACGATCTTATGGCATAGGAAGGTGACGTGCCGGATCAAGTCCCGTGAGAAGGGGGGGACAATCTTCGCTGATGTGTATTTGTCCTAAAGCCCATGGGAACATGGGAAGAAACAGAAAGAATCATGGGCCCGCCCCCGAAATGTGTAAAGGGACAGGAGGTATTCGATGAAGGACATCATCGTGGGTTGCGTAACCGAGGTCATCGATCTCGAAACGATCAAGATGGAGGTCACCCAGATCGTACGGAACAACGGCCATCACTACGATAGCGAGGAAAAAGTTAGGTTTCATGGCTTTGAATATCGTCTGCAGAAGTGGAATTTCATCCCGAACAAAAAGTTTCTGAGGGCCATCATGAAGGGGAAGGGGGTCATGTGCCTGGTGGGGGAGCGGGATGGCCAGGGGTATCTTGAGGCGGACGTGTATCCTCTTGGGCATTAAATGGCAGCGATGAGGATACCGAAATGGCCGTTCCTGCTGTTGAACAAGGCCTCGGTTCTTGAAGCGGCAGAACAGGAGACGAGATTGGGGAAAGGACGGGGCCACCGGCTCCGTCCTTTTTATCATCCCAAAGTGGTGTGAGGGTTCACGCAACCCGGTACCTGATCAGGGTACCCATCCGAAGAGATTCGAAAACCCCCGAAAAAAGATTCAGGGTCTAGTGTGGGCAACCACGTGGGGGTTCGAATCCCCCCTTCGGCACCAGTCATCCCTCCGTCAGATGGCCGGTACCCGCAAAGCGACGAGGCATCCTTCGCCGGGGAGGTTCTCCACGGTAATGTCCCCGCCCATCGCGGAAACGATATGGCGGGCAACGGGCAACCCCATTCCCGAATGCAGGGATTCCGGCTTGGAGGTGAACCCCTCCTCGAATATCCGGGGCATGATCTCCTGGGGGATTCCTGTCCCCCGGTCGGCAACGGTGACATGGCAGAATCCTTCCCGGACGGCGGTGCCCACGGTCAGCGCTCCCCCTCTCCCTGCCATCGCCTCCGCTCCGTTGAGAAGTACCGCGAGAAGAGCAAGCGCGTAATCCCTGCTGTCTCCCCGCATCCGCCCCGCCCCTTCCGTGGCGGGCATCAAAAGGGTGACGTTGCCGCGACCCAGGTCGTACCGCGAGAACAGAACGATTTCCGAAAGAACCGTGAAAAAGGAAAACGACTCGGCGACCGGCGCGTGGGGCCGCACGTAGTGGGAAAACTGCTTGATGATCGCCGCGATCTTCTCCCCCGCCGACAGGATCTTCCCCGCGCCTTCGAGCGCCTTCTTCTCCTCCCCCCCCATGACCTGAAGAAGTTCCGCGAAACCGAGGACGACACTCAGGTGGTTGTCCACCTCATGGGACACCCCCATCACCATCCGACCGAACAGAGCGAGACGGAACTGCTCGACGGTTTTCCTATCCATGGGCCGCTCCCATGGGTGTTCCCGCCCGGGTATCCCCGCCCGCCACGACGACCCGGTTCTTTCCTTTCCGTTTGGCGAGGTACATGGCATCGTCGGCGGCCCGGATCAGGCTGTCGATCTCGACGCCGTGCTCGGGATAGGAGGATACGCCGATGCTCACCGTCATGTGCACCTTTCCATGATGGGCCTCCTCGATCTTCTTCCGGATCCGCTCGGCCACGGAAACGGCTCCTATCGTCTCGACCCGGCGGCGGAGGCGCTCGGCGGCGACCATCCCCTGGGCGGACACGGACTCGGGAAGGATGATCGCAAATTCCTCCCCGCCATACCGGCATGCGATGTCCACCTCGTAGGAAAGCTTGTCATCGCTTCGCCGGATGTGGGCCTTCAGGATATCCGCGAGCGACCGCAGCAGGGCATCGCCGGCAAGGTGGCCATGCTCGTCGTTGTACTTCTTGAAGTCGTCCACGTCCAGTATGAGCAGGGAGAGCGTCCGCCCGTATCGCTTCGCACGCTGGATCTCCGAATTGAGCCGGTAGATGAAATAGCGCCGGTTGTACAGACCCGTCAGGGAGTCCCGGACCACCAGATCCCGCAGCCGGGCCTCCCGCCGTCGGACTGTCTCCATCATGAACGCCGCCACGAACGCCACGCAGAAGTTGGTAAAGGAGACCCACGCCCACTTGATCATCACGTACGAGTAAGTTTGCTGGAGAACGTTGTTCTCGAAGGGCATTGCCACCGGGAGTATGATCCGGTAGAACTCGAAGGTGAGAAGCCCCCCGAAGGCGATCGAGCTCCCGAGGGCGATCGCGTAAGTGTCCGACTTCTTGTCCATGATCAGGGCGGCCTCGAGAGTGAGGACCATGTACATCGTCCAGAACCAGGAGATCGCGCCTCCGCTGAAGTGGACCATCACCGTCACGACGAGGAGGTCGAAAAGAAGCTGTGCCTGGTTCAGGGAACGGATCTGGACGAACCAGCGGTAGCTGTACTGGAAAAACGCGTTGTAGCCGGCGACAAACATGACGGCGGCGAAAGGGGCGACCAGGTGGACGTACGTCAGGGACTCCACATCAGCGCTTTCGTGCTGGAAGAAGATGTGGACGACCACCCCGTACATCGAAAGGATCGCCAGGAGGATCCAGCGGGCCCGGATGACCAACGCCACCCTCCTCCTGTTCTCATTGAGGAGCTCCAGCTCTTCGGTCGTGGGGACGTCTCCGGAATAAAAAGTCATCTTGTTCCGCTGCTCCCTGAGGAACTTCCCTGACCGGGACAGGCTCTCACTCGGAATTGCGGTCCTTCCCTGAAACTTCCCGGAATTCCCATTTTCCGGCGCCAATTACCGACCACAGCCGCCTGCCCGTATCGGATTTCCTCCGCCTTCTCCTAGTGTTCCCCGATCCTTTTTAAGGCCGTAGGGTGAATCCTCCCGGGAGTGGGCGGCGCACCTCCCGGAAGCCGTGCCACACTGCGGCGGGAGACCGACAGGACGCCCCGGGCCCCGATCAGAGCTGCTCGCCCAGGATTCCTCCCCGCCCCCGCCGTTTCGATTCGTACATCAGCCGGTCGGCGACATTCAGAATCGTTTCCCGTTCCGGAGAATCCGGGAGGCACGCCGCATAGCCAACGCTGGCGGTAAAGGAAATCGTCGCCCCCTCCTTGGTGTCGAGGCGGACCTGGGAAATTCCCGCCGCGATGCGGCCTGCAATGGCGGAGGTCGCCGCGAGGTCCGTCTCGGGGAGAATCACGGCGAACTCGTCACCCCCGTAGCGGGCGGCCACGTCGCTCTTCCGAAGATGCGCGCAAAGGACGCCTGCCGTCATCATCAGGATGCGGTCCCCGACGATGTGGCCGTGCGTGTCGTTGATTTCCTTGAAGCCGTCGAGGTCCAGCATGATCACGGAGAGGGAGCGTCCGTATCGCACGGCCCTCTCAAGCTCGATCAGAAGCCTCGTATGGAACGCCCCGTGGTTGTGCAGAAGGGTGAGGGAATCCTTGTCCGCGAGCGTTTTCACGAAGTGGAAAAGCTCGGCATTCTCGACCGCAATCGCAATGTAGGTAGCCAGTACGCGCAACGTCGCAAGCGACTCCCCGTCGAAAGCATTCGGCACCGGGTGATTTACGTTCAGGATGCCGACCACTTTTCCCTTCGAGAGCAAGGGGACGGACATGAAGGACCGTACCTCCGGCTTCTCCCCGTTGTAATACCGAAAATCCGGGGTGGCCCGAACATCTGGAACGTAGACCGCCTCCCCCGACTCAAACACCCGCCACGAAATCCCTTCCCCGTGACCGATGGCGAAGTCGGAGGAAACGGAGAGAGGCATCCCCGCGGAGGCGCGGCACACGAGATTTCCGGATTCCGGCTGGTAGAGCAGGACGCAGAAGTCGTTCAGCCCGAGCACCTTCATGACCCGTTCGGGAATGATGCGGAACAGTTCCTCGGTGTCCAGCGTGCCGGCGACCGCCGTGGAGACCTCGTAGATGGAATGCAGGTCCTTGATCTTGGCCTCCAGGTGCGATTGGGTCTCTTCCAGGTCTCGGCGGAGGCGCTCGAACTGCCGCAATTTCTCCTCGCGGTTCCGGATCTCCTCCTCGAGGGAGGCGATCTCCCGCCCGCACCGTTGCGCCACGGCAGCCGCGACCGGGGTAAGGAGCCCCGCCTCGACGGGGAAATCTTTTCCGGAACCCGAGGAAATCTCCCTCTGCCACCGGTCTGCGGACCGGAAGATCCTGCGGTTGAAATACAGGAACAGCGCGGCGCCGAGGGCGAATTCCCCGAAGACGGCAAACCATGCGGGGAGTCCGGCCTGACGAAAACCACCCGGAGACAGGGAGATGGACAGGACCGTTATCGCGAAAACGCCGATCCAGATAGCGAAAAAAGGAAATGTCCACCGGATACCAGGCCCCAGGGCAAGGTCCTTTCTGTGGGAAGTCTCCCATTCATGGAAAAACCTAACACGATTTACGCGTGACGAGAAAGCAGGAAAATGGATAGAATGGAAGGCCAAACCGGCATCGAGGTAAATCCTTGACGGAAGAATTCCCCGCTGCGGACTGGCAGACCCGCTCCCTCGCGTTTCTCATCGACCTGATCGTCTACCTCGCCCTGTTCTACGGGCTCGGAGGCTTCGGGCACTTTCTGGCGATGCTGTATATCCTCTTCCGCGACGGAATCCTCTCGGGGCAGAGCATCGGCAAGAAAGTGATGGGCATACGGGTCGTTCACACGGACGGGCTCCCCATACACTTCATAGACTCCTCGTTCCGGAACGTGCTGTTCCTGTTCTACGTGGTTTTCCCCCTCGCCATCGTGGTGGAGACGGTCGCTCTGCTCCGTAACCCCGACCACCAGAGGCTCGGGGACCGCATCGCCAGGACGCGGGTCGTCCGGAAGCAGGCCCTCGCCTCCCTCGCCTGACGCCTCCCGTGGGAACCCGTCAGAATACGGCCCCGATCGTGAAGTGCCACTCCGAGGAGGATTCCCCCTCCCGTCTGTCCAGTTTCCACCCGTAGTCGAGGCTGATCGGGCCGATCGGCGTCAAGTACCGGAGGCCGAGGCCCGCGCTCTCCCGGAGATCGAAGTCGTTATCGGGATCCCCTTCGAACCATACGCTCCCCGCGTCGAGGAACAAGGCGAGGATGAAACCGTACCGCACGGGGAATCGCAGTTCAACGTTCCCGTTGACCATGTAATCCCCCCCTGTGAGGGCCCCGTCGGGGGCGCGCGGACCCAGCGAATCCTCCTTGAACCCTCGTACGGTCGTCCTCCCGCCGAGGAAAAAGCGCTTCTGGATGGGAACTTCCTGCGTGTCTCTAAGGGGCCTGACGATCCCCGCCCGGCCGGACACCACGAAGGAATTCTTCCGGAAAAAAGGGAAATACCAGCTCGATTGGCCGGCCACCTTGAAATAGTCCACTTCCGACCCGAGAAAGGAGGAGGCGTATTCCGCGGATCCCGAGTTGAAGGATCCCCGCTTCGGATTGAACGGATCGTCCCGGAAATCAAGGACAAACAGACCCCGAACAGCCGAGATGGTGGCGGACCCCTGGTCCTCCGGCGACAGGACGGCCCCGGGAGTGACGTTGAAGATGTCGTCCTGGGACAATTCGTACTGCAGCGACAGGGACGACCGATTGAATACCGTCTTGTTGATGCTGGTGACAATGCTTGTCTTCCGCAGGCTGAAGCTTTCGCGTTCGGCCTCCTGGTGTGATGCGGTCACCCCCCCCTCCCACTTCCACCGGTTGCCGAAAACCCATGGCTCACGCAGATCCAGCACGTAGATCTGCTCCTTCTGGCTCGCGGTGACGTTCGCGGACAGCCTTCTTCCCCTCCGGTTCAGATTCCTGTTCTTCGCGCCCACGAAGCCACGTATGCCCGTGTCGGTACCGTACCCCGCACCGAACTCGACTTCGAAGAAAAGAGTCTCCTCCACTTCGACAATCAAGTCGAGGATCCCTTCGTCCGGCCGTTTTGCCTTGTGCAGGCGAACCGACTTATACAGCCCCGTGCCGAATACGGCCTGCTGGAATGTCAGCATCTCCTTGTCCCCGGCCGGGGCTCCCTCGGGAATGGTGAGCTCCCGGTA
>DATHRT010000192.1:0-2389 GCA_035464915.1 Candidatus Limnocylindria bacterium
CGACTATTTCGAGGTGGAGAACCAGCGCAGGAAACAGTTCAAGGGGAACATCTACAAGGCCAAGGTGGTCAACGTCGCCCAGGCGATCGAGGCGGCCTTCGTCGATTTCGGGGGCGGGCGCCACGGGTTTCTCCCCCTGAATGAATACTGCGGCGGAGCCCTCATCGAGAACCTCGAAACGTGGAACGAGGGGGACAAGCGCCCCCACCTGCGTCCGGGGATGGAGATCCTTGTACAGGTCACCAAGGAGGAGTCGCCCATCAAGGGGGCAGCGGTCACCTCGTACATCAGCATCGCGGGGCGGTACCTGGTGATGATGCTGGGGATGAAGCGGTACGGGATCTCGAAGAAGATCACCGGGGAGAAGGAGCGGGAGCGGATCCGGAAGAACATGGAAAAGCTCTCGTACCCCGACCACCTGGGTTTCATCGTGCGCACGGTGGGGGCGGGCCAGCCGCTGAAAGACCTGCGGGCGGACCTGACGAACCTGATCAAGCTGTGGAACAGGACCGTGGAGGGGGCGCGCGCCCGGAAGGCGCCGGCGTTGCTCTACGAGGAGCAGGACATCGTGGTGCGGGCCCTTCGGGACAACTACTCCTCGGACATTGTCGAGGTCCAGATGGATTCACCCGACTCCCAGCGGAAGGCGTCGGATTTCTTCGACGTCTACTATCCGAAGCAGAAAGGCAAACTCAAGCTTTACAGGCAGAAACGACCCCTCTTCTTCCGGTTCAACCTCGAGGAGCAGATCGAACGGGCCTGCCTCCGCAAGGTGCCGCTGCCGTCCGGGGGCCACATCGTGATCGACCGGACGGAAGCGTTGTGGTCCATCGATGTCAACTCGGGGCGATCCGCCCGTGACCGGGACATCGAGGACACGGCATTCCGGACGAACCGGGAGGCGGCCGCCGAGGTGGCCCGGCAGCTCCGGATCCGGGACATGGGAGGCTTGATCGTCGTGGACTTCATCGACATGGAGCAACGCAACCACAACAAGGAGGTGGAGAGAGTTCTCAAGGAGGGGCTGAAACGGGACAAGGCGAAAACCGACGTCTCCAGCCTGGGGAAGTTCGGTCTGGTTGCCATCAGCCGGCAGAGGATGAAGATATCGTTCTACGACGTGATGCTAAAAGGGTGCGAGCTCTGCGCCGGCACGGGGCTTCTCCCCACCCTTGATGCGGCGATAGTGAAACTGCTGCGGAGGGTCCACAGTGATCTTGCACGCGAGCCGGGGAAGGAGTTCGTCATCCGGGTATCGCCCCCACTGCTGGAGGCGGTTGCGAACCAGAAGCGGGAGGAGATCCTCCGGTTGGAAAAGCTTTGCGGCTCCCGGGTCACCTTCGTGTCCGACCCGTCGCTCCCCTTAGCCTCCTTTTCGGTGGTGGTATGACCCATGACGACGGACCTCTCTTTCCTCGAGCGGAGAACCCAGGAACGGCTGAACCGGCTCTGCCGACGGTACATCCGCATCGCCTTCCTCTACCTTGCCCTGGGCATGCTCCTCGGCGTGGGGATGATCGCCTTCGGAAACGACAACTTCCAGTTCGTCCACGTCCACATGCTGCTCGTCGGGTTCGTCCTGTTTCTCATCTACGGCATCGGGTACAAGCTGATACCCACGATGTTCTTCGGGCTTCCGAAGGTGGAGAACATCGGCTGGGCGGAGGCCCAGTTCTGGCTCGCGAACATTGGCCTTGTCGGAATGCTCGCCGGGGCGGTGATGCCCGTGGGTTTGGGGCTGGACCGGATTGCGATCCCGTTCGGGGCGATCGAAGCGGCCGCCGGGATTCTGTTCGTCGTTCTTATGGGGAGGACAATCCGCGCGGAGACCCCGGGGGGCGCCGGGTCAAAGTAGTGGTTCGTCGCTCCGGAAGGTCCGAAAACCGGACTCTGCCTCCCCGGAGAGGTAGAAGTACCGCCATTCCTCCTTCCACGAAGGAAGCATCGCGAGGGTCTTGGTCGCCTGCCCCTGCGTGAACCGGATGATCCGCTCCTCGTGAAAGTGTCCGATGATGAGAAAGTCCACGCCGGAGGCGAATATCCGGAGGGCGAAATCACGGACCTCCTTCTCGGGCAACGATTCCCGGAACCGGCGGTTGGTCGTCTTGAGCGTTTTCTCCAGGCGGTCGGCGACCGGCAGCACCACGGAAGAAGGCATGAGGGAGAGGGCGCCATAGGCGAGGGGGTTTTTCGACACGGTCTTCCAGAACCGGTAGGCGAGATCGGCCCGGTTCACGGTGTCGCCGTGGGACAGAAGAACCCTCCGTGATCCGATAACGGCGTCCATCTCCCCCTCGGAGACGACATGGAACGTGCTCCCCTCGTGGTGTTTTTTCAGATAGAAATCCCGGTTCCCCTCCACGTAATATAGGCGAAGGCCCCCGCGCCG
>DATHRT010000193.1:0-20585 GCA_035464915.1 Candidatus Limnocylindria bacterium
GTCGGCCAGATTTACCTCTACGACAATCCCCTTCTCAAGGAGCCGCTTTCCCTCCGGCACGTGAAGCCCCGGCTCCTGGGGCATTGGGGGACGACACCGGGGCTGAACTTCCTCTATGTCCATCTCAACCGGACGATCAAGGAATACGACCTGAACATGATCTACGTCTGCGGTCCCGGACACGGGGGCCCAGGGATCGTCGCGAACACGTACCTGGAGGGGACGTACAGCGAATATTACCCGAACGTTTCGCAGGACGAGGAGGGAATGAAACGCCTCTTTACGCAGTTCTCGTTCCCCGGCGGAATTCCGTCCCACGTCGCGCCGGAAACCCCGGGTTCGATCCACGAGGGGGGCGAGCTTGGGTATGCCTTAAGCCACGCTTTCGGAGCCGCCTTCGACAACCCCGACCTGGTCGTCGCGTGCATCGTGGGTGACGGCGAGGCGGAAACCGGCCCCCTTGCGACCGGCTGGCACGGGAACAAGTTTCTGAACCCGGTGCGGGACGGGGCCGTGCTGCCGATCCTCCACCTCAACGGGTACAAGATCCAGAACCCCTGCATCCTCGCCCGGATTCCCCGGGAGGAACTCGAGCACCTCTTCCTCGGTTATGGCTACGATCCCTGCTTTGTCGAGGGGGAGAAACCCGAGGAGATGCACCAGGCGATGGCCGCGGCCCTCGACGGGGCGATCGGGGAGATCCTTAGGATCCGGGAACGGGCGCGCGCGACGGGCGACACGACACGTCCCCGCTGGCCGATGATCGTCCTGCGAACGCCCAAAGGGTGGACGGGGCCGAAGGAAGTAGACGGGAAGCCCGCGGAAGGGTCGTGGCGGTCCCACCAGGTGCCCCTCTCCGGGATGGCCACCCGCCCGGACCACCTGACGCTTCTCGAGGACTGGATGAAAAGCTACCGACCGGAGGAACTGTTCGACGAAGGAGGCCGTCTGCGCCCCGAGCTCGCCGGACTGGCGCCGGAAGGGAACCGGAGGATGGGGGCGAACCCGCATGCCAACGGGGGGATCCTCTTGCGCGACCTCCGGATGCCCGATTTCCGCCGCTACGCCGTCGACGTACCCTCGCCGGGTGCCGTCAATGCGGAGGCGACCCGGGTGATGGGGACGTTCCTCCGGGACGTCATGAAGGGGAACGCCGACGCCCGGAACTTCCGCATCTTCGGTCCTGACGAGACGGCCTCCAACCGGCTGGGCGCCGTCTTCGAGGTCACCGACAAGACGTGGGTCGCCGACCTGCTTCCCACCGACGAGGGGCTCTCGTCCGACGGGCGCGTCATGGAGGTGCTCTCCGAACACCAGTGCCAGGGGTGGCTCGAAGGATACCTCCTTACCGGCCGTCACGGGCTTTTCTCCTGCTACGAGGCGTTCATTCACATCGTCGATTCGATGTTCAACCAACACGCGAAATGGCTGAAAGTCACGCGTCACATTCCGTGGCGCCGTCCGATCGCGTCGCTTACCTACCTTCTCACCTCCCATGTCTGGCGACAGGACCACAACGGGTTCAGCCACCAGGATCCCGGCTTCATCGATCATGTGGTGAACAAGAAGGCCGACATCATCCGGGTCTATCTTCCCCCCGACGCGAACACCCTGTTGTCGGTGACCGACCATTGCCTGCGGAGCCGGGATTACGTCAACGTCATCGTCGCCGGGAAGCAACCCGCGCCCCAGTGGCTCTCCATGGACGAGGCGATCAAGCATTCCACTGCGGGGATCGGGATCTGGGCATGGGCCAGCAACGACGGGGGAGCCGCACCGGATGTCGTGATGGCGTGCGCGGGGGACGTCCCGACCCTGGAGACCCTCGCGGCGGTCTCTCTCCTGCGGAGGATGGCGCCCGAGCTCCGGGTCCGGGTCGTCAACGTGGTGAACCTCATGAGGCTCCAGCCGCCGAGCGAGCACCCCCACGGCCTCTCCGACCGGGATTTCGACGCCATCTTCACAAAGGACCGGCCGATCATCTTCGCCTTCCACGGATACCCATGGCTCATTCACCGCCTGACCTACCGGAGGACGAACCACGGGAACCTCCACGTGCGCGGGTACAAGGAGGAGGGAACGACCACGACTCCGTTCGACATGGTGGTCCTGAATGATCTCGACCGGTTCCACCTCGCGGAGGACGTGATCGACCGGGTGCCGGCGCTGGGGCCGAAGGCAGGGTACATGAAGCAGGAGATCCGGGACCGTCTTCTGGAGCACAAGCAGTACATCAACCGGTACGGCGAGGACATGCCGGAGATCCGGGATTGGAAATGGGCATCGTGAACGCGTACGACGCCTTCCCAGGGCCCCGGCGGGGAAACCCGCCGCGCACCTTGTCGCCCGGGATAAGCGAAAAGGGGGAGAGGTGATGGATTCTGCTCTGCCAACTCCGGGGACCGGGCTGCCAAGCCTGGACCGTGTGATCGAGAGGGTGATCCCGGGCGACAACATCGTCTGGCGCATCGACCTGATCGACGACTACTCCGTCCTGGTGAAGTCGTTCAGCGATAACGCGCTCCGGAACGGCAGGAAGCTCGTCTACTTCCGGTTCGCCCGCCATCCGGCGCTCCTACCCGAGAAGTGCGGCGCGGAGATTCACGTTCTCTCCCCCGAAGTCGGGTTCGAGACGTTCACCGCCCAGATCCACAAGGTGATCGAACATTCCGGCAGGGGAGTGTACTACGTCTTCGACTGCCTGTCGGACCTGGCCGCCGACTGGTATAGCGATCTGATGCTGGGGAATTTTTTCATGGTGACCTGCCCGTATCTCTACGAGCTGGACACCGTGACGTACTTCGCGCTGTTCCGGGGCTTTCACTCCATGGATGCCGTCTCCGCCATCCGGGAGACGACGCAGCTATTGCTTGACATCTTCCGCTACGGGGACAGGCTCTACGTGCACCCCCTGAAGGTCGACAAGCGGTATTCCCCCACAATGTACCTTCCCCACGTCTGGGAGAAGGACGAGTTCCTGCCGGTGGCCGAGAGTTCCGTCCTGGCGGAAGTTCTGGACGGGATCACGTCGCTTCCGGCCGACTCCGTCTCCCGGACGCTCGACATCTGGGAGAGGAAGTTCGTCCAGGCGAAGGAAGCCCTGGACCACGTCGAGAGTGGGGAGATGCCACCCGAGGAGGCGGACAATCTCTACCGGTGGCTTCTTCGCATGATGGTGACGCGCGACGAGCGGATCATCTCCCTCGCTTTGAAGTACCTCGACCTGTCCGACCTTCTCGCCATCCGGAAGCGCATGATCGGAACGGGGCTGCTCGGGGGGAAATCGGTCGGGATGCTCCTGGCCCGCGCCATCCTGCGCCGGACGGACGGGAAGTGGCAGGAGAAGCTGGAGCGGCACGACTCCTTCTACATCGGGTCGGACGTCTTCTACACCTACCTCGTCCGGAACGGGTGCTGGGGGATCCGCCGGAGCCAGCGGACCCCCACGACCTTCCTCGACGGCTCCGAGGAGGTGCAGGAAAAGATCCTGTCGGGAACCGTTCCCTCCTTCCTCCGGGAGCAGTTCGTTGCCATGCTCGAATACTTCGGCCAGTCCCCGATCATCGTCCGGTCGAGCAGTCTGCTGGAGGATGGGTTCGGCAACGCGTTCACGGGCAAGTACGAAAGCGTCTTCTGCCCGAACCAGGGGTCGCCGGAAGAACGGTTGTCCGCCTTCCTGTCGGCGGTCAAGATCGTCTACGCGAGCAGCATGAGCCGGGAGGCGCTCCTCTACCGGGCCCACCGGGGGCTTCTCGACAGGGACGAGCAGATGGGGATCCTGGTGCAGAGGGTGTCCGGGGCCTTCCACGGCCACTTGTACTATCCGCACATCGCGGGCGTCGGGCTTTCGTACAACCCATACGCGTGGAGCGAGTACATCGATCCCGAGTCCGGCGTCATCCGGCTGGTCTTCGGGCTGGGCACGAGGGCGGTCAACCGGAGCGACGACGACTACACCCGGGTGGTCGCCCTGAACGCGCCGCTCCGGCGTCCCGAGGCGAACCTCGATGAGGTGATGGAGTACGCCCAGAGGAGGGTCGACGTTCTCGACCTTGCGGAGAACCGGTTCTGCCCACTCCTTTTTGAAAAAGTTCTGCAGGAGAGCCCTTCCCTTCCCGTCGGGATGTTCGCCACCCAGAAAAGCGTTCCGTCCGACCGCTTCGGGAACGGCAGACCATCCGTCCCCTCCCCGTGGGTCCTGACGTTCGACAGGCTCCTTTCGAAGACGGAGTTCGTGGAGGATATCCGGGAGATGCTCAAGATCCTGCGGGATGCCTACGCGTATCCGGTCGATGTCGAGTTCACCACGAACTTCCTGTCGGACGGAAGCTACCGGATCAATCTCGTCCAGTGCCGTCCGCTGCAGGTGCGGGAGGGGGGACGAATCGTTCCCGTTCCGGAAGCCCTTTCCCCGGTGGATGTGGTCCTCGAGGCCCAGGGGACGATCGTCGGGCAAAGCTCGTTTACCACGGTGGACCGCCTGATCTACGTAGTGCCCTCCGCCTATATGCAGCTGCCGGTCACCGACCGGTATTCCATCGCGCGCATGATCGGCAGGTTGACGCACGTGGAGGAGGAGGAAGCGGGGGAGAGAAAGACCATCATGCTGCTCGGGCCGGGGCGGTGGGGGACGAGCACCCCGTCGCTGGGGGTTCCCGTCTCCTTCGCGGAGATCAACACGGTTTCGATCCTCTGCGAAATCGTAGGCATGCAGGGGGACGTCGTCCCTGACGTCTCCCTCGGGACCCACTTCTTCAACGATTTGGTCGAGGCGAACATGCTCTACCTCGCCGTCTACTACAGGAAGAAGGGGAACTCCCTCAACGAGGAGTTCTTCGAGCGGAAGGAAAACCGTCTGGCGACCCTGCTCCCGGAAGATGCCCACTGGGCCGACGTCGTTCGTGTCATCGACATTCCCGAAGCTTCCGGCGGGCGGGCGGTCTACCTGAACGCGAATTCGCCGGGGCAGCGGGCGATCTGCTACCTTGCCGAACTCAGAGAAGGACTCTTAGCCGGGTGACAAGGGCAGGAGATAGTACCGCGTAGCCCGCCCCGCCCCCGTGCGGCGGACCAGGTTCAGATCATAGAGACGAGCGAGGACCTGCTTCGCGGTATCGCGGGGGATGCCGAGCTCCCCGCAGACCAGGCGAATGCTCACCTCCGGATGGCGATCGAGCAGGGACAGGACGGCTCGCTGGTTTCCCGACAGGAGGTCTTCCCGGGGACGGTTATCCAGGATGGCGCGGAGTTCCGCCGCCTGCGTCTGCAGCAAATCGAGAAACGCACGAAGCCACGGCGTGATGTCCGGGCGGGCGGAGTTTCGTTTTGCCTGTCCTCTTCGCAAGGCGAAGGCATAGTCTATCCCACGGTTCGCGATGACCTTGTCCAGCGAGAGGTAGGAAAGGTATTCGTAGCCGGATTGCAGGAGGAGTAGGTTGGCGAGGACCCGACTCATCCGTCCGTTGCCGTCCGCGAAGGGACGGATGGCGAGAAACTCGAGGAGGAAGGAAGCGATGACCAGGAGGGGGTGAAAATCGGAAGAGCGCAGGCGTGACAACGTCCAGCGCGTCAGGATCTCCATCTCCTTCGGGATGAGATGCGGCTCTGTCGGGCGGAGCGCCGGGGACTCCATCCCGCCGTAACGGTAGACCGACGGCTTGTCGGGCGCGCTTTTATACTGTCCGAGGTGCGGCCGGTCGGCGCCCGCTTGGTGGAACAGCCGCCCGTGGAACCGGAGCATGAGGTCCTCTCCGAACTCCATGTCGTGATAGCCGTCGAATACGGACCGGAGCAGGTTGCCGTATCCGGCCCTCCGGGAAGGTTCTTCGCCGCTCTTGCCGGGACGCCGCCGTCCCCAGGGAGGATTGTGCGGCAGCGGGAAATAGGCCTGGGTGGAGAACCGAACCGCCACGCCCTCCGAGAATTCCATCGTCTCTTTCCTCAATCGCGCGAGGACCGGCGGACAGGCGGCGGCACGGCCCCGCATCCACCCCTTGAACTCGTCGACCGCGGAAATCCTTCCGATCAACTCGTGGAGCGCCGAGGGCGGCAGGTCCTTGAGCCTGGCGTCGAGCCTTCCTTCCATCGAGTCGCCTCCTTAGATGGAGGGAATATATACGATTACATCCGATTCGTCTATCGATGCTTGACTGGCACGCGGGAGGAAGTAAAGTCGATGAAACGGGCGGCCGGGTAGGCCGCTACTACGATTTTGTCCCGAGGAGGCAGAGGATGGCGTTGACACAAAGTCTGGAGACGATCTACCAGGACGTGATCAAACGGAATCCGGGGGAGGCCGAGTTCCATCAGGCCGTGAAGGAGGTCCTCGATTCGCTGGGGCCGGTTCTCGTCAAGTACCCGGAGTACGCCGAGGCGAAGATCATCGAGAGGATCTGCGAACCGGAGCGGCAGCTGATCTTCCGGGTGCCCTGGCAGGACGACCGGGGAGAGGTCCAGATCAACCGCGGGTTCCGCGTGCAGTTCAACAGCGCGCTGGGTCCGTACAAGGGAGGGCTTCGGTTCCACCCCTCGGTGTATCTGGGGATCATCAAGTTCCTCGGGTTCGAGCAGATCTTCAAGAATTCCCTTACGGGGCTCCCGATCGGCGGGGCGAAGGGAGGCTCCGACTTTGACCCCAAGGGGAAGTCCGACCACGAGGTGATGCGGTTCTGCCAGAGCTTCATGACCGAGCTGTGGAGGATCATCGGAGAGTATACGGACGTTCCCGCCGGGGATATCGGCGTGGGGGGCCGGGAGATCGGCTTCATGTTCGGTCAGTACAAGCGGCTCACCAACAAGTTTGAGTCGGGCGTCATCACCGGAAAGGGGCTGGTCTACGGCGGGAGCCAGGTCCGCACCGAGGCGACCGGGTACGGCTGCGTCTACTTCGTCGAGGAGATGCTCAAGCACCGGAAGACCGGCTTGAAGGGGAAGAAGGTCGTCGTCTCCGGCTCCGGGAACGTCGCGATCTACACCATGGAAAAAGTCCATCAGCTGGGAGGCAAGGTCATTGCATTGAGCGACTCGAACGGGGTGATCTACGACGAGAAGGGGCTGAACCTGGACACGGTCAAGATCCTCAAGGAGGTCGAGCGGCGTCGCATCAGGGACTACTGCGAATACCACCGGACCGCCAAGTTCATCCCCAACGGGAACATCTGGGACATCCCGTGCGACGTGGCGTTTCCGTCGGCGACCGAGAACGAGGTCACGGGGAAGGACGCCAGGAAGCTGGTCAAGAACGGCTGCATCGCCATCGGCGAGGGGGCCAACATGCCGACGACCCCCGAGGGGGTGAAAGTCTTCATCGACGCCGGGATCGCCTACGGCCCCGGAAAGGCGGCCAACGCGGGAGGGGTGGCGACCTCCGGGCTCGAGATGCAGCAGAACGCCAGCCGCGAGGCGTGGGGATTCGCCGAGACCGACGCCAAGCTTCACGCGATCATGAAGAACGTGCACCAGATCTGCTCGGAGGCCGCCGAGGAATTCGGCTCTCCCGGCAACCTGGTCAACGGGGCCAATATCGCCGGGTTCCTCAAGGTGGCGCGGGCGATGTCCGCCCATGGGGTGGTGTGAGCGTGTAGACAGGTAAGGACAGTAAGGCAGCGAAGAGGCCGCCGGGGAAATCCGGCGGCTTTTTTCCTCTTTCCTCGTTCCCCCTTTACCGAACGGCACCGCTTTTTCCCCGGGTTGCCCGGGCCGTCACGGTCTCCTTTCTCCCCCTGGCGTTCGGTCAGTTGTGGTACGCCTTAAACATGGAAAGGCGTCTGCCCAAGTCCTTTACGCCTCAGGGATCCTTGTGCCCAGGGAAGAACAGGGTGGCGATCGCAAATCGGCGGTGCGCGAACCAGCGGTAGAACGCACGGGAGAAGGTCCTCACGACGGGAAAGCGCAAGGTGCGTGCCAGCCAGCCGTACGCGGGGAGGTGCGCGAAGACCTCGGCCGCTGCCTGCTCGCCGGCCAGGACCCTTCCGTCCGGGAGGACGAGGTGCGCCGCCGAAAGGCAGGCGCTTTTCGTAATCTGAGAAAATCGCCGGGGGAGATCCTCCGAGTGGCAGGAAAAAAACTCGAACGCCTCGGGGTCCGAGCGGGCCCGGATCCAGTCAACGGCGCTCCGGCACACCGGGCACTCTCCGTCGTAAATGAGGACGACAGAGGGGACATTCCTTGCTGTTATCTTTTCCCTCCTCAGGAGCGTCCCCTCCCAGTCCGCCTCAGGAGTGTCCCCCCCATGACTCAGGACCCCTTTTTCATCTCCAGCGGGAGGCGAAGAAGTCCTCCCCTTCCCACGCCAGGCTGTCCGCCCGCATCTCCGAGAGGATGTCGAACTCCGCGTTGAACTCGAATACGACGTAGTACCGGTCGTCCTTGTCGATGAAGCGTATCCAGTAACGGTCTCCCTCCAGGGTCCCCCCGTCCAGGGTCATGATCTCCGGGACGTCCATCATCCAGCGGGCGAGTATTTCCCGCAGGCGGTACGTTACCCCGCGGATGACGAGGGTAGTCGACCCGGACTCGACCTCGCCGTACTTTTTCTCCATCTCTTCGCGCCCGCGCGCATGCCGATCCATGGAATCATTATACCTTTATCCCCTGCGTTGGCGGCAATCCCCGCGAAATAGCGCGAGCAGGAGCATCTTCCTCTTTAAAAGCAATAGGTTGCCTCTTTCTCCGGATTATGTCCCCCCCCTGAGGATGCCCCTCCTCCGGTTCCCTCACGATTGTTGGGTGCACCCGTTGCAGTAATTATTACCATTCACATTCCGAAGACTTCTAACCGAACGGATTTCATTGGGGAAAAAACAGGGGAAAGGAGGCTAATTCTCTATCCTATTCAGAATGTTACATGGTTCGGAATTAAATCCTGTCTGTTGCGGGGGAGGGATTCCATGGATCGCAGAAATGGTACTCATTATTACAAGATGGGAATATTGTCCCAAGGACGAATTCCGATCGTCCTGTTCTGTTTTCTCGCGCTCGCGGCTTTCGTGGTTTTATCGTCTGATGCTCATGCTTACGAAAGATACAATAGCGGTTGCCAGAGCTGTCACGGCTCCTTTACCGGAAGCACCTCTCCAAAAGGGACGACGTTCCCGTCCGGAAGCAAGCACGAGATGCATCGGGCTTCCTCGGCCATGGGCACGGCCTGCAACCTCTGCCATACCTCCGGCGATAACAGAAACCCGTACATGAAATCCTCGGACGGTGTGTCGGGCGTCCCGGGGCTCGGATGCACCGGCTGCCACAACGGAAACGGTCTAAGGGCCCACCACGCAGCAAACGGGGTAGGGGTATGTTCCAATTGCCATTCGGCCGGGACTGCTCCTCCGGAAAATCAGCTTCCCCCTTATTACGGGACGAGCGCCACCAAGGCCAACACCCCCTGAAATCCCCTGGCGCAGGCCAACATCAATGAGAACTGGTCCACCAACGGCTTCCAAGGCTTGGACAACGACGGTGACAATCTCTACGACACGAATGATTCCAATTGCCAGAGCATCCCGGCCCTCTCGATCACGACGTCCTCGCTTCCTGCCGGGACGGTGGGTACGGCGTACAGCCAGCCGCTTTCGGCCACGGGGGGGACGACCCCGTACAGCTGGTCGGTGACTGCGGGGAGTCTGCCCGCGGGACTTTCCCTGAACGCTTCAACGGGCGTGATCAGCGGCACGCCGACAACGTCGACGACGACACCCCCACCTTCCTTCACGGTCCAGGTGACGGACACGGGCAGCACCACCGCCATGAAGGTCTTCAGCATCACGGTGACCGGGGATACGCCGCCCCCGACCGGGGTTTCTGTGTCGCCGGAAGACGAAAGCTTCGATGTCCCTGTCACGGCGGTGGTCATGATCACGTCCAACGGGTCAGTTTTAAACACGAGCGTTTCGGATCCTTCGGGTATCGCGACAATAGTCAACAAAGACACCTTCTCGCTGAGGGAGGGTTCGTCCGTCGCAATTACCACCAGCTTGAGCGAAAGTGATGATGACCACTCCTCGTGCGTCACCGAGGGGATGGTACTAGGTGACATCACGTACAACACCATCAACACGGTTGCTACGTTCACCCCGAAATGCCTATTGAAGGAAAGCACCTTTTACACGGCGACGATCACTCCGCCGGCGGGTGTGCAGCAATCTGTCCTTGCGGAGACCATGTCCTGGTCGTTCACAACCATCGCCATGACTCCCGACTCCGACGGCGACGGTGACCCGGACGCGGGGGACGATTCCCCGAATGACTGCCGGAATGCCACTCCGGGGATCCCGAAGGGGAAGGGAAAGATCACGATGAACCTGGACGGCCACCCCAACGGATGTTTCAAGAAGATCAAGGCGACATCCGAAACGGATCCGTCCGTGATCCCGACGGGCATGCCCTCGGGATATGAATTCCGTGACGGAATCATAGCTTACGAAATCGTCGGTATTTCGACCGGGGAGACGGATACGGTGACGCTCACCTATCCCGAAGCGTTCCCCGCGGGGAGCAAGGTGTACAAGGTCGATTCCGGCGGGTTCTATGAGTACCCCGATGCGGTCATCGACGGCAATACCGTCACCTTGAAAGTTACCGACGGAGGAAAGGGAGATATGGATGGAACGGCCGATGGAAAGATCCTCGATCCCGTCGGCGTAGCGGTTCCCGCCGCCTCGGGGGGGGGAACCATCGATCTATCGACCGATGCGGCCGGCGGAGGGTGCTCCGTGGTCGGCACCGGCGGAGGGTGGAAGGAGGCGGCCGGGTCGTACGGTCTCCTGGCCCTTGTATTGTTCGGGCTGGCTCTCCGGAGGAGGAAACCCGAAAGCGGGAGGTAATTCCTGGTTTCGCCAACGTAAGTCTGCAGGTAGGGATAGGGGGCGGCTGGTACACGGCCGCCCCCTATTTTTTTATCCCGAAACTCCGGGCGGGGGAGGTGGGCGCCGCGTTTCCCTTTTCCTCCCCCGCGGCAGCTACTGGGAATGCATGTGTGGAGGACCCGGCTTCCCGTGGTGCCCGGCCCCCATCATCTTTTCCATGTGGTTCAGGCGGGACTCCTGGAGGTCGTCGAGTTTCTTCAGGTGCTCGAGGACGGCTGCGCGGAACGCCTCGGGTTCTTTCATCGCCTCCATCTTCTTCTCGCTTTCCCGCAGGTCCGAGACCGCCTTCTTCATCTCTTCAAGATGATTCCCCATCTTCTCCCTCATTGGGGGCATCTCCCCCTTGCCGTGCATCTGCCCGTGGTGCTTGCCGCAATCTTCCATGCAGCACTCGCAGCCGCACCCGCAGGGGGTTCCGGCATCCGCCATGGACTTGTCCATCGGGGCGCCTTCCGCAGCGGCGGGTGCTGCTGCGGCCGGGACGGGGACCGCGGCGGGAACAGCGGCCGGAGCGGGAACAGCGGCGGGGACGAGCGCCGGTGCAGGAGCGGCCTTCGCCGGTGCCTTCGTCTCCTCCCCGAATCCCTTCAGGGTGTGATTCTTGCTGTAGAACTTCCCGGCGTCCGTAAAGATCTTGTCGCCCGTCTTCCCCACATGGCAAAAACTGCACGACTTCTTCTCGGTCTTCCCGTAGGCGGGCTTCGCATCGGCCGGTCCCTGTGCGGCGAAGAGCAGGCATACCCCGGCGGCAACAGCGACCGCCCATTTTCCGTGATCCATCATGTCCGGTCCTCCTCCTCCGTATTTCCATGAGCGTGGTTTTTGGGGGAACCCGTTACCCCGATTCCCCGGGCAACAGTGTACCCGGTTCTTCCCGGGCGAGGAAAGGATGCTTTCCCGGGATGCATCGGGGGAAGCAAGGATTATAATGGGAGCGGAAGAAGGCGCCGATCGGGCAACGCAGGGAACCGCAAGAACGACTGGGGGTGGGTCATGCTGGTTGGCAGGAGGATGACGAGAGACCCGAAAACGGTCGGACCCGACGATCCCTTGACGCGCGCCGCGGACATCATGCGCACGTTCCGGATCAATCACCTTCCCGTGGTGGAGGAGGGGAAGCTCGTCGGCATCCTGTCGGACACCGATCTCAGAAACGTATCCCTTACGAGCGACCGTCCCTCCGGTCCGGGGGAACCGAAGCCCCAGGACCGGAAGGTGCGGGAGGTGATGAAGACCGAGGTCTGGTCCCTCACCCCCGAGGATGCCGTGGAGGACGCGCTTCTCATCATCCAGCGGAAGAAGTTCGGGGCGCTTCCCGTGCTCTCCGGCGACCAGCTGGTGGGGATCATCACCAAGCTCGACATGATCAACGCCTTCATCGATGTCCTGGACATCGACGGCGTGGGCCTGCGGATCGAGGTGTTTCTTCCCCGGTCCCTGAACCGGTTCGAAGAGCTTGTCGATGCCGTCCGGGAGCTCGGTGTGGGCCTTAGAAGCTGTCTCATCACGCCGGAGACAAAGGGATCCGACCGGATGGTCGTCCTCCTGCGTCTCGACACGGTCAACGGCCCGATGGTCCGGGGCGCGCTTCGGGCGAAGAAGTTCGACGTCCTCGATCCGGCATCCGATACGCTTTAGCGCATCACTTCGCCCTGCGTCCCACGAGCCGCCGCAGCACATAGGGCAGGATCCCGCCGTTGTTGTAGTACCGGACCTCCTCCGGGGTGTCGATTCGGGCGATCGCGGGAAACGTCCTCTCCGTTCCGTTCGAGGAGACCCGCACGGACAGGCGCTTTCCCGGCGAGATCCCGCCGGAGATCCCCTCGATCGCGTATGTCTCCTTCCCGGTAAGCCCCAGGGACTCCCTGCTGGCGCCGCTTTCGAACTGAAGGGGGAGAATCCCCATCCCGACAAGGTTGCTTCGGTGAATCCGCTCGAAGCTCTCCGCCACCACCGCCTGCACGCCGAGGAGCTTCGGTCCCTTGGCCGCCCAGTCCCGTGAGGAACCGGCGCCGTACTCCTTCCCTGCGATGACGAGGAGGGGGACTCCCTCCGTCTGGTACCGCATTGCCGCATCGTAGATCGTCATCTTCTCCCCGTCCGGCAGGTGCGACGTCCACCCCCCTTCCGTGCCGGGCACGAGAAGGTTCCGCAGGCGGATGTTGGCGAACGTGCCGCGCATCATGACCTCGTGGTTCCCCCGGCGGCTTCCGTAGGAGTTGAAGTCCTTCTTCGCCACGCCGTGGCCGGGGAGGTACTTCCCCGCCGGACCGTCTTCCGGGATGTCCCCCGCGGGGGAGATATGGTCGGTGGTCACCGAATCGCCCAGGGACGCGAGAACCCGCAAGGCCTTAAGATCCCGCGGAGGGACCGGTTTGGCGGGGAGATCGGTGAAGAAGGGGGGATGCTTGACGTAGGTGGAGGAAGGATCCCAGGCAAAACACTCCTCCTTCGGAACCGGGAGCCCTTTCCACTCCTCGTCGCCCTCGAACACCGCCGCGTATTCCTTACGGAACATTTCGGCGTTCACAAAGGACCGGATCGCCGTCGTGATCTCCTCCGGCGACGGCCAGATATCGCGGAGCATGACGGGGAGGCCGTTTGGGTCGAACCCGACAGGCTCCCGCAGCAGATCGATGTCCATGTTTCCGGCGATAGCGTAGGCTACGACAAGCGGCGGGGAGGCGAGGTAGTTGGCCCGGCTCATCGGATGGATGCGCCCCTCGAAATTTCGGTTTCCGGAAAGGACGGACGCGGCGACCAGGTTCCCCCGGCGGATGCCCTCGGCGATCGGTTCGGGGAGAGGTCCCGAGTTGCCGATGCAGGTGGTGCACCCGTACCCGACCAGGTGAAACCCCAGGGCCTCCAGATAGGGGGTAAGACCGGCCTTGGCAAGGTACTGGCTCACGACCTTCGACCCCGGAGCAAGGCTTGTCTTGACCCATGGTTTCGTGCGGAGCCCCCGTTCGACCGCCTTCCGGGCGAGCAGTCCGGCGCCGAGCATGACGGCCGGGTTGGAGGTATTCGTGCAGCTGGTGATCGCGGCGATCACGACCGATCCGTCGTAAAGACGGAAGGAGGTCCTGCCCATGGTGACCAGCACTCCGGCCTCCGCCGATTCCCCCGGTGGCGGCAGGTCCGGTTCTTCCGACGGGCTTCCCCCTTCGGCAAGCCACCGGGCATGGTCGTCGGGAGAGGCCTTCGGTTCCTTTCCCCAGCCGACGAGGGATTCGGAAAACGAAACCCTGGCTTTGCTCAGGGGCACCCGGTCCTGCGGCCGCTTCGGCCCCGCCAGGCAGGGCTCGACGGTGGCCAGGTCGAGGGAGAGGGTATCCGAGAATTCGGGATCCGGGGAATCGCCCGTGAAGAACAGGCCCTGCCGTTTGCAGTACTCCTCCACAAGCGCAACCTGCTCCCGGTTCCGGCCGGTAAACAGGAGATAGGAAATTGTTTCCTCGTCCACGGGAAAGAAGCCGATGGTGGCGCCGTACTCCGGGGACATGTTGGCGATCGTCGCCCGGTCGGGCAGCGAAAGGGAGGAGAGCCCCGGTCCGCAGAACTCGACGAATTTTCCCACAACTCCCTTTGCTCGCAGCATCTGGGTAACGGTCAGGACGAGGTCGGTCGCTGTGGCACCGGCCGGGAGCCGTCCGGAGAGCCGGCACCCCACCACTTCGGGAACGAGCATGGAGACCGGCTGGCCGAGAAGCGCGGCCTCCGCCTCGATGCCGCCGACCCCCCAGCCGACCACCCCCAGGCCGTTGATCATCGGGGTATGGGAGTCGGTGCCGACGAGAGTGTCGGGGTACGCCTGTGTCCCCCGCCCGATCCGTTTCCGGAAGACGACAGGAGCGAGATATTCGAGATTGACCTGATGGCAGATCCCGGTCCCCGGGGGGACCACCCGCAGGTTCCGGAACGCTTCCTTTCCCCACCGTAAAAAGGCGTACCGCTCCCCGTTCCGCTCCATCTCGCGCGCCACGTTCGCGCCGAAGGATATCGCCGAACCGAACCGGTCCACCTGGACGGAATGGTCGATGATCAAATCCGCGGGCATCAGCGGGTTGATCTTCCCGGGGGTTCCCCCCATGCGGCGGGCAGCATCGCGCATGGCGGCGAGGTCGACCAGGGTTGGCACTCCGGTGAAGTCCTGAAGCAGCACGCGAGCGGGGCGAAACGCGATCTCCCGCTCCGGCGGTGCGCCGGGGTTCCAGCGGGCCAGGGCCTCGATGTCCCCCGGACGCACGGATGTGCCGTCCTCGTGGCGCAGCAGGTTCTCCAGGAGCACCTTGAGGGACAGAGGCAGCCGGGAGATATTCCCCACGCCGCGTTTCTCGAGAGCGTCCAGGCGAAAGATCTCGTAAGCCCTTCTGCCGATGGTTTCCCTCGTCCTGGCGCCGAAGCTGTCGACGGTCTTCTTCCCCATGGCCCCCTCCCCGCGTCGGTGGTAGAAAAATGGTACCACGGACGGTATGTCCCCTGCCTTCCGGCGGGAGCATTTTCGCCGGGGGAACGGGAGATGATTCCGTGACGCGGCGGAATCGCCGGATCCTTCCTGGCATCCCACCTGTGCGGAAGAGACTACACAGGGAGGGCAGGACCTATGAAACTTTCGGAACAGATCGCGCAGTTCAAGGCGGGCAGGCAGATTCCCCCGGAAATCGCGGCGACGATGAAGCGGGGGGTCGAGAGCATCCGGGCTTCCGGGGCGGCGGGGTTGCATATTGGGGAGAGGGCGCCCGATTTCACCCTCCCCAACCAGGTGGGGAAGACCGTGCGTCTTGCCGACCGCCTTGCCACGGGGCCGGTCGTCCTCTCGTTCTACCGCGGAGAGTGGTGACCGTACTGCAACCTGGAGCTGGCAGCTCTGGCCAAGGCACTACCGCAAATCCGGTCCTTCGGGGCGGACCTGATCGCCGTAAGCCCCGAACTTCCCGACTACACCCTGACAATAGCCGAAAAGCACAACATTCCGATCGACGTGGTGAGCGACGCCACGAGCGAAGTGCTCAAGAAGTACCGCCTCTGGTTTGCGGTCCCGCAGGAGATCAAGGAGCTCTACCGGGACAAGTTCGGGATCAACCTGGAAAAACACAACGGGGAAGGGCGGTGGGAGCTTCCCGTTCCCGCCACCTATGTCCTCGACGGGCAGGGGGTGGTCCGGGCGGGCGTGGCGGACCCTGACCACACCGTGCGGATGGACATCGAGGAGATCCTGGCCGCGCTGAAATCGATCCGTGAGGGGAAGTAGGAGGACCGCTTTCCCGACTTCCGGGGCCAAGGTGCGCAAGCGGGAGAAGTCCGCCGTCCAGGGATCCGTTCCCGAAGAGGCCGAGCACCGAGAGGGTCGATGCGCCGCAACCGGCAGCGAGCGGACGAAGGTCGCGAGCGTAGCTTTAGAGGAAGCCCCCTGCGAGCACTTGGCCCCGGAAGCCCTTGCGTTAATGCCCTCCGGTCCGTCCCGCTTCCATCAGGTGGATCTCCCACTCGTCCCGGACACGGTCGTGCCGGAGGATGTACCGGTTCCCGTCCGAGGCGTCGAGCTTCACGTACTCGTGGTCCTCCCCCCGCCAGCGGTCGTGCACGGAGGTGACTTCTAGGCGGCGCTCCCCGATGGTGAAAGCGCGCGGCGTCTCTACCGCTCGATATCCCTCGTAGCAGACGACCTGGACCTTCATCCCGCTCCTCCCCGATTATTGGGGACCATGAACACGATTGTCTCACGGTTTGCCGGGGCGCGTCTCTGCGCCGGATGCGGAGAAACTGGCGGGACTTGCTCGTTGCCGCTTCCGGAATCCGTCAGCGGGGGGTATCATCAACGAGGAAAGGATTTTCCCCGGGAAGGCGGGTGGTATGATGGCGTCGCGTGACGGGGGGAACGGGCAGTGTATTACCATCGTGCAAGGGAGGTAGAGATGAGGAAAAACCATAAACATGGGATCCTGGGAATTTTCCTGGCCGTTCTGCTCATGATGCCGGCCGGGTGTGCCACCAACCCCGACGGGACCACCGAGTACAAGCGGACTGCAATCGGAGCCTTGGGGGGCGCAGCAGTGGGGGCGGGCGCCGGGGCGCTCATCGGAGGCAAGAAACGGGCCGGCCGCGGCGCGCTGATCGGCGGGGCCACCGGCGCCGTGGTGGGGGGAGCGATCGGCAATTACCTGGACCGGCAGGCGGCGGAGATGAAGCGGCGCCTTCCGGAGGCGGCCGTGGAGCGGCAGGGGGACAAGCTCTACGTCGCCCTCCCGTCGGGAATCCTCTTCGACGTCGACAGGGACCAGGTCCGGCCGGAGGCCGTTTCGTCTCTCCGGACCGCGGCCGACGTTCTAGTCAAGTATCCGGACACCTACGTGACCGTCGAGGGGCACACCGACTCCACCGGCTCCCACGAGTACAACCAGTCGCTTTCCGAGCGCCGCGCATTGCGGGTACGCGACGTCCTGGAGCAAAGTGGTGTGCCTATGGTGAGGCTGAGCGTCCGCGGGTACGGGGAGACGGACCCGATCGCGGACAACGCGACGCCGGAGGGACGGCAGCTCAACCGGCGTGTCCAGCTGGAGATCCGGCCGAACGAGAAACTGAAGGCACAGCAGCCCCAGGGGGGGTAACCCCTCCCGGCATAAGCCGGGCTCCTCGCCAGAGTCGTTCCGGGGAGCGACCTGAATCCCGTTTTAAAAACCATTTGGGGGTCGAGGCTCGTGGACTATGGTTCTCTCTCCTGGCGTTCGATCAACGCCATACGGTTTCTCTCCGTGGACGGGGTGCAGAAGGCGAAATCCGGCCATCCCGGCACACCCATGGCGCTTGCCCCGCTCTCGTACCTTCTCTGGACCAAATATCTGCGGTTCAATCCGAGGAATCCCGATTGGCCCGGCAGGGACCGGTTCATTCTCTCCTGCGGACACGCGTCGATGCTTCTGTACTCCCTGCTGTACCTCACCGGGTTCGACCTCCCGCTGGAAGAGATCAAGGCGTTCCGGCAATGGGGAAGCAAGACGCCGGGGCACCCGGAGGCCGGCCACACGCCCGGCGTCGAGGTGACCACCGGGCCGCTGGGACAGGGATTCGGAAACGCCGTGGGGATGGCGATGGCCGCCCGGATGCTGGCGCAGCGCTTCAACAGGCCGGGGCACGAAATCGTATCCCACAGGATTGTTGTGTTGTGCTCCGACGGGGACCTCATGGAGGGGGTTGCCTCGGAGGCCGCTTCGCTGGCCGGCTTCCACCGCCTCGGCAACCTCGTCGCCTTCTACGACGATAATCGGATCACGATCGAGGGATCGACCGACCTGGCGTTTCGCGAGGATGTCGCCGGCCGATTCCGCGCCTACGGCTGGAACGTGCTGACGGTCGCCGACGGGAACACCGACCTCGAGGGGATGTCCGGAGCGATCGAAGCGGCCTGTTCGGAGCGGGAGCGCCCGACGCTCGTGATCGTCCGGACGACCATCGCCTTCGGCAGTCCGAACAAGCAGGACACGGCGGAAGCCCACGGATCTCCCCTCGGGGACAAGGAGGTGGCCCTCACCAAGGAGGCGCTCGACTGGCCGGAGGAGCCCGATTTCTTCGTGCCCGAGGACGTACTGGCGCACTTCCGGGAGGCGATTCCCCGCGGGGAAGCGGGGGAGCGGGAATGGCGCCTGAAAATGGCGGCGTACATGGGCGCCTATCCGGACCTGGCCATGGAATGGGAGAGGGTAATGTGGGGGGATCTCCCGGAGGGGTGGGAAAGCGCCCTCCCTTCCTTTGCCCACGGGACCGCCGCGATGGCGACGAGGAAGGCGTCGGGGAAGGTGATCAACGCGATTGCCCCGAAGATCCCCGAGCTGTCGGGAGGGTCGGCCGATCTCGCCCCCTCCACCGAGACGCTCATTGAAGGGGGCGGGGAATTTCTCCCGGATGCGCCTCCCGGGGGGAGGAACTTCCATTTCGGCGTGCGCGAGCACGGGATGGGAGCAATCCTCAACGGAATGGCGCGGCACGGAGGGCTGATCCCCTACGGGGCCACGTTCTTTGTATTTTCCGACTACATGAGGCCGGCTGTCCGGTTGGCGGCGCTCATGGGTATACGGGTGATCTACGTCTTCACCCACGATTCCGTCGGACTCGGCGAAGACGGTCCCACCCACCAGCCGATCGAGCACCTGGCGGCGCTTCGGGCGATCCCGAACCTGCATGTCTTCCGGCCCGCAGACGCCAACGAGACGGCCGCGGCGTGGAAGATGGCGATGGAGCGTACCGCGGGGCCCTCCTTGGTAGCACTCACCCGGCAGAATGTCCCGGTCCTCCCCCCGGAGGACGTGTACCGGGAAGGAAACGTCTTCCGGGGCGCATACATCCTCAAAGAAGGGGGGAACGGCCGTCCCGCGGTGATCCTTCTTGCCTCCGGCTCGGAGGTGCACGTGGCTCTCCAGGCCGCAACCCTTCTGGAGGCGGAAGGGACTCCCTCGCGAGTGGTCAGTTTCCTGTCCTGGGAACGGTTCGAGGAGCAGCCCGGAGAATACCGCCGTTTCGTCCTGCCCCCATCCGTGCGTGCGAGGGTTTCGGTGGAGGCGGCGGCGACGTTCGGGTGGGAACGTTACGTTGGGGACGGCGGGGTATCCGTGGGCATCAATCGCTTCGGCGCCTCCGCGCCCGGCGGGCGCATCTTCCAGGAGTTGGGTATCACACCGGAAAATGTAGCGGCCCGCGCGAAGGCTTTGCTCGGAAAAACGTAACAGGGCACCGAACCGGTATCCGTTTTGTTACGGGGAAAGGAGCTTGCATGTCGGCGAATCCTCTCGTGAAACTGGGAAGGCTCGGCCAGAGCCCCTGGCTGGACTTCATCGAACGCGGACTGGTCTCGTCGGGAGGACTGCTGCGCCTGGTCTCCGAAGACGGGATCAAGGGGGTCACCTCCAACCCGACGATATTCGAGAAGGCGATCTCCGGGGGGCGGGAATACGACGCGCAGATCCAGGATATTGCAGGCCGGGGCGCCGGTGTGATGGAGGCGTACAAGGAGATCGTGACGGAGGACATCCGGAACGCGGCCGACGTGCTGCGGCCCGTCCACGACACCTCGTCCGGCGCAGACGGCTATGTATCCCTCGAGGTCGACCCGGACCTGGCGTACGATACCGCGCGGACGGTCGGGAGGGCGGAGGAACTGTTCCATGCGGTCCACCGGCCGAATGTCCTCATCAAGATCCCCGGTACCCGGGAAGGATTGCCCGCGATCGAGGAAACGATCGCGCGGGGCATCCCGGTGAACGTGACGCTCATCTTTTCCGTGAAGCGGTATGAAGAGGTGGCGGAGGCGTACATTCGCGGGGTGGAGAGGCTGGTCGCCCCGGGCAAAAGCCCGCACCGCGTTGCGTCGGTGGCCTCCTTCTTCGTCTCGCGGGTGGACACGGCGGTGGACCGGTTGCTGGATGAGGTGATTCCCCGGTGGCCGGGGTCGCCCAAGGCGGAAACGGCAATCTCCCTGAAGGGGAAGGTGGCGGTAGCCAATGCGCGGCTGGCATACGCAAGATTCGGGGAGATATTCTCCACGCCGCGATGGAAAGAACTCGCGTCGAAGGGGGGCCGCGTGCAGCGCCCCCTGTGGGCGAGCACGGGGACGAAGAACCCGAAGTACTCGGATGTGCTCTACGTCGAGGAACTGATAGGACCGAATACCGTGAACACGATGCCCCTGGCCACGATCGATTTCTTCCGCGACCACGGGAAAGTCGAAGACAC